>DATHBF010000363.1:0-15394 GCA_035296285.1 Pyrinomonadaceae bacterium | reverse complement strand
AGCCGGCCTACCTGGTCGAGTTCGCCACCCGCGCGGGCGCGCGCCTGCGCTACTGGTTCGGCGTCTCCCGAAAGACCCCTTTGCAGATGTGGGACGAGACGCGGCGCCTGCGCGTGCGCTTCTCGGACTGGCGCGCGCGGCCCGGCTCGCCCCTGCTCCTTGAGCCGCACCGCGTCGAGGTTGAAGAAGAGGGGGGCGTGGCGCTCTCGATGGCGCTGCGCGGGGCGAGCTACAACACGGGGCTCGCCGACACGCTCTTCGAGCCGCCGGCCGACGCCTCGCTCGACATAGGGGCCTTGCTCCGCGACCTGGCGCGCAACCAGGACGAGGCCGACAAGCGCGTCAACGACTACACCTTCACGCAGAAGGTCACGGAGCGCGAGGTGACGGACAAAGGCGTCGTCAAGAAGGAGAAGGTGTCGGTCTACGAGGTCTACCCCGTCCTCTACTACGGCTCGGTCTTGAAGCTGGTGTCGGAGAACGGCATGCCTCTGCCGCCCGAGCGCGCGGCGAAGGAGGAGAAGCGCGTGGCCGAGGAGTTGGAGAAGGCCGAGCGCGAGGCTCCGAAGAACAAGGCGAAGTACGAGCGGCGCCGGGAAGAGCAGCGCGCGAAGCGGAGGGCGAAGGCGGCCGAGGGCAAGGAGGAGGCGGCCGCGGAGGATGAAGGTGACGACGAGGTGGAGATTTCGACCTTCCTGCGCGCGGTCGAGCTGGTCTCGCCGCGGCGCGAGACGTTCCGCGGCCGCGACAGCATCGTCTTCGACTTCCGCCCGCGGCCCGGCTTCCGCCCGTCGAACCGCGCCGAGTCGGTCGTCTCGAAGCTGAGCGGCATCATCTGGATTGACCCGGCCGAGCGGCAGGTCGTGCGCCTCGAAGCGCGGCTCGTTGACGCCTTCAAGCTGGGCGGCGGCCTGCTCGCTTCGATCCAAAGCGGCTCGGCCTTCGTCTTCGAGCAGACGCGCCTGCCAGACGGCGTCTGGCTGCCGCGCTTCTCGCAGGTCAACCTCTCGGCCCGCGTCATGCTCTTCGCCGGCATGACCGTCAACGAGACGCGCGAGTTCTCGGACTACAAACGCTTCAGCTCCAACACGGGCGAGGACAAGCTCAACTTCCCGAAGCCGAAGCCCGCCGAAGAACCTGAACAAAAGCCCGGAAAGCCGTGAATCGTCAATCGTGAATCGTAAATAGATGTGGCCTTCGTTTTACGATTCGCGGTTTACGCTTTACGATTGACGGGATGAAAGAAGTTGTCGTTATCGGGGGCGGCCTCGCGGGGGCGGAGGCGGCGTGGCAGGCGGCCGAAGGCGGCGCGCGCGTCAGGCTGTTCGAGATGCGCCCCGTGCGCCAGACGCCGGCGCACCGCACCGAACATTTGGCCGAGATCGTCTGCTCGAACTCTCTGAAGTCGGACGAGCCGGGCACGGCGCCGTTCCTCTTGAAGGAGGAGCTGAGGCGCGGCCGTTCGGTCGTCATGGGCGCGGCGATGGAGACGAAGGTGCCGGCGGGCGCGGCCCTCGCCGTTGACCGCGAGCGTTTCGCCGCGCTCGTCACCGAGAGGGTCGCCGCGCACCCGAACATTCAGCTCATCCGTGAAGAGGTGACGCGCATCCCCGAGGCCGTCATTACGATAGTCGCCGCCGGCCCGCTCTGCTCCGACGCGCTGGCCGAAGAGATAATGCGGCTGACGGGCGACAGCCAGCTCTACTTCTACGACGCCATCTCGCCCATCGTCTCGGCCGACTCCGTCAACACCGACATCGCCTTCCGCGCCGCGCGCTACGGCAAGGGCGGCGACGACTACCTCAACTGCCCGATGACGGAGGAGGAGTACGCGCGCTTCTACGAGGCGCTGGTGGAGGCCAAGAGCGTCCCGCTCCAGCGTTTCGAGGAGACGCGGTGGTTCGAGGCGTGTCTGCCCGTCGAGGAGCTGGCCCGCCGGGGCCGCGACACGCTGCGCTTCGGGCCGATGAAGCCGGTCGGCCTGCGTGACCCGCGCACCGGGAGGGAGCCCTACGCCGCCGTCCAGCTCCGGCAGGAGAATTTGATGGCCGACGCCTACAACCTCGTCGGCTTCCAGAATCATCTACGTTACGGCGAACAGGCGCACGTGCTCCGTCTTATTCCCGGCCTCGAACGGGCAGAGTTTTTGCAGTTCGGGCAGATTCACCGCAACACGTACATCAACGCCCCGCGCGTGCTCGCGCCGACGCTACAGGCGCGCTCCCGGCCCGAGGTCTTCTTCGCCGGCCAGATCAGCGGCGTCGAGGGCTACGTCGAGTCGGTGGCGACGGGCTGGCTCGCGGGCCGCAACGCCGCCCGGCTCGTGCGCGAGCGGCCTCTGCTTGAGGCGCCGCCGAAGACGGCGACGGGCGCGCTCGCCCGCTACGTCTCCGGCGCCGAGGGGAAGAATTATCAGCCGGTGAACATCACCTTCGCGCTGCTCGAACCGCTCCCCGAAGAGGAGCGCCGCCGCTTCAGGAAGAAGCGCGAGCGGCACGCGCGGCAGGTCGAACTGGCACTCGAACAATGGGACGCCTGGCTCAAGACAACAGAAGAAGAGGAGGGCGCTGCCGTAACGCCCTCGCAGGCCGCCGCGTCGTGAGCGCGCTCGGGATGAACGCCCGCGCCGCCTGCCTCGGCCTGCTGCTGCTCGTCGCGGCACTCGCCCTGTCCGCGCCGCCTCACCCCTCGCGCGCGCAGTCCGGCCGTAGGAAGGACCCGCCCGCGCAGGATTCCTCAAGGGGCAAGGCGCCCGCCTCTGCCACGCCCACGCCGACGCCCGCCCGACTCCCGAGGGAAGGCCCCATCGCCGAGCCGCCGCCGGTCGTGCCCAGGAGCGCGCCCCCGCGTCGCGTCGTCACGACGCCCGCGCCGACGCCCGAGCCCGTCTCGGCCCGGACGACGCCCGCCCCGCAGCAGAAGCAGGGCGCGCAGAAGCCCGCGGCAGACGACGAGGTCGGCGAAGACGAGGTCGTGACCATCAGCTCGAACCTCGTCCCGCTGCCCGCGACGGTCGTTGACGCGCAGGGCCGCGCCGTGCCCGACTTGAAGCCGGAGGACTTCGAGCTGAAGGTTGACGGCCAGGTGAAGCCCATCGGCGACCTGACGCACGCCGAGACGCCAGCCAGCATCGCCGTCCTCTTCGACAACAGCTCCAGCCTGAACGCCACGCGCGACTTCGAGCGGGCGGCCGGCGTCCGCTTCCTCAAGTCGGTCATCCGCCCCGTGGACCGCGCCGCCGTCTTCTCGATTGCGACCGAGCCGGAGCTGTCGCACCCCCTGACGAACAACGTCAACGCCCTCGTCCGCGTCATCGAGTCGTTCCCCAAGCCCGACGCCGCCGCCACCGCGCTCTTCGACACCATCGCCGCCGCCGCCGACTACCTCAAGCCGCTGCGGACGCGCAAGGTGATGGTCATCATCTCCGACGGCACCGACACCGTCAGCACGCTCGGCTTCGACGACGCGATGTCGCGCCTCATCGCCGCCGACTGCCAGGTCTACGCCGTCCAGACCGGCAACAGCACGAGCCCCAACCTGCACGACGCCGCGGGCGCCCACCGCTTCCGCGAGTTCTCGGCGCAGACCGGCGGCGCCGTCTACGTCCCCAACACCCACGCCGAGCTGGCCCAGGCTTTCAGGCAGATCGCCACCGACCTCTCGCAGCAGTACGTCATCAGCTACTACCCGACGGGCGAGCCGCGCGACGGCCGCTTCCACACCTTCACCTTGAGCGTCAAGACCCGCCCCGGCCTCCGCGTCCGCACCCGCAGGGGCTACTACGCGCCCAAAGGGTGAAAAGCCGCGAATCGTAAATCGCGAATCGTAAACAGAAGAGCGATTTTTTCTGTTTACGATTCGCGATTTACGCTTTACGATTCACGGCATGGAGCAGCTAATCGGACAGTTCCTCGAACACCTGCGCTACGAGCGCAACGTGAGCGAGCACACGCTCAGGAACTACGCCATCGATTTGGGCCAGTTCCTCGACTACCTGGCGCCGGCCGACCCCGAGACGGGCGAGCGCCGCCCGCCGGAGGCCCGCGACATAGACCACATCACCATCCGCGAGTGGCTCTCGGCGCTGCACGCGGCGAAGAAGAAGAAGTCGTCGGTGGCGCGGAAGCTGGCGGCGCTCAGGACCTTCTTCCAGTTCCTCATCCGCGAGGGCGTCGTCGAGATGAACCCGGCGAAGCTGGTCTCGACGCCGCGCCTGGAGAAGAAGCTGCCGAACCACCTCTCGGTCGAGGACGCCGTCCGCTTCATCGAGACGCCGGACGTGAACACCGACCTCGGCAAGCGCGACCGCGCCATCCTGGAGATGCTCTACGGCACGGGCGTGCGCGTCTCGGAGCTGGTCAAGCTGGGGTTGCGCGACGTGGACTTCAAGAACCGCATGGTGAGGGTCAAGGGCAAGCGGCGGAAGGAGAGGATCGTCCCGTTCGGCGAGCCGGCGCTCGTCACGCTCATGAACTGGCTGGCGGTGCGCCCCGCCTTCCTACAGAACGCGCCGGTCGAGGAGCGCGACAACGACGCGCTGTTCCTGAACTATCAGGGCACGCGCATCACGACGCGGTCGGTCGGCCGGATGGTGGACAAGTACATCAAAATCTGCGCCGGCATCCACGACATCAGCCCGCACTCCTTGCGCCACTCCTTCGCCACGCACCTCCTCGACAGCGGCGCCGACCTGCGCGACATCCAGGAGCTGCTCGGCCACGCGCGCCTTTCCACCACCCAAATCTACACCCACGTCTCGATGGAAAAACTGATAGAGGTCTACGACAAGGCGCACCCGAAAGCTTAAGTCAAAATAAAAAGGCAAAAGTGGAAGATGAGGGGCGTGCCCTTCGTCTTCCACTTTTGCCTTTTGCCTTTTTACTTCTGACCTACAAAGTCGCGTGCTCGTCCTCGCCCTCCGACTGCTCGATGAGGGTCTGGCACTCGGCGTCGAAGCGGGCGGTAGGGAGCGCGTCGAGGCGGCGCTCGGGGATGTCTTTGCCGCAGCGGGCGCAGACGCCGTAGCTGCCCTCGTCGATGCGCAGGAGCGCCTGGTCAATGTCGGCCACGGTCTGCGAGGCGCGCTCGCTCAGGCGGTACTCGATCTCCTGGCTCACGTCGGCGACGGACATGTCGGCCACGTCCTTGACGCCGTCGTCGGCCGCGGCCATCTCCAGCGCGTCCGACTGGTTCTCGCGCACCAGCTCCGTGTGTTGCCGCAACTGCTTCCTCAAAATCTCGCGGTAGTGCTCCAGCTTCTCAGCGTCCATTATGCCTCCTCTAAACGGCCCCTTATTTTTATGTTTCCGTGGCGGCGGATTATAACCCACCGGCCGCCGCGAAGCACACGGGCGCCCGAGGAAGCAGAGGGGCGCGGGCCTGAAAGTAGTCTCGGCCGTCGTCCGCGCTTTTCAGAACCTTGCGTTCAGGCCGACGCGCAGGGCGCGCGGGGAGCCCGGCGTGATGTTCGTGTTGCTGTGGGCGTTGACGAAGTAGTCGCGGCCGAAAAGATTCTCGACGTTGCCTTGCAGCCGCCACCGCTCGCCGAGGGAGTAGTAGACGGCGGCGTCGGCCCTCGTGTAGCCCGGCAGGACGACGGTGTTATCGACCGCGACGAACGATTGCGAACGGGAGATGATGCCGAGGCCCGCGGCCAGCCTCCGGCTGAGCTGGTACTTGTTCCAGAGGGAGAAGGTGTGGCGGGGCACCTGCCCGACCTTCTTCCCGGCGGCGGCCGCGGCGGTCGCACTCGTGATGAAGGCGTCCTGGTAGGAGTAGCCGCCGGCGACGCTCCAGTCGCGCGTGACGCTCCCGCTCAGGCCGGCCTCGAAGCCGTTCGTGCGCTGGCTGCCGGTCTGGATGATGGCCGCGGGGTTGTTGGGGTCAACCGACCTCGTGTTCGTGCGCTCCAGCCGGTAGAGCGCCGACGTGAGCGAAAGGTAGCGGCGCACGTCCCACTTCACGCCGACCTCGTAGTTGCTGAACTTCTCCGGCTTGACCTGCTGCGTGACGGTGGTCAGAGAGGAGAACTGGTCGCCGGAGCTTGGCAGGTGCGAGACGCTGTAGCTGCCGTAGAGCGAGAGCCTCTCGACCGGCTTGACGACGAGCCCGACGCGCGGCGACACGAGGTTGTCGATGCGCCGCAGGTCGTCGCCGTTACGGTTGTTGTGGAAGCGCAGGTCGAAGTAGTCGTAGCGCAGGCCCACGACCAACTGAACGCGGCGGGACAGCTCCATCTGGTCCTGTAGGTATCCGGCGGCCAGGTTGGTCCTGACGCGGTTGTCGGCGTCGGTCGCGCTCTGGCGGAAGGTCACAGGCGTGTAGACGGTCGGGCTGTCGAAGGGCGCCAGGATGGACGTGCTCGTGTTGTTGAAGAAGCCCGTGTTGCGGAGGTTGTCGGTGAGCTGGCGACCCAGCTCGAAGCCGCCGACGAGCGTGTGCCTGACGCGCCCGGTCGAGGCGGCGTAGGTCAGGTCGGTCTGGCTGAACAGGTTTTTGCGGCGCGTGGCGTTGTTGTAAGCGGAGAGCGCGACGGTCGTCGCCGCCGCGTTCACCGCGCCCGGCACGTAGTTCTGGTAGAAGCGGTCGTAGTCGCCGAACGTTGTCCGGTTGCGGAGGATGAGCCCGCCGAACTGCCGGTCGAAGGTGCCCGAAAGGATGTTCACGTTCGAGCGCACGCGGCTGTCGTCGGGGTTGCCGTAGAAGGTTTCGGCGGGCACGTCGGCGGGTCTGCCCCGGAAGGACGTGATGCCGCGGTCGGCGATGCGCCGGTCGCGCGCGAACTCGTAGCCGACGGTGACCCTCGTTTTCTCGTCGGGGACGATTGTGAACGTCGGGTTGAAGGCCGTGCGGTTGAGGCCGACGAACCGGCGGTAGCTGTCCGAGTTCTCGTAGACGCCGTTGAGGCGGAAGGCCACGCGGTCGCCGAGGGGCTGGTTGAAGTCGCCCGAGACGCGCCGGTTGTAGAACGAGCCGCCCGTCAACCATATCTCGCGCGAAGGGGAGAAGTTGGCCTCCTTCGTCACGCGGTTGATGACGCCGCCCCCGCCGCCGCGGCCGAAGATGAGGGCGTTGGGGCCTTTCAGGGTCTCAAGGCGTTCGAGGTTGTAGAGGTCGCGGTAGTACTGCACGTCGTCGCGCACGCCGTTGAGGAAGAAATCGGCGCTGGTGCTCTGGCCGCGGATGACGACCTGGTCCCGGTTGCCTTCCCCCTGCTGGGCGACGAGGCCGGGCGTGTAGAGGGCAACGTCGGCGATGCTCTGCATCTGCTGGTCCCTGACCTGCTGCTTCGTGACGACGCTGACCGACTGCGGCACGTCGCGCAGAAGCGTCAGGGTCTTCGTGGCGCTGCCCGTCACCTCCGCCTGATAGTCCGCGCCGCCCGTGTCGAGCACCGTCACGCTGCCGGCCACGCCGGAGACCTGCAACGACACCTCCACGGACGCGCCGCCCGACTGGCCCAGGCTTATCTTCTGCGAAGTCTCGGAGAAGCCGTCGGCCGTTACCTTCAGCGTGTACTCGCCGGGTTCGACGGCGAGAGAGAACTCGCCGCTCTCGTCGGTCGTCGCGGAAAAAGTGCCGGCGCGGCCGACGGCCTCGGCGACGACGCGGGCGCCTGAGACCGCCGCGCGGTTCGGGTCGAACACCTTCCCGCGAATCAAAGACCGCGGGGCTACCTGCGCCAGGGCGGGCAACGTGCAGGCGAACAGTAAGAAGAGAGAGAAGTAGAGCAGTCGGCTCGGAGTGGTCGGACGCATCACGGTTGATTCCTCACGCCTGAGCGATATGGCTATCCCCGATTGCGCGCGAACGCGTCACGCCGGGCACACACGGCTCTCCCTTGCGAAAGGGTTGAGCAGCTTGCGCCGGCGTCGGGTCGTCGCAGCCATGTCGCATCGGCCTTCACGTTGAAAGGATGGCTGACTGACCGTAAAATGCGGGAAGGTCGTCAGCCGCCGAGGTTGTCGGCCCGGCCCGCGCAGTCGCTTCTTGCCGGAGGTGCTGCGCGGGCCGCTTGCTGTCTCGAAGACCAGGATAAAAGAGCTTGGCGAGTGAATTGAAAACGGATTTCAATTTCAGGTTGGGAGTTTACGCCGCGTCGGCGGAGTTGTCAACGGGGAGGTGGATTGAATTCTTCAACCGCCGCACAGAAGCTCGGCGGCGAGCAGAGGGATGGTCAGCTCGTGGTGGCCCGTGACGGAGAAGCCGCGGCCGGCGCCGCCGCTCGTGGGCCGGCGCACGACGTTCGTGAGCGGGCGGTAGGACTGTATGAAGTCGAAGTTGGCGGTCGTGAAGTCTTCGAGCGGGTGGCCGAGGTTGCGGACGAGCGTGACGCACTTGAGGAAGACTTCGGGGAGGATGACGGCCGAGCCGACGTTGAGGTAGACGCCGCCGCCGCTCATGCGCCTGACCAGTTCGGCGAGCAGGCGGAAGTCTGTGTGCGTGGCCGCGCCGAGGGCGGCGCCGTCGGCCTGCGGGTGGAAGTGGGCGATGTCCGTGCCGACGGCGACGTGGGCGGTGAAGGGGACACGCTGGTTGTAAGCGGCGCAGAGCAGCGACAGTTCGGCGTGCCTGGGCTCCGACGCCGTGAGAGAACGGCCGAGCGCCTCGCCGAGCCCCAGCCCGTCGCGCGCCGCCTCGCGGGCCGCCGTGTTGAGGAGCCGGCCGGTGTCGTCGGCCGCGCCGAACGCGCCCGCGCCCAAGCTCGCGTCCACGTCCTCCGAGGTTGAGCCGACGAGCGCGATCTCCGCGTCGTGGACGAGCACCGAGCCGTTGGCGGCTATCGCGCTGACGAAGCCGCGGCGCATGAGGTCTATGAGGAGCGGCGCGAGTCCCGTCTTGACGACGTGGCCGCCGAGGCCCCAGACGACGGGCTTGCCCAGCTCGCGCGCCCGCCGCATCCGCGCGGCGATCTCGCGGATGGACTGCACGGCGAGGATGTTCGGGAGAGTTTTAAGGAAGTCGCGCAGCGAAGAGTTCTCGTCCACGGGCCGCGCGAAGTCTTCCACGGCGACCTTGCTCGGCCGCGACGAGAGCGGGTAGGTGTTGACTGATTCGAGGCCGAGCGGCCGGATGCCTTCTTCGTAGATGGACACGGCCGCGGAGTATATCACGCGGCGTCTTTGCGCCGGCCGCGCCCCGTAGTCTTGCCGTTCTTGCCGGCGGCGGGGGCGTGGCCGTTGGCGTTCGCCGAGGCGTGGCCGTTGAGGAGCGGGCGGAGGGCTTGGCCGGTATAGGACTTTTTGACCTTGGCGACCTCTTCGGGGGTGCCGCAGGCGACGACGCGCCCGCCGCCCCCGCCGCCCTCGGGGCCGAGGTCGATGATGTGGTCGGCGGACTTGATAACGTCGAGGTTGTGTTCGATGACGATGACGGTGTTTCCCAGGGAGACGAGGCGCTGGAGCACGTCTAAAAGTTTGTGAACGTCGGCGAAGTGGAGGCCGGTGGTCGGCTCGTCGAGGATGTAGATGGTGCGGCCGGTGGCGCGCTTCGAGAGCTCGCGGGCGAGCTTGATGCGCTGGGCCTCGCCGCCGGAGAGGGTCGTGGCCGACTGGCCGAGCTTGATGTAGCCGAGGCCCACGTCGAGAAGCGTCTGGAGCTTCTGCTTGATTTGGGGGATGTTCTCCAAGAGCGGCATCGCCTCCTCGATGGTCGTGTCGAGGAGGTCGGCGATGGACTTGCCCTTGTAGCGGACCGACATGGTCTCGCGGTTGTAGCGCGCTCCGCGGCACACGTCGCAGAGGACGTACACGTCGGGCAGGAAGTTCATCTCGATGCGCTTCATGCCGTCGCCCTCGCAGGCTTCGCAGCGGCCGCCCTTAACGTTGAAGGAGAAGCGGCCGGGCTTGTAGCCGCGCTCGCGCGACTCGGGCAGCATCGCGTACAGCTCGCGGATGGGCGTGAAGAGGCCGGTGTAGGTCGCCGGGTTCGAGCGGGGCGTGCGGCCGATGGGCGACTGGTCAATCTCGATGACCTTGTCCACGTTCTCAAGCCCCTCGATTGAGTCGAACTCGCCGGGCTCCTCCATCGAGCCGTAGAGGTGGCGGGCGAGCGCCTTGTACAGAATGTCGTCGATGAGCGTTGACTTGCCGGAGCCCGAAACGCCCGTGACGACCGTGAGCAGGCCGAGGGGGAACTCGGCGTCGACGTGCTTGAGGTTGTTGGCGCGGGCGCCGCGGACGACGACGCGGGCGCCGTTCGGCGTGCGGCGCGCGGCGGGGACTTCGATGGAACGCTGGCCGCAGATGTAGAGGCCGGTGACGGAGAGGGGGTTGCAGGCCACGTCTTCGGGCGTGCCGTAGGCGACTATCTCGCCGCCGTGGGCGCCGGCCGCGGGGCCGAGGTCGATGACGTAGTCGGCGCGGCGGATGGTCTCTTCGTCGTGCTCGACGACGAGGACGGTGTTGCCGAGGTCGCGCAGCGCGGCCAGCGTCTCAAGAAGCTTCTGGTTGTCGCGCGGGTGGAGGCCGATGGAGGGCTCGTCCAGAACATAAAGGACGCCGCGGAGCTGCGAGCCGATCTGCGTGGCGAGGCGGATGCGCTGGCCCTCGCCGCCGGAGAGCGTGGCCGAGGCGCGGTCGAGCGTCAGGTAGCCGAGGCCGACCCTTGAGAGGAAGCCCAAACGGTTCCTTATCTCGCGCAGGACGAGGCCGGCGATCTGCTCCTCGCGCCCGGCCAGCTTTATGCCGTTGAAGACGCGCGCGGCCTCCTCGATGGGCAGCGCCGTGTAGTCGGCGATGCCGCGCCCGCCGACCCGGACGGCCAGGGATTCAGGTTGGAGGCGGCGGCCCTCGCAGTCGGGGCAGGTGACGGGCGAGACGAGGTCTTCGAGGGCTTCGCGCACGCGCTCGCTCGGCGCACTATGCATCACTTCGCTGAGGTGGCGGACGGCCCCCTTCCAGTCGCTCTGGTACTTGTAGAGGCCGTGGCGGAAAGTTATCTGCCCCTCGACGCCGTGGAAGAAGGCGTCGCGCACGTGGCGCGGCAACTCGGCGAAGGGCACGTCGGGGTCGAGGTCGAAGTGCTCGACGAGCGCGAAGAGCGCGCTCTTCAGGTAGGCGCCGCCCTGCTTGTAGACGGAAGAGAGCTGGACGAAGAGCTTGCCGACCGGCTCGGTCGCGTCCGTGACGATCTTGGCCGGGTCAACTTCCATGACCGTGCCGAGGCCGTGGCAGCGTTTGCAGGCGCCGTAGACGGAGTTGAAGGAGAAGGAGCGCGGCTCAAGGGGCGGGACGTTGATCTGGCAGTTGACGCAGGCCATCCGCTCCGAGTAGAGCTTCTCCTCGCCGTCCACGACGGAGATGAGGACGGCGCCGCCCGTGAGCCTGAGGGCCGTGCGGACCGACTCGGTCAGGCGTTCGCCTATCCCGGGCTTGATGAGCAGGCGGTCCACGACGGCCTCGATGGTGTGGTTCTTGCGCTTGTCGAGCTTGATCTCTTCGTCGAGCGAGACCAGCTCGCCGTCCACCCGTGCGCGGAGGAAGCCGTCCTTCTGTAGCTTCTCAAGCTCCTTCTTAAACTCGCCCTTGCGTCCGCGCACGGTGGGCGCGAGCACCATGACGCGCTCGCCTTCCGGGAGCGCGAGGACGCTGTGGACGATCTGCTCGACCGACTGGCGCGTGATGGGCGCGCCGCAGATGTGGCAGTGGGGCTGGCCGACGGAGGAGAAGAGCAGGCGCAGGTAGTCGTAAATCTCCGTGACCGTGCCGACCGTCGAGCGGGGGCTGCGCGAGACCGTCTTCTGCTCGATGGAGATGGCGGGCGAGAGGCCGTCAACGGAGTCAACGTCGGGTCGTTCGAGCTGGTCGAGGAACTGCCGGGCGTAGGCGGACAGGGATTCGACGTAGCGGCGCTGCCCCTCGGCGTAGATGGTGTCGAAGGCGAGCGACGACTTGCCCGAGCCGGAGAGGCCGGTGATGACGGTCAGCCGGTCGCGGGGAATCTCGACGCTAACGTCCTTGAGGTTGTGCTGGCGCGCGCCGCGCACCGTGATGCGGTCTATTGCCATCGCCTGAAATCGTCCCCAGCCCACACTGTCGGCCACTCCGAGCGGCGCGGAAACGATGATTGTAAACGAGAGGCGAACGGCCGGCAACCCACCCGAAGGCAGGCCCCGAGATGCCGGAACGCGAGGGCGCGCGCCGCGTTAAAATAGGCAAGACCGGAGGCCGGAGAGTACACTCCCCGCAAAGCCGCGCGCCGTTCACGAAAGGAGCCTTTATGCCTTCTCGCCCTCGCCCGCTCGCCCTCGCGCTCCTTCTGTTTCTACAGGCGCAGCCGCACCTTCGACGGCGCGCTCTCGGCTGCCCGCGGCCTCGACGACCGGCGCCTGCGCGGCCTCGCCTCCCTCGCCGCCACGGGCCGCTGCCTCGAACAGGCCCCGACGAAGAGGCGGGCCGCCGAGCGGTAAGGGCCTGTTTCTTGACACCCTCCGCTCGCGGCTCCTACACTTCGGGCGAAGCTTTACGAAGGCATCTCGGCGGGCGAATCTTCTCGGTCTCAAGGGACCGGCGGGGGGGACGTGTTAAATCTTCCGAACACACTGACGCTGTCGCGCATCTTCATCGTCCCGCTGCTCGTCGTCGTGCTCTTGACGCCGCTGTCGGAGGACTGGCTCGGCGTGCAGCGCCACGTCCTCGGCGTCGCCCTGTTCCTCGCCGCCTCGTTCACGGACTTCCTCGACGGCCACCTGGCGCGAAGCCGCCGGCAGGTCTCCCGCTTCGGCATCCTGCTCGACCCGATTGCCGACAAGCTGCTCATCTCGGCCGCGCTCATCTCGCTGGTGGAAAACAGACTCGCGCCCGCGTGGGCCGTGTGCATCATCGTGGGGCGCGAGTTCGCGGTGTCTGGGTTGAGGTCGGTGGCGGCGGCCGACGGGGTTCTGATCTCGGCGTCGCGGATGGGGAAGTTCAAGATGGGGGCGCAGGTGTTGGCCGTCGCGCTGCTCATCGCGTCGAGCACGGGGGGCGCGCCGCCGGTGGCGAACTTCGGCGACGCCTTCCCGGCCATACAGTTCTGGACCGTGCCGGAGCTGCGGGCGGCGCTCAGCCACCTCTTCGCAGGCGGGCCGACGGGCACTGACCTGCGGGTGCTGCTCTACACGGCCGGGCGCGCGACGCTGTGGGTCGTGGTGCTGACGGCCTGCTACTCGATGTATCAATACTTCCGCGCCTTCTTCCCCTGGCTCGCCGCGCAGTCCGAGACCCCGCAGCCGTCCGGGCGGACCGTGACGAAGGACAAGCACGTCCCCGTCAGTTAAGTTCAAATAAAAAAACTTCGCGCCTTTGCGTGAGCTTCTTAAAGAAGACTCGCAAAGGCGCGAAGTTTTTATGTAAGGCCCGTCGGAGGGGCTATTGAACTTCGACGTAGTCGCCGGTGTGCATCTCCTCGGCGACGCGCGTGACGACGGCCGTGGCGGTGCGCCCCTCGACGCGCAGGATGACCAGCTCGCCGACGACGTGACGCGGCACCTGCGGGCGGCGGCGCAGTAGCTCCGGAGTCTTGACGGTCTCGCCCGACTGGCTGCCGTTCACGTCCTTAACGCGCTTCGACTTGTTGGAGAACTTGCCGCCCTGGAAGTGCTCACTCTCGAAGCCCCGGCGCGTGTTGGCGCCAATCTCGTCGCCGAGCTTTACCTCGAAGCCCACATTCTCGGGGCGGTAGACCGTCAGGTAGTCGCCGACCTTTAAATTGTCCTCGGCGCCGAGGTCAACGAAGACCACCTGGTCGCGCGAAATCATCTCGCGCGAGTCGCGCGCAAGCACGATGCGACCCGTCTGCTTGCCCGTCGGCTCGGCGAAGCGGTCGAGGACCGCTTCCGGGCGCGACGCCGGGACGGCCCGCTGCACGGCGGGGCGCAGCATGTCGCCCAGGAGCAGGTTGTCGCAGGACTTCACGACTTCGGCCACCGAAACGGCGTCGCGCACCCGCATCACGCGGACGCGCCCGACCTCCTGCGTGTAGACGCCGAGCGGGCCGCGCTTGCGCGTCAGCTTCGTGCTGAACTGCCCGCGGGGCCTCACCACCAGAAACTCCTGCCCGACCCGCACGCCCTGCTGCGCGCCCGCGCCGATAAAGACCGTGTCGCCCTCGCCGTAGATATTGCGCTGGCGTTCTTCCTCGGCGCCGACGATCTCGAAGGGTGTGGCGGCGAGTGTCTGCTCGATGGCGCCTCCACACTCAACCTCGCTCGCGTGGGCCGCCGGGGCGGGCGCGCGGTCGGTCGGGAACATGACGGTCGGGCGCTGCGGCTGCGGCCGCGCGGTGCCGGGGCCGGTCTGCGCACTTGCCGGAAGCTGTGCGAGGGCGCAAAATACGAGCACGAACGCAAACATTCTGAGGCTCTGAAGGGTTTGACTGAGACGCACGGGTAATCTCCTTGTGTGGCTTCTGCATCAAAACGCGACTGTCGGCAGGTTTGAAGGGGCCTCGGGCAGCGGAAAGGCCGCGGGCGGGCACTCTCAATCCTACTGGCCGGGGCGTAAGGCGTCAACAGGTTTGTTCAACGGCGACCTTTGTTGGCCGCGCCGAGACGGTTGCGACGCGGGGTGTCGTAGGTGTGTCTCATGGCGGCTTGCCTTTTCGCGAAGGCGTTGCTAGTATTCACGTTTTGCCGGGGGACGCGGATTTCTGACCGTAGCATGCCGGCGTAGCTCAGTTGGTAGAGCAGCGGTTTTGTAAACCGCGGGTCGGGGGTTCAAGTCCCTTCGCCGGCTTTACGAAGGTTCTGCAGGGGTGGTCGAGTGGTTAATGGCACCGGGCTGTAAACCCGGCGGGTTCACACCCTACGTAGGTTCGAATCCTACCCCCTGCACCACCTTTTCAGAGGCCAGATGTCGGATGCCAGGTGTCAGTTCGGCGGATTTAACTGACACCTGGCATCCGACATCTGACATCTGTTTTCGGGCGGGAGTAGCTCAGTTGGTAGAGCATCAGCCTTCCAAGCTGAGGGTCGCGAGTTCGAGCCTCGTCTCCCGCTCCAGTAAGTTTCGTCAGGCCCGGAGGGGCCGAGGCAGCGAGTGTGCCCGCGTAGCTCAGGGGTAGAGCGCCTCCTTGGTAAGGAGGAGGTCATGAGTTCAAATCTCATCGCGGGCTCCACCAAATTGCAGGGCTTTTACCCATCTTTCATAACCAAGAGGCTATAACAAAATGGCGAAGGAGAAATTCGACCGGTCGAAGCCGCACGTCAACATCGGCACCATCGGGCACGTCGACCACGGGAAGACGACTTTGACGGCCGCCATCACGAAGGTCCTGGCCAAGCACAACCCGAAGATCACGGTCCGCGCCTTCGACTCCATCGACAACGCGCCGGAGGAGAAGGCCAGAGGCATCACCATCGCCACGGCCCACGTCGAGTACGAGACGCCGAACCGCCACTACGCGCACGTCGACT
>DATHBF010000362.1:0-5781 GCA_035296285.1 Pyrinomonadaceae bacterium | reverse complement strand
GGCGCGGCCACGCGCTGACGCGGCGACGACTTTAGAAGCGCCGCCCCCGTCCGCGCCGCCCGCGCCCCCGGGCGGCGCGAGGGCGGCCCGCGCCATGCCCCCGCGCACGCTCTGGAGCCGCTTCATCATCCTCGCCCTGTGCCTCGCCGTCGTCCTCTCGACGCTGGCCTTCGGCACGGTCCACCTCTGGGCGCTCGGCTTCTTCCAGGCGGGCGCGGCCCTCGTCGTCGCACTCTGGGCGGTGGACGCCTGGCGGACGGGCGTGCTGCGCGTGAGCCGCAACGTGCTGCAACTCCCGCTCGTCGGCCTCGCCGCCGTCGGCGTCGTGCAGCTCCTGCCGGTCGCGGGCGGCCCCGTCACGATGGACCCTTACGCGACGCGCTTCGTGCTCGTCCAACTCGTCCCGCTCGCCGTCTACTTCGCCGCCGCGCTCGCCTTCGTGGACACGCCGGGCCGTCTGCGGACGGTGACGCGCACCGTCGTCGTCTTCGGCTTCCTGCTCGCCGTCTACGGGCTGATGCAGCACTTCATCAACCCGGCGACCATCTTCTGGGTGCGCGAGCCGAGGCAGGCCCAGCCCTTCGGCCCCTACGTCAACCGCCACCACTTCGCCGGCTACATGGAGCTGACGCTGGCGCTCCCGCTCGGCCTCATCTTCTCGGGCGCGGTCGCCAAAGAGCGTGCGCCGCTCTACGGCTTCGCCGCCCTCATCATGGCCATCGCGCTGGTGATGACGAACTCGCGCGGCGGCATCATCAGCATGGCGGCCGAGATCTTCTTCCTCGCCGTCGTGGCGTTCGCGTTAAAGCGCCGACGCTCGGGGGGCGAGGGGCGCGGCTCGCGCATGAAGGCGGCGGCGGCGGGCGTGGCGCTCGCCTTCGTGATGGTCTTCGCGGTGCTGCTCGGGTCGCTCTACTTCGGCGGCGAGGACGCGCTGAGCCGTCTGGTCGGGACCGTCAACGCCGCCGACCCGACGACGGGCCGCGCGCACTTCTGGCGCGGCACGCTCCAGATAATCAAGGACCACCCCGTGCTCGGCGTCGGGCTCGGGGCGTTCGCCGACGCCTACACGCGCTACGACACGGGCGGCGGCGCCTACCGGCTCGAACAGGCGCACAACGACTACCTGCAAATCCTCTCGGACGCGGGCCTCGTCGGCGCCCTGCTCGGCCTCTTCTTCGTCGTCGCGCTCTTCCGCATGGCCCTGAGGCGCGTGCAGTCGGGCGACAAGTTCCGGCGCGGGGTCGCTTTGGGCGCGCTCTCGGGCTGCGCGGGCGTGCTCGTCCACAGCTTCTTCGACTTCACGCTCCACACGGCCGCCAACGGCCTGCTCTTCCTCCTGCTCGCGGCGCTCGCCACCGCCGGCCCGCACGTCGAGGAAGCGACCGAGCGCCGCGGGCGTCGCCGCCGCCGGCGCCGTCAACATCAAGGCTCGGACGAGAGCGCGCAGGCCGGCGAGGGCACGCCCGAGGAGGAGCCGCAGCAGGCGGCCGCCTGAAACAGGATTTTTTAACGAGACGACACTTCGACCGGACGGGGGAAAGATGCGGATACTAGTCACCGGCGGCGCCGGCTTCATCGGCTCGCACCTCTGCGAGCGGCTCATCAACGAGGGCCACGAGGTCATCTGCCTCGACAACTTCTTCACGGGCCGGCGCGAGAACGTCTTCCGCCTCATGGACTCGAAGCGGTTCGAGCTGGTCCGCCACGACATCATCGAGCCCGTACTTCTGGAGGTGGACCAGATATACAACCTCGCCTGCCCGGCCTCGCCCGTCCACTACCAGTACAACCCCGTCAAGACGGTCAAGACCAACGTCATGGGCACGATCAACATGCTCGGCCTCGCCAAGCGCGTCCGCGCCCGCATACTCCAGGCCTCCACCTCCGAAGTCTACGGCGACCCCCACGTCCACCCCCAGACCGAGGACTACTGGGGCAACGTCAACCCCATCGGGATTCGTAGCTGTTACGACGAGGGGAAGCGGCTGGCCGAGACGTTGATGATGGATTACCACCGGCAGAACGGTGTGGACACCAGAATCATCCGCATCTTCAACACGTACGGCCCCCGGATGCTTGAGAACGACGGGCGGGTGGTGTCGAACTTCATCGTGCAGGCGCTCCGGGGGGAGGAGCTGACCATCTACGGGACGGGCGAGCAGACGCGCTCGTTCTGCTACGTCTCCGACCTGGTCGAGGGCTTCGTCAGGCTGATGAACGTCGAGGCACGGCCCGATATGGACGTGAACCAGCCGGTCAACGTCGGCAACCCCGGCGAGTTCACGATGCGGGAGCTGGCCGAAGAGGTGGCGAGGGCCGTCGGCTCGGAGGTCAGGACGAAGTTCTGCCCGCTGCCGCAGGACGACCCCAGGCAGCGCAAGCCCGACATCTCGCGCGCCCGCGCCCTCCTCGGGTGGGAGCCGTCCGTCCCGCTCCGCGAGGGCCTGAAGAAGACGGTAGAATACTTCGCGGAAAGAATCAGAAAGCAGTAGCCGGTTGACGGACGGATGATTAAGACCATGCCGCACACCGAAAACGAGTCCCGCCCGACGTACGCGAGCGTGCCGGGGATGTGCCTGTCGGCGCTCGGGCGCCACGCCAAGCCGGACGCGCTCAACCTGAAGCGGGAGGGGCTGTGGCTCCACATCCCCGGCCGCGCCATCGTCGAGAGGGTGCGCGCCGTCGCCATGGGCCTCTCGGCGCTCGGCGTGCGCAAGGGCGACCGCGTCGCGCTGCTCTCGGAGAACCGGCCCGACTGGTCCGTCACCGACCTCGCCATCCTCAGCCTCGGCGCCGTCAACGTCCCCATCTACACGACGCAGGCGCCCGACCAGGTCCGCTACATCCTCGAAGACTCGGGCGCGCGCGTCCTCTTCGTCTCGGGGAAAAAGGTCTTCCGCCACGCGCGGCCCGGGGTGGAAGGCGTCGAGAGTCTGGAGTCGGTCGTCTTCTTCGACACCGACTCGGCCTCCTCGCACGAGGGCGCGCTGACGCTGCTGGAGTTGGAACAGAAGGGGGCGGAGCTCGACCGCGCCGAGCCCGAAGTCTTCTCAAGGATGTTGGCGGCGGTCGGGCCGGAAGACCTCGCCACCATCATCTACACGTCGGGGACGACGGGCGAGCCTAAAGGGGGCATGCTCACGCACCACAGCTTCGTCTCCAACGCGACCTCCATCGGCTCGACCTTGCCCATCTTCGACACCGACGTGGCGCTCTCCGTGCTCCCGCTCTCGCACATCTTCGAGCGCGCCGTCTTCTACGTCTTCTGCCTGTGCGGCGTCTCGGTCTACTACGCGCCCTCGTTCGACGTGGTGGGCGAGTACCTGCGCGAGGTCCGCCCCACCATCATGACGGCCGTGCCGCGCCTCTTCGAGAAGGTCTATCACAAGATAGTCAAGAAGGGGACTTCCGAAGGCGAGCGCAAGGCGAAGATATTCAACTGGGCCCTCCGGGTCGGCCAGCGTTACGCGGAGCTGAAGGACAAGGGGCGGGAGGTGCCGCCGCTGCTCTCCATCCAGCAGGAGGTGGCGAGCCGGCTCGTCTTCTCGAAGTGGAGGGAGGGCGTCGGCGGGCGCCTCCGCTACTTCGTCTCGGGCGGCGCGGCGCTCTCGCCCGCGCTCTCCTACGCCTTCCTCGGCGCGGGCGTCACCATCCTGCAAGGCTACGGCATGACCGAGACCTGCATCGTCTCGGCCAACCGCCCCGACGACAACAAGGTCGGCACCGTCGGCCTCCCTTTCCCCGGCCTCGAAGTGAAGCTCGACCCCGAGGGCGAGATACTCGTGCGCGGGCCGAACATCATGAAGGGCTACTACAACCACCCGCAGGAGACGGCCGCGGTCTTCGACGCCGAGGGCTGGTTCAAGACGGGCGACGTGGGGACCATCGACGCCGCCGGACGCCTCTCCATCACCGACCGCAAGAAGGAGCTGTTCAAGCTCTCGAACGGCAAGTACGTCGCGCCGCAGCTCGTCGAAAGTTTCATCAAGCAGAGTGCTTACGTCAGTCAGGTGGTCGTCGTCGGGGCGGGGCGCAAGCAGCCGGCCGCGCTCGTCGTCCCCGACTGGGAGGCCCTGGCGGCGGCGCTCCCGGCGCCGCAGTCCGAGGGGACCGCGCCGCGCGCCGACCGGAGCCGCGACCCGGCCGCCGTCCGCGTCGTCCAGCGCGACGTGAGCGAGCTGACCTCCTCGCTCGCCGACTACGAAAGGGTGCGCCGCGTCGCCCTCCTGCCCGAAGAGTTGACGATTGACGGCGGCGAGCTGACGCCCACGCTCAAGGTCAAAAGGCGCGTGATAGACGAGAAGTACCGCGAGTTGATAGACGGGCTTTACGACGGGGCGGGGTAAGAAGGGTGTCGGGTGCCGGGTGTCGGTGAGAAGGGCGTCGGGTGCCGGGGGCGGTGTCTTTACCGACACCCGGCACCCGGCACCCGACACCCGTTTTTAGGCGTCCGTGAAGGTCAGCCGGTCGACCTCCATGACGGCGTCGGCGAAGCGGGCGCGGTTGAGCGACGCCTCCTTCATTAACTCTTCGGCCAGGCGGTGCAGGGCGCGCGGCATCGAGAGGGCGACGAAGGGGAGACCTTTCGTCGTCGGCGGCGGGAACCGGGAGAGAAGCTCCGCTTCCGCGCCGCAGAAATCGCAGCCGGCGACGTGCCGGGCGACCGCCGCGTTCTGCGCGCGGCGCAGAAGCGTCTCGGCCGTCGGACACGTCCGTTGCTTTTTAAACAAGGCTGTGCTCGTGGAACGCATGTTTATCCTAGCAGCCTCCTGCGTGTTCGGCCGTGCCCTGCGTCCGGCCGGGGCGGACGGGCGGCGTCGGCGTTCGGGTCGCGAAACGCGCCGTGTAAAACGCACTCGCGGTAAATCTGAGGACGGGGCTTAAAAACTCTCGGCGAGGAGCCGCGGGCGGCCCGTAATGCTTGTTTCAGGCGCTTCGCTCGTGCATCGATTCTTAAACAATCAATCCCCGACAACTTCCAAACTTCTCGGCCCCGCTGGCTCCAGCGGGCCGCCCTTTTCTTCTGAGTTATCAAGGTGTTGGCCGTTGTGTAAAAAGGTGTTGCTCAATTTTGGGATTGCTGTTACCATCTAAAACGTGTTCGGGGCGCCGCCAAGGCGCTGACGCTCCCGAACCCCCTTTCACGGTGGCCGCGCCGATTTCCCTTCTGCGGCTGACCGGCGCGGGTCAACCTGCAAGGTCAATAAATCAACCCAAAGCTTCGCGGAGCGCAGGTGTCCTCTCACGGGCCGCACGCTTCTCGTGCCTTCCGCGGCTGGCCCTGCAAAAATGTTTGAGACGACGCGAGACCCCGGCCCGGCGGCCCCCCACTCCCCCTCAAAGAGCACACCACCCCAACCCTTCAGAACTTGCTCTAAAAGAACAAGTACCAGTAACATGGCTGCACCAACCGCCGATCAAGATCATCACTTGAGCGACCCAATGACGAGCGCCACCGAAGACAAGCCGACCCCCCGGCCTGAACGCACCCAAGGGTCGCACGACCGGCCCCACCGCCAAGCCGGCGCCTGGGTGGACAGCCTCCGTCGCTCGGACGTGTCGCGCCTCTGGGCGGAACTCCAGCGCCTGGTGGTTAACCACCCTTTGGTGCGCGCCAGCTACAGCGCCGGCCTCCTGGTCGAGGAGGGCGACCGCGGCAGCGCCTACCTCGACCTGACGCAGGAGCTCTTCGTCACCCTGCTCTCGAAGTCGCGCTTCCAGCACTACCTCGACGCCGGGATGACCGACCCCGAGATCGAGTGCGAGATCGGGCAGATA
>DATHBF010000361.1:0-8864 GCA_035296285.1 Pyrinomonadaceae bacterium | reverse complement strand
CGACGCGAAGCCGTTCGGGGCGATGTTCAGGTCGCCCGCGTACCAGCGGTACTTGACGGTGTGGCCGGGCTGCGCGGTCTGCACGGGGTTGAAGCCGACGTTGACGCCGTTCGAGCGCGTCACGTCGAAGAAGAAGAGCTGCGGGTGGAGGCCGACCTGGGCCGACGGGCGGACCTGGTTGGCGTTGAAGTGGTTGATGATCATCGGCATCGTGTTGAAGCCGTCGAGGTCGGGCGGCACTTCCGGCAGCTTGTTGCGGAGCGTGACCTCGACGCAGTCGCCCGCGTTGGCGCGCAGCACCAGCGGCTCGACGGGTCGGCCGGCGATGAGCTTGCCCGTAGAGTCGAGGTCGCCCGTGCGGACGAAGAGGATGGCGGTCGGGTCGTGGAGCTTGCCGCCCTGGTTCGGGCGCGGGTTGTAGACGAGCGTGCCGCCGTCGAGCGCGTTCTGGGCGGCGACGGCCGACACGTCGTAGGTGCGCACGGTCGCCGCCTTCGGGCAGACGCCGTTGAAGTCGCCGACGTTCGAGATGACGGGGCCGTGGCCGTCGGGGTTGTTCGGCAGCGGGAGCAGGTCGGGCTGCGTGCGGTTGTAGGCGCGCAGGATGCCCCAGAGGCCGTTCCACTGGTCTTCCACCGCGACGCCGGGCTGGTAGAGGTAGTCGGCGAAGGAGCCGATGCTGCTCTTCGGCAGCGTCGGGATGATGAACTCGAAGTGCTCGCTGATGCCCATCATCTGGTTGTTGCGGAAGCCCGTGTTGTTCGGGATGGCCGGGTTCCAGTCCGTGCCCGGCTCGAAGCGCCACTTGATGCCGTGGACGCCGAAGTTGTGCCCCTCCTCGTGGGCGCCGACGAGGACGCGAATCTGCACGCGGTCGTCCTCGTAGGCGCGGAGCAGCGGCGTGAACGGGTCGCGGTCGAAGACGCCGCCCGTCAGCGGCGGGTAGAAGTTGGGCTGCACGTTCATCGGCGCGAAGGCGCGCGTGATGTCCGAGCGGTAGACGTTCGAGAGGTCGCCGGCCGGCCCTGCGGCCTGCGTCGGGTTCGACACGTTCGGGTCGTTGACGACGCGCAGCGGGACGGGCTCGTTGCGGTAGTTGACGACCATCGTGCCCACGTCGGCCGCCGCGATGGCCTCGGGGCAGGGCAGCGGCACGCCGCCCGGGCACTGCTCGGCCGGCTCAAGCAGGAAGGGCAGGCCCGGCTCGTTCTTGGCCGGCGGGTTGATGGCGTTCGGCGGGTCGGGCACGGGGTGGCCCTGGCCGTTGACGCCGCCGCCCGCCTTGTAAGCCATCTGGAAGTCGGCGAACTCAAGCAGGAACTCGCGGTAGCTGTCGGCGGGGTTGGGCGTCAGGATGTCGGCGCGCCAGCCCGTCGGGCCGCCGTCGAAGCGCCCGCCGAAGATTTGGCCCGTCTCCGGGTGGCGCCAGACCGAGCCCTTCGGCTCGATGACGAGGCCGGCGTAGAGCCCGGCCTGCTGGTGCGTCGAGGGGCCGAAGTGGTCGTGCGTGAAGACGGTCCGCAGCGTGCGGTCCTGGCCCAGGTTGTTCAGCACGTCGTCGGCGAACCAGCGTTGGATGGTGGTCTGCGCGCCGAGGGTGCCGAAGAAGGGGTGGGCCTTCGGCGTCAGCGAGGTGCGGTTGTTGGTGTTGAAGCCGCGCAGGCCGCCGAAGGCGTTGATGGCGTGGATGCGCTCGACGACCTCCTCGGGCGCGAAGCTGCCGTCCTCGTAGTTGAAGCCGTTGCCGGAGCCGTCCGACGAGGTCACGTCGAACTTCACGAGGTGGATGTGCTGGCCCATGATGTCGGTCGGCGTCTTGACCTGGAAGTCGTCCTGCTCGTAGACGCGCGGCACGAGGTTGGTGTGGTGGAAGGTGATGCAGTCGTTGGTGTTGGCGCGGAAGAAGAGCGGCTCGGGCGGGCGCTGGCCCGAGAGCGTCGGCGCCACGTCGGCCCACAGCGTCGAGATGCGCTGCTGCGGGAAGTGCCAGCCGGCCTTGTTGAACTTCACGTCGAGCTGGATGTTGGCGCCCTTGTAGGCGCGCGGGACGCCGAAGGCGTTGCCGGCGTCGTCAACGCACGGGTCGGCGTAGGGCGCGCCGGGCTTGGGCGGCAGGCCGTTGGTGATGAAGTTGCCGGGCGTGCCGTCGGGCCTGAAGCTCGGGTGCTGCCGGACGGCGTGGAAGTTCATGGCCGCGACCTCGGTCGGCGTCCCCGGCTCGGGCACGGCCCGGGCGTCGGCCGTCAGCAGCCGCTTGTCGAAGTTGAGGCGCGTGTGGTGCTCCTCGAAGGTGCCGCCGACGATGACGTGGCGCGGCAGGCCGCCGTCGTCAACGGTGTCGAGCGGCGGGTGCGGCGGGCGGTGGCCGGCGACGCCGGGGATGAAGAACGGGAAGCCGGGGTTGCCGGCGCCGTTAATGTTCACCTGCCCGTTGACGATGGAGACATCGGCCTGCGGCATCGGCGGCATGGCGATGGTCGGGAGCGGGACGAGGCCCGGGATGGGCGTGCCGGCCATAATCTCGCCGTCGGGCAGGGCGCGCGTGCCGGCGACGGGTCGGCCGTCGCCGTCGAGCGGCGTGCCCTCCTCGAACACGTCGTGCGTGCGCCACAGCTCCCACATGCCCATGGCGAAGTGCGGGTAGAAGTGGCAGTGGAAGATGGAGTCGCCGACGACCTTGTTGCGGTTGCCGCTGCCGTTGTGCGTGATCTCGGTGGTGAAGGCGTAGCCGGGCCCGAGGGCCTGGCTGTCGAGGTAGGTCGAGTTGTCGTCGTCCGGGGTGTTGAGCCACTGGTGCGCGTGCAGGTGGTGGATGTGGTGCTCCTTGGGGCCGGCGTGGACGACGCGGAACTTGACGTGGTCGTTGATGTAGCTGTGGTGGACGTTCGAGGGGTCGTCGGGGAAGAAAGCCTTGGTGGCCTTCAGGCCCGTGATGAGCTGGCCGTTCTGGTTGGTCTCGTTGGCCGGCCGGTCCACTATCATGGCCGGGTCGGCGACGGCCCAGGCCGTGAGGAAGAACTCCTCGTAGAGACACTCGGTGCAGTTCGCCATCGGGCCGACGCCGAAGCGGTTGGCGAGGATTTCGGCGCCGATGCCGCCCGTGCCGTAGTTGATGGCGAAGGCGTCGCGGACGCTGTGCAGCGTGTGCTCCATCACCTCGTCCTCGAAGATGGGGAACGCCTGCACGGCCTTGATCTCGTCGTGGTAGACGACGGTGAACTCGCGGAAGGGCTGGTTGCGGTCGGGCTCGGTGGCGTTCGGCCGGTAGGTGCCCTCGGGGAAGCGGCCGTGGTTCGGGCCCGTGATGATGGCGTTCAGGTCCGAGTGGACTATCTCGCTGCCCATCATCATCCGCAGCACGGGCTGGCCGGCGCGCGGGTGGCCCACGGGGTATAAGGCGTCGTAGTTGATGATGGGCTGGTTGCCCGGGGTGCGGCCGAGGGTGACGTACGCCATCTCCTGCCGCGTGATCTGGCTCCGATACCACTCGGCGCCGGCCGGCTCGACGTTGACCGAGCCGAAGAGGCCCATGGCGAGCGAGCCGCCGTCGCCCTCGCCGCCGGTCGTGGCCGCGGTCGAGTAGAGGAGGTGGTTGCCCTCGCGCTCGGCGTAGAAGGTGTAGGTCTTCGTGCCGCCCGGCGCGACGAGGCTCGACGGGTTCTGCCCGACGTTCGAGCCGTCAGAGGCGATGCTGCCGACCAGTTGGAGGCCGGCGACGTGGACGCCCGCCGTGCGCGTCGCCGGCTGGTTGTCGTCGGCGCGGTCCGGGTCGAGGAGATTCTGGAAGTTGACCTGCAACTTCTGCCCGCTGTTGACGCGCAGCACAATCGGGCGCGCGCGCTTACCGGGGCGGAGGCGCACGTTGCCGGGCGCCAACCCCTGCGACGAATCAATCGGCATTACGTCGCGCCGCAGGGCGTAGATCATGCCCGCCGGGTTGACGGCGCCGAGGCGGTTGTAGAAGAAGACCTGGTCGAAGGCGACCACGTCGGCGACCACCGTGCCGCCGACGGTCGGGATGGGGAGCGGCGTCGGGTTGGCGACGGGCGTCGGCGTCGGCGTCGGCGCGGGCGCCGAGACGGCCATGCCCCAGTCCGGGAACTGGTCCTGCGAGTAGTCGGTGGTGACGCGGGTCTGCGCGCTGCCGTCGGCGTTCATGGTGTAAACGTCGAGGTTGGAGTTGCGCACGCTCTGGAAGACTATCTTGCTCCCGTCGGGCGACCACGCGGGCTTGTCGTCGTAGTCGGAGTTGTTGGTCAGGCGGACGACGTTCGCGCCCGCCGGGCTCATGGTGTAAATCTGCGTGTTTGACGTGCCGGCGCCGTGGCGCGTGCTGGCGAAGGCTATCTTCGTCCCGTCGGGCGACCATGAGGGGGCCGTGTCGCGGCTCGAAGGCGTGTTCGGCGTGAGGTTGGTCAGGCCCGAGCCGTCGGCGTTGATGACGAAGATGTCGTTGTTGCCGTAGTTCTCGCTGGCGAAGGCGAGCCGGGCGCCGTCGGGCGACCAGGCGGGGTCGTAGACCCACTGGTTGGCCGTCGTCAGCTTCACCTTGTTGGAGCCGTCGGCGTTCATCACCCAGATGTTCGGGTAGCCGCCGTGGAGGCTGACGAAGGCTATCTTGGTGCCCGAGGGCGACCACGCCGGGCTGCTCTCGACCGAGGGGCTGTCGGTCAGCCGCACCAGCCCGTAGCCGTCGGCGAACATCGTGTAGATGTCGCTGTTGTTGTCGCGCGTGGACTGGAAGGCGAGCTTCGCGCCGTCGGGCGCCCAGCTCGGGTGCGTGTCGTCGCCGGCCTCCGTCGTGACCCTCGTCTGGCCCGAGCCGTCGGCGTTCATGGTGAAGATCTCGTAGCTGCCGTCGCGCCAGGTGTTGTAGGCGATGCGGCCGTTGGGGCGCGCCGGCGGGTTGTCGGCCGTGAGCTTGATCGAGTCGAAGGAGCCGGCGTCGTAGCCGCCGGGGTTGTCCGTCTCGATGAACAGGCGCATCACCTTCACGCCGGCCGTCAGGTTAATGCCCGTCTTCGTCAAGGTCTGGAAGTTGTGCCACGCGCCGGTGTCCGGGATGGTCATCGTGCCGGTGACGTTGACGCCGTCGAACTCGACGTGGAAGGCGCCGCCGGGGCCGCCCGACGCCACGCCGGCCGTCAAGGTGTAGGTGCCGGCCGCGGTGACGTTGACCGAGTATTCGAGCCATTCGCCGGTCCGCGTGCGGTAGACGACGCGGTCCCACATGTCCACGTCCGTGCTGCGGTAGCTGCAATTGCCTTCGCAGCCGATGGTGTTGTCGTGGTAGGCGACGTTCTCGCCGCCGTGGTCGAAGTCGGAAGCAGGGACGGTGCCGGGGAGGAGGATGGGCGTGCCGCCGAAGGGCATCTGCTGGCTGTTCTGCGCGACGACCCTGACGGCGTTGAAGGAGCCGACCTCGCTCCCGCCCGCGGGGAAGCTGTCCATGACGATCTTCATGGCCTTGACCCCGGCCGTCAGGGTGACGGCCGGTTTCGTCAAGGTCTGGAAGTTGTGCCACGCGCCGGTGTTCGGGATGGTCATCGGTCCTGTCACGTCCACGCCGTCGAACTCGACGTGGAAGGTGCCGCCCTGTCCGCCTGAAGCCACGTCCACCAGAATGTCGTAGGTGCCGGCGGAGACCACGTCCACCGTGTACCTCATCCACTCGCCGACCTGCGTGCGGTAGACGACGCGGTCCCACATGTCCACGTCGCCGGGCCGGTAGCTACAGTTGCCCTCGCAGCCGATGGTGTTGTCGTGGTAGGCGACGAGGTCGCCGCCGATGTCGAAGTCGGAAGCGGGCACGGTGCCCGGCAGGGCGATGGGGATGACGCCATAGGGGTGCGGGTCCGACGCACTCAGAACCCTGATGGAGTTGAGGGAGCCGACCTCGCTGCCGCCCGCGGGGTTGCTGTCCATGACGACGCGCATCACCTTCTGGCCGGCGGTCAACGGCACGTTGTACTTGATGACGGGCCGGAAGAGGTGCCACGCCCCCGTGTTCGGGATGGTCATCGTGCCGGTGACGTTGACGCCGTCGAACTCGATGTGGAAGGTGCCGCCGGGGCCGCCCGAGGCCACGTCAGCCATGACCGTGTAAGTGCCGGCCGCCGCCACGTTGACGGTGTACTCCAACCACTCCCCGGCCTGAGTGCGGTAGACGACGCGGTCCCACATGTCAACGTCGCCGGGGCGGTAAGAGCAGTTGCCTTCGCAACCGTACGTGTTGTCGTGGTAGGCGATGAGGTCGCCGCCGTTGTCAAAGTCGGAGGCGGGGACGGTGCCGGGGAGGTTGATGGGCGTGCCGTTGTAGGGCGTCTGCGAGGTGTTCGGGTTGATGACTCGGACGGCGTTGAAGGAGCCGGCGTCGTAGCCGCCGTCTGTCTCGATGGCGATGCGCAGCACCTTCTGGCCGGCGGTGAGGCTGACGCCCGTCTTGGTCAACGACTGGAAGTTGTGCCACGCGCCGGTGTTCGGGATGGTCATCGTGCCGGTGACGTTGACGCCGTCGAACTAGGCGTGGAAGGTGCCGCCGGGGCCGCCCGAGGCAACGTCGAACATCAGCGTGTAGGTGCCGGCCGCCGTCACGTTGACGGTGTATTCGAGCCATTCGCCCGCCCGGGTGTGCCAGACGACGCGGTCGTACATGTCAACGTCGGTGCTGCGGTAAGAGCAGTTGCTATCACAGCCAGCGACGTTGTCATGATAGGCGACGCCCTCGCCGCCGTTGTCGAAGTCGGAGGCGGGGATGGTGCCGGGGAGGTTGATGGGCGTGCCGCTATACGGCGTCTGCGGGCTCTGGAGCGCCGCCGCCGCGGAAGTCCTCGCCAGGGTCGCCGGCTGAGCCGGGGCCGCAGGCTCGGGTTTCTCGACCGCCGCCGCAGGGACGGCCGCCGCCGTCGAGTCTTTGACGGCCGTCGGCGCCGAGGCCCTCGCGGGAGGGGCCGGGAAATTCAGGATGAGCAGCAGGCAAAGGAACGAAGAGACGCGGCGGACGAACGCTCCGGCGGCGCAACGGGTGGGATGCGACATGGCGGGCTCCTTAAAGGTAATTGAACCCCGCCACGCGTTAGGTTAAGATGCCGGCTGCCAAGGCGATGCATCTTCCCCGCTTATCGGGTGGCGAAGGTGACATTGACCTGAGCCCGTCGTCACTGGCAGGTGACGGCGGGCTTTACTATTGCGGATCCTACGCGGGTGCTAAATCAAGACAGGACAGTACCTTTGCAACTCGTCTGAGATGAAGATGAGGGGGGCGGATGTGTAACTTTGGGAAACCAGGGAGACGAGGTGAAGAGGCAGTACGAGTCATGAGAACCCTCGCCCGCAGGTCATGAGCCGGGCGTAGAGCATAAAATCCGGGTTGAGAAAGACGGCGGGAGACCTTAAGAGGTAAGGGCTCCGAACTGTTTCGGGGATTCACGGGGATCGGAACGGGGCAGAGCGTAAAGCACTGTGAGATAATTTGTCAACAAAATTCTTGCGGTTGTGTTGCAACGGGGAATTGCTGGCGGGCTACAGTTAAGACGACAACACTTTTATCTCATTCGAGAGGTTGCGTCTGGCCTGCGCCTCGAAACGCGACGCCATCTGCCCGGTGTAAAAGAGCCGCCCGCGCCGCAGGAAATTCGTGAGGACTTTCAGTCTTCCCTCGCGGTAGGCTTCCTCCGGCACCCACGCGTACTCTCTTCTAATGGCCTCGCTGTAAGCCGCGTACGCATCCACGGGTGCCCCGAGGATGGACAGGTCGGCGTCGAGGAAGAGGCCGAGGTCGGGCGGGCCGCCTTCCGCTTCGTGGCTCTTAGTCGCCAGGATGAGCCGCCGTGTGAGGCCGGTTGTCTGTGAAGGGACTCGCATTTCGTCCAACGCCCGCTCGGCCAGCGCGGCGCTCTCGTCCTCGTTCGTATCCTTGCGCGTGTCGTACACCGCGTCGTGGAACCAGGCGGCGAAGCGGACGGCAGCATAATCCGCGGCGTCCGCGTGAAACTGCCCGAGCAGACGCAGCATCTCGGCCACGTGACGCAGGTTGTGGTAATGGCGTTCGGGGCCGGAGTAAAGGCGGGTCAGTGCGGCGAGCCACCTTTCGGCCGTCTCGCCGTCCCCGCACGCGCTCGTCAGCGCGCGCCAACCCACGGTTAAAAACTCGACGTCCGATTCGGTGGCCTGAAGTGCGGGAAGGGTGCTCATTAGCCTCGGCGCTGCTCTGGCGCGGGCCGCCATCTCGGCTCTCTTGCGCGCGGGCGCGGAGATGCGCGGGCGTGGGAGTTTCGGTTGGGCGGCCGACCTGGTGTCCGGCGGCGAGGTGGCGAGGCTGCTCAGTTAGAGCGGATTAGGGTTGAGTGTGGACCTTTAGGGCCACTTGATGACCTTGTTCGGCTTGCCCGTGGGCGGCGGCGTAGAGACGAGTGAAGGACGCGCGGGCGGGGTGACGGCCGCCGGGGTCTTCCTCTCGGCGCGGGGTGGCGCGGCGTCGGCCCGTTGGAGTCTGGGCGCGGGAGAGGGGGCGCTCTCCTGCCTCGCGGCGCGTGCGGGCCGTTGTGCGCGCGGCTCGTCATCGGCGGCGCGGCGGGCGGGCGGCTCGGCCGCTTGCCGGGAGGCATTTGAAAGCTGAGACGACGCGTTGACCTTCTCGACCTTTGTCTCCGCTGTCTCCGCTGTCTCCGCCTCGCGCGGGGCCGCTGTGACGACCGGCGCGACGGGCGGCGCCGACTCGGCCGCGAGCCCTTCGCTCTCGGGTTGCGGCGCGGGCTCGGAAGATTGAGGGTTGGGGGCCGCGCCCGCGTCTTCAACGGCTGCGGCGGGCGGGCCGGTGCGGGCCGTCTCGGCGGGGCTTTGCCACTTGAGCACGTAGATGCCGG
>DATHBF010000360.1:0-18367 GCA_035296285.1 Pyrinomonadaceae bacterium | reverse complement strand
GCTGCGACCCCGAGAAGACCTTGCAGAGCATCCGGCTCCTGAAGGACGTGGGCGTCAACGCCGTCAACATCCCCGACGGCCCGCGCGCGCAGACGCGCATGAGCGCGCAGGCCACGGCCGTCCTCGTCGAGCGCGAGATCGGCCTTGAGTCGGTGCTCCACTACACCTGCCGCGACCGCAACCTGCTCGGCATGATGTCGGACCTGCTCGGCGCAGCGGCCTTGGGCCTGCGCAACCTCCTCATCATCACCGGCGACCCGCCGAAGATGGGGCCTTACCCCGACGCCACGGCCGTCTTCGACATCGACTCCATCGGCCTGACGAACATGGTCAACCGCCTGAACCACGGCCTCGACCTCGGCAACAACCCCATCGGCTGCCCGACCTCCTTCTGCATCGGCGTCGGCGTCAACCCCGGCGCGATAAATTTAGAAGAAGAGATCAAACGCTTCGAGTGGAAGGTCGAGGCCGGCGCAGAGTTCGCCATCACGCAGCCGGTCTTCGACGTTGAACAGTTGCGCGACTTCCTCAAGCGCGTCGAGCACGTCCGCATCCCCGTCGTCGCCGGCATCTGGCCGCTCGTCTCCTACCGCAATGCCGAGTTCCTGCACAACGAGGTGCCCGGCGTCCGCGTCACCCCGAGCATCATGGAGCGCATGCGAATAGCCTCCGACAAGGGCAAGGAGTTCGCCCGCGAGGAAGGTCTGCAAATCGCCCGCGAGCTGCTGCTCGAAGTCCGCGGCTCCATCCAGGGCGCGCAGGTCTCGGCCCCCTTCAACAACGTCCGCTACGCCCTCGAAGTCTTCGAGGCCCTGCCAGAGTTCAGCGCCAGCCCGCGCGCCGACAAACAGGCGACGGGTTAATTCAACACGGAGGGCACAGGGGACGCGGAGGGCACAGAGAAAGACTTGCTTCTTTTCTCTGTGCCCTCCGCGTTTAAAAATTGCCCTTGCCTTTTGCCGCCGACGTTGTAAAATCCGCGCCACCCACCCGCCGCACACTTCATCCACCAAGACCTTCACCCTCCCGAAGCTTATCGGAGATGAACTTTGGCCTCACCGGCAAGGCGTCTCGCAATCGCGCTCGCGGCTGCCTGCACACTCCTCTTCCCTCACGTCGTAAACACCCGGGGAGACGGGCCGCGGCGACTGACGCGGACGCACCATGAGGAGACGAACCTCAACCCGTCAATCAGCGGCGACGGCCTCCGCGCCGCCTTCGAGTCGGACGCGGACCTCGCTTCGTCGCACGCCGGCCGCGCCCTCCGCCTCTTCGCCGTCAACGTTAACGAAGGAGAGCCTTTTGACGAGCTGGCCTCGTCGCGCGGCCCCGCCCCCTCGCTCTCGCAGGACGGCTCGCGCGTCGCCTTCGCCAGCCGCGACGACCCGCTCGGCACGAACCGCGACGGCGACTCAGAGATATTCCTCCTCGACCGCGGACGCCTGCGCCAGTTGACCGACACGCTCCCCGACGACCCCTCGCGCCGCGCGGCGCAAGGCTCCTTCCAGCCTTCCATCTCCGACGACGGGAAGCTCCTGGCCTTCACTTCCGACCGCGACCTGACGGGCGCCAACCCCGACCGCAACTCCGAAGTCTTTCTCTACGACGATGCAGCACGGACCTTCTCCCAACTCACTCACACGGGCGTCTCTGCCCGCGCCGCGCAGGCGAAGATAAGCGGCGACGGCTCGCGCCTCGCTTACATCTTTGACGGCGACGGTGAAGGGGGCGCGGCGCCAGACCTCGTCCTTTACGAGACGGCGACGCGGACATTCACGACGGCCGCCGCGGGCGTCGCGGGACTCGCCTTCACCTACGGCCGCTCCGTTAGCGACGACGGCCTCCGCGTCGTCTACTCGGCGCAGACCTCCGCCAACTCGACACAGGTCTTCCTCCTCGACGGCCGCAACGGCTTCCGCATCCGGCGCCTCACGAACCTCGGCTCCCGCGCCTCGGACGTGCCGCCGCACCCGACCGTCAGCGGCGACGGCAACCGCGTCGCCTTCGCCACGCGGCGCAACGTGACGGGCGGCAACCCGGACGCGAGCGTCGAGCTTTACGTCCTCGACATCCCCTCGAACGTCGTCACGCGCATCACAAACGCGCCGGCCGCGGCCACCGCCGAAGTCGTCTCCTCGCTCGGCGACGACGGCCGCTCCCTCATCTTCAACTTCCCGCGCGTCCTCGACGACGAAGGCGTCCCCGCAGAGTTCGCCAACAACTCCGAAATCTTCTACGCCCCGCTCGCGCCCGTCACCGCCTCCGCCGGCGGCCTTGAAATCTTCAACGGCGCGTCTTTCGCCAAAACAATCGCGCCGAATTCCATCGCCATCGCCGAGGGCACAAACCTCTCGCTCACGACAGACGAAGCCAAACCTTCATTCGACCGGGCGTTCCCGACCACCTTTCACAACGTCTCCGTCAACGTCGGCGGCCTGCCCGCCCAACTCTTCTACGTCTCGCCGACGCGCGTTCACTTTCACGTCCCCGCGGGCCTCGCCCACGGCCCCGCCGAAGTCGTCGTCCGCAACCACGACGGCTTCGAGCGGCGCGGCGTCGTGTCCGTCCTCCCCTCCGCGCCCGGCGTCTTCACCTCGCGCGGGGACGGCGCGGGCGAGGCCGTCGCCCTCGAAAACACGACGCTGCGGCGCGGCCCCTTCGCCGTCACGGACGGGCGCGGCGACCCCGGCCGTCTCATCATCTTCGCCACGGGCGCCCGCAACGCCGGCCCCGTCGAAGCCTTGATTGACGGCAGAAGCGCGAAGGTCGAAGCCGTCCTCCCCTCGCCCGACCTGCCCGGTCTGGACCAGATTCACGTCGCCCTCTCCACGCGGCTGAGAGGGGCCGGCCCCGTCCCGCTCCTCGTCCGCGCCGCCGGCGTCGAGAGCAACCGGGCCACGCTGACTTTCAACGCCGAAGGCGCACCCGCGCGTGCCTCCCGCCTCGTCGTCACTCCCGAAGCCTCAACCATCCCCGTCGGCGGCGAATTGAGACTCCGCGTGCGCGCCTTCGACGCGCTCGGCGAAGAGATTAACGGACCCGCCCTCACCTTCCTCTCAAAAAGCCCCGCGGTCGCGGGCGTCACTCCTGAAGGGCTCGCGCGCGGGCTCTCGACGGGCGACGCCGCCATCCTCGTCACCTCCGGCGACGCCGCGGCGGAAGCCCGCCTCCGCGTTCTCCAGTCAACGCTCGTCGTCAACGAAATACTCGCCGACCCGCCCGACGGCGCGGCCGGCGACGCTAACCACGACGGGACGCGCAGCGGCCCCGAAGACGAGTTCGTCGAGCTGGTCAACGCCTCCGGTGAAGCCCTCGACCTCTCGGGCTGGACGCTTCGCACGCGCGCCAGCTCGTCCTCAAACGAAACCACGCGCCACGTCTTCCCCGCCGGCCTCTCGCTGCCCGCGGGCGAAGCCCTCGTCCTCTTCGGCGGCGGAAGCCCCGACGGCGACGACCCATTCTTCGGCGGCACGCCCGTCGCCCTGGCCTCTTCGGGCTCACTCTCTCTGACGAACAGCAGCCTGACGCTCATCCTGCGCGACGCCGACGGCGACCTCGTCACGCAAGTCTCCTACGGCCCCGGCGGCAGAGACTTCGACGGCGTGCCGGCCGACCAATCCCTAACGCGCTCGCCCGACGTGGGCGGCCCCTTCGTGCTTCACACCACGGCCGACGCTTCCCGAAAATTCTCTCCCGGCTTCAAGTCCGGCGGCGGCCTCTTCCTTGAACGCCCCGCGCGCCTCTCAAGCCTCACGCTCCAGCCGACGACACAAACTCACTTCACCGGCGAGCCGGCCGCGCTCACGGCCCGGGCCTTCGACCAGTTTGGCCGCCCGATGAAGAACGTCTCGATGAGCTTCGACGCGGACGAGTCCGGCGTCGTCAAACTCCTCTCCGTCGCGCCCGGCGAACAGGCGGGCACCTTCAACGCCGTCTTCGAGTGCGCGAACGCGGGCACGGCGCGCGTCACCGCCGCGGCCTCGGACGGTTCAAGGACTCTCACCAGCCCTCCCGCCATCATCGAGGTCAAACAACCCCCGCCGCGCGTCGCGCGCGTGGAAGTCACGCCCGCATCCCTCGCAATCAACCGCGGAGCGTCGAAGCAGTTTTCGGCCGCCGCCTTCGACGAGAAGGGTGAGCCCGTCGCGGGCGTCGCATTCACTTGGTCAAGCGAGGACGAGACTATTATCACCGTAAACTCAACCGGCCTCGTCAGGGCTGTCGGCGCGGGCTCCACGTCCATCGAAGTGACGACGGACGACAACCGCGGCGGGCTTGTCCGCGGGCGCGCGGAGCTTAACGTCAGACTCCCCCTTGTCATCAACGAAGTCCTCGCCGACGTGCCGCCCGACGACGCCTCGACGGACGAAGTCGAAGGCGACGCGAACCTCGACGGCGTGCGCAACTCGGACGACGACGAGTTCGTGGAAGTCCTGAACAACTCGGACGAGCCGCTCGACCTCTCCGGCGTGCAGCTCTCCGACTCGTCAACCGTCCGTTTCACCTTTCCAGCCGGCACCACGCTCGGCGCCGGGCGCGCGCTCATCCTCTACGGCGGCGGCAACCCTCCCGCCGAACACCCGGCCCTCGGCGGCGCCCTCATCTTCAAGGCCGGCTCGCTCAGCCTCAACGACTCGGGCGACTCTTTAACCTTCAAACTCCCCCTGCCCTCGGGCGCGTTCACGGCCGCCGCCTTCGCATACGGGGCCGGCTCGCCCCACGCCGCGCCGAGGGACCAATCGCTCACCCGCTCGCCCGACGCGGACGGCGACGCCTTCACGCCCCACGCGGGCGCGACGAACGCCGCCGGCCGCCCCTACTCTCCCGGCACGCGGGCCGACGGCACGCCCTTCGGCTCGCCCCCGCTCACGCGAATCGAGGTCGCCCCCGCCTCCGCCTCGCTCGACGTGGGCGCCGCGCAAACCTTCAACGCCCGCGCCTTCGCACTGACCGACGGCGTCGAGACGGAGATAACGCGCCTCTCCTTTGCCTGGACTTCAACAGACCCCCGAAAGGCGACACTCTCAAACTCGACCGGCCTCGCCACGACCGCCCGCGCCCTCGCACCCGGCCCGACCACACTCCGAGCCCGCGCCGGTTCCATCGAAGGCTCCGCCCTTCTCAACGTCAACCCGACCCCGACACCCACACCTTCGCCAACTCCAATCCCGACGCCGACACCAACGCCGACGCCTTCTCCCACTCCGACACCAACACCGACGCCCACGCCCTCGCCCTCGCCGACTCCTACGCCCGCGCCGACGCCGACGCCCGCCGGTCGTCTAGTCATCAGCCAGATTTACGGGGGCGGCGGCAACTCGGGCGCGGCCTTCAGGAATGACTTCGTCGAAATCTTTAACGCGGGTGAGACGGCGGTCAGCCTCTCGGGCTGGTCGGTTCAGTACGCGAGCGCGGGCGGCTCGACGTGGCAGGTGACGACGCTTTCGGGCTCCCTCGCGCCCGGCCGTTATTACCTCGTGCAGCAGGCTTCGGGCGGGACGGCGGGCGCCGCGCTGCCCGTGCCGGATGCCTCGGGCTCGATCAACCTCGCCGCGACGGCCGGCAAGGTGGCGCTCGTAGGCGCGGCGTCGGCTTTGAACGGCCCTTGCCCCTCCGGCGCGTCGGTCGTTGACTTCGCCGGCTACGGCACGTCCGCCAACTGCTCAGAGACGACCCCGGCCGCCTCGCCGAGCGCGACCACTTCCCTTCAAAGGAAGGGCGACGGCTGCACGGACACGGGCAACAACGCCGCGGACTTCGCCGTCATCACTCCCAACCCGCGCAACGGCGCCGCTCCCCCGAAGACCTGTGCGGAAGGGGCCGGCCTCCTCTTCATGGAAGGCCGGCCCGCGTCGCCGTCGGAGCTAATTTGGTTCGAGCTTTTCAGCGGACGACGCCCGGAAGCGGGCTGGACGCGCTGGCGTAGAGGCGTCTCGGCATACGTCCCGCGAGGTACGCCTGACGCCCGGCCTCGACCGCCAGGCGCATGGCCGTAGCCATCAACTCCGGCCTCTCGGCCTCCGCGATGGCCGTGTTCATCAACACCGCGTCAACGCCCAGCTCCATCGCCACGGCCGCGTCGCTCGCCGTGCCGACGCCCGCGTCAACGATGATGGTCGCGTCGGGCAACTGCTCGCGCATGATGCGGAGGTTGGCGGGGTTCTGCACGCCGAGCCCTGACCCGATGGGCGCGGCCAGAGGCATCACGGCGGCGCAGCCGGCGTCGAGCAGCTTCTTCGCCATGATGAGGTCGTCGGAGAAGTAAGGCAGCACGGTGAAGCCTTCGCGGACGAGCACGCGCGCCGCTTCGAGCGTCTGCTCGTTGTCGGGGAAGAGCGTCACCTGGTCGCCGATGACTTCGAGCTTGATGAGGTCGGTCTGTAGCGCCTCGCGCGCGAGCCGCGCCGTGCGGACGGCCTCGTCGGCCGTGTAGCAGCCGGCGGTGTTCGGAAGGATGACGAGCTTCGGGTCGAGGTGGTCGAGGAAGGACTCCTCGCGGCGGTCGAGAGGGACGCGGCGCACCGCGACCGTCACCATCTCGGCGCCCGAAGCCCTGTGCGCGGCCTTCATCTCCTCGAAGCTGCGATACTTTCCCGTGCCCACGATGAGGCGCGACGCGAACGCGCGCCCGCCGACTTCAAACTTTTCAGGCGAGGTCGAAACTGCTGTTGACATGCTGAGAATTTACACCTTTCACGGTGGAAAGAAAAACGGCGGGTCCGGGAGGTCGGGGGCGTGAAGCGGTTCAGCGGCTCGGGGCGCACGAGAGGGTCAGACGCGTTGACCATTGGCCCCGGCCGGCGCGCGGCGGAAGCTCGACAATCAGCACGACTTCTATCGCGTTGTCGGGAGACGTAAGCGTGCCGGCCTTCGAGATGGGCGGGCCGCTCAAAACCGTGGCGGGCCGCGCATTGTGCCTGAGAGCCAGGAATGAGGCGGGCTCGCCGGGCCGCAGCGTTTCGAGGGCCTTCGCGTGAACGAACCTTCCCGTCGCCTTCACCTCCGCGACTCGCAGGCGCACGTCAACCTCATCCTTTGAGACGTTGGAAGCGAGAAGGACGTAGCCGACGTTTGAGCGGAGTTTGACGGGAAGGCTGACGCGCGCCTCGCCGCCGGAGCCCGAAATGGTGACGGCAATCGTGGAGGCGTCAACGTCCGTGACCGAAACCCACGCCCCGTCCCCCTGCGCCCCCGCCTCGTCCGCCGAGACGTGGACGACGGCGCTCACCTGCCCTCTCAGCGTGACGGTCTGTGCGCAGACCGCGGGCGGCATGAGAAGCAGAATCGCCAGGACGACCTTGGGGCCTTGAGTTGTGCGCATAGACGGTAAAGCTACGGCCTTGACGGTCGTCGGACTCGTCCGACCGCCGCGGCCAGTTTCAGAAGCGATGCGTCTATGAAAGTGCGAATGGTGCGTCGTTTCCTCCGGGGCGTGTGACAGGATGTCAGGCGCGCTGCCAAAATGTCATAAGCTTCTGGCAGTCGCGCGCCGGGCGACGCCGCCGGGGGCGTAATCACTCGCCTTTCCGGCCCCACGCGGCCTCACAGCCCGCGCCCGCTCCGGCACGCTTCTTGTTAGCTTTTACCTGGCGCCGCACCCGCCGAAGCCCGCCGCGACGCCGGGCCTCCCGACGCTCACCACCGATGGCGAGATTCTCATTCACCTTACTCCTGCTTTGCTCGCTGTGCGCCGCCGCTCCGGCCCGCGCGGGCGGCGCCCCCGTGGGCGCGGCGCAGCCGCAGGAGGGCACGCAGATTTCCGTCGAGGGGACGCCCCTGACCGGGCCTTTCAGCGTGCCGCAGGTGCGCGGCGGGCGGCTGTTCCTCCCCCTGGTCAGCATCGCGCGTGCGCTCGGCGACGCCGTGCAGCTCGACGCCGCCTCCCGCACGGTGCGCGTGCGCAGGCAGACGGGCGTCGAGGCCGACTTCGACGCCTCGCTCAACCTCGTGCGCGAGAACGGCTCGACCGTCCTCGTCCTCTCCGGCGCCGACGACATCTCCTTCCCACCTCAGCCCGAAGCCCTCATGCTGCCGTTGGAGATAACTTCGGCGTTGCTCGACGTGGCGATTCACGTCGAGTCGTCGGGCCGGGTCGTCAGCGTGACGCGCGGGCGCGCGACGCAGGCCCCGGTCAGCCGCGCGAGCCGCCACGGCCTGCTCGAAATCTTCGACGGGGGCTACGACTACAGCCTCGACCAGTACCCGACGGGCTTCAACCATAACCTGACGCTGCGCGCCGACGGCCGGCTGCACGACGGCCGTTTCTCCCTCTCGACCAACGTCACGGGCGCGACCGGCCGGGGGCTCGCCTCGCTCAACACCGGCACCTTCATCTACGAGCGCCCGAACGGCCAGCGCGTGACGGCCGGCGACATCGGCATCGCCAACGAGCTTACTTTCATGTCTTCGATGGTGCGCGGCGTCTCGGCGCAAATCCCCGCCGGCCCCGTGCGCGTCAGCGCCTTCGCCGGCCGCGCGGCGGGCGGGCTCGTCGCCGCCTCGGCTTTCGTCGAGCCCGGACGGGAGGGGGATGAGACTACGACGGCCCGCGCGGCGCGCACGCGGTCCCGCACCTTCGACACGCGGGTGGCAGGGGCTTACGTGACCTTCGGGAGCCGGAGGGCGACTGCCGGCCGCTCGACGGCGCTGCAATTCTCTTCGGGCGCGCTCTCTTTTGACGGCGGGCAACGTCGCGGGCGGATGCTGGCGGGGGGCTTGCGCGCTTACTCGACGCGCTTCGGCCTCCAGGCCGATTTCAGCGCGGGCTCTTTCTCGGGCTTGCGTGAGGACGGGGTCAAGGCCGACGGCATCGGGGCGGCCGCAGACATCTCCGGCTCGTTCAACCTGCGGGATAATTTAACGGTTCAGGGCCGCTACACTTTCAACAGCGGGAACTTCATGACGGCGCAGCCGGGCGGCTCCTCCTCGCTCAACCTCAAGTCCTTCGGCGTCACCTGGAGCCCCCGGCGATGGCTCACGGCCTCACTCACCGATACGCTGTCTTCGCGCCCCGGCCGCCGCGCCTCGGGCGAACGTTTCACGACGGCGACCTTCAACGTGACGCCGCCGCGCTTTCTCTCAAACCTCTTCGTCTCGCACACGCAATACCGGACGCCGCAAATCGGCGGCGGCTCCTACACGCTCGTCAACGCGTCGAAGAGCTTCGACCGCTGGCACGTCTTCGCCAACGCTTCGAGAATCAAGACCCCCGGCGACGCGCACCAGTACGCGCAGCTCGGCGCGCGGCTCCGTTTCCGCGAGACCGACTCGCTGCAAATCAGTCAGACCGTCGGCGGCAAAAAGACCTTCGGCGGGGCGCTCGACTGGGCCACGCAATCCCTGCTGGAGAGGCGAGTGAGCCTCGGCGCGGGGCTGGGCTATAACCGCAGCGCCGGCTCGCCCTTGAGCGTCTACGGGCGGCTGAACGCTGGCGTCAGCCTCCCCTTCAAGCAGACGCTCCAAATCTCCTACGCCCGCTTGCAGTCCGGCCCGCAACTCCATCTGAGCGTCCGCGGCCCGCTCTTCTTTAAACGCCGTGAGCAGTCGCTGGCCGAAGGTGGCGCGGCGGAGGTGAACAAGTACGCCACCGTCTCGGGGCGCGTCTACCAGGACTTGAACTTCAACGGCCGTTACGACGCCGACGTTGACGCGCCGCAGGCCAACGTCCGCGTGAGGGTGGACGGCAACCTCTCGGTCAACACGGACAGGAACGGCGTCTACCGCATCGCCAACGCCGCGCCCGGCGAGCACACGGTCGCGCTCGACCTGCTGTCGGTCCGCGCCGACCTGACCATCCTCGGCGGCGAGTCGCAGACGGTCAGGCTCGAACCGGGCTTCGACACGGCCGTTGACTTCAGGACTGCGCGCACGGGCCGCGTCTCGGGCGCGGTCTGGCTCGACCTCAACGGGAACGGCCTCCAGGAAGAAGACGAGCCGGCCCTCGCGGACGTGCGCGTCGTGGCAGGCGCCGGGCGCGACACGCTGACGAACGAGCGGGGCGAGTTCGTCGTCGCGGACCTCGCCCCCGGCCTCCACGTCCTCGTCGTGGACATCAAGACGCTGCCGGACGACACCATCGTCCGGGCGTTAGTAGCCGGCTCACAGCCCTCGGGCGGTACGCTTCAAGTGAAAGTGGCGGCCGGGACCGAGACGGGCGACATCAAATTCGCCGTCTCGCCAAAGCCGCCCGAGCGGAAAGAGTTTTGAGACGCCGCGGCGTGAAGCTCCACGTTTATCCCCGCAGGGGATACAGACAATAGCCGGTGGTAAGCGAGGGAGTGGAAGCGACCGAGCGCCACCCCCGGTCTGAACGGCAACACGAATCCGACCCTGAAAGGGTCGCACCTGTACGCGGCGGTGCGACCCTTTCAGGGTCGGATTGTTCGTTATGCCGTTACCGGGGGCGGCGCTCAGATGCTCCGCATCTTCGCTGGCCCCCGGCTATTGTCGGTGACCCCTGCGGGGTCACTTGCTCTGCGCGCCGTCGGCGTTAGCCGGGGCGGGGGCGTTAGCCTTTTCGCTTACGGTGAGCTTGGTGACGCCTTCGGTTGACTTGCCGTGCCCCTGGAAGTTGACCTTGTAGCTGACGGTGTATTGGCCGGGCGGGAGTTGCCGGGGGAGGCGCAGGGTCTGGGTCAGCTCGGAGCGGGCGAGGACGGGGAGCGTTTCGGCCTCGGGCACGTGGGCGACGACGCGGCCCGAGGCGTCGAGGACGCTGAGCGCGGCGACGGGGCGGACGACGCTGTTGCCCGTGTTCCTGAGCGTCGGCGTGACGGCGACTCCCTGCTCGTCGGCGGCGGCCTTGAGGTTGGCGAGCGAGCCTTCGCGCGTGAGCCGCGGGACCTTGATGTAGAAGAGCGCGGCCATGCGGTAGCGGAGGACCATCTGCCGCTCGTTCCTGTTGAGCTTGATGCTGTCGGGGCGCTGCTCGATGACGAGCGCCGCCAGGTGGTCGCCGGGCGTCGCGTCCTTCGGGACCGTGACGGTGACGCGGACCGAGTGCGTCTTGCCCGGCTCGACCAACACCTCGCCGGGGCTGTAGATGAGCCAGGGCGAGGCCGAGCCGTCCTGCGTCCCGGCCCTGAAGAATTCCAGCTCGCCCTGCGGGTTCAGGTTCCAGTCGTTGAGGCTGGCGAGGATGCGCGAGGGCCGCGCGCCGGGCCGGGCCGTGTGGTAGTCGAGGCTGACGACGACGGTCGTCTCGGCGCCCGGCTCCATCTCTAGCTCGAAGCGCGCGGGGGCGAGCGCGATGCCGTCGCGCGCCGTGGCCTGCTCTTGGTCCGGGGCCGGCGCGGTCTGTGCGGTCTGCGCGGACGCGGGCGCGCCGAGCGCGAGCAGGAGCGCGAGCGGGAGGAGGATGCGGAGGAGCGTTTTCGGCGTCGAGGCGCGTGCGGCTTGTGTGTTCATCGTCGGAAACCAATCCTTCAGCAGCGGACGTTCGGGCCGGCCGAGATAGTGAAGGTGAGCGTCGCGGTGAAGTTACCGCTGGCGTAGAACTGCGGCTTGATGGCGAAGATGGCGTCGAAGGTGTAGCCGTTATCCGGCTCCTTCCTGGTGATGTTGTTGCCCTTCGTCAGCTCGGGGCCGCTCAGAATGACGGTCGAGGCGCCGAGGTTGGCGAGCGAGGACGGATAGGCGGCCCGCCCGTTGGCGTCGAGCGAAACGCTGGTCGAAGGGTCGTTGTTGAAGGGCGAGCGGAAGACGTGGTTGCTGTCGTTGCAAACTCGCGCCATCGAGCCGAGCGTGCGGAGGTTGTGGGCGCCGAAGCCGATGTCGGAGCGTTGGACGGCCAGCGGGTTGGCGTCGAAGGCGCCGGCCAGTGAGACGGAGACTTGGTAGGGAGAGGTGCTTCGGATGGAGATGGGGACGACCACCCTGACGACGTTGCTCGCGTTGATGGGCGAGACCTCGCCGAAATCAACGTTGACGACGAGCACCTGCGTCACGTCGTTTGAACCGGTGACGGAGCCGTTGCGGACGCCCGAGACGGTCGGCAGGCCGCCGCTGCCGATGTCGAACTGCTGGGCCGACGCGCGCGCGGACGCACACAGCACGAGCAGGCCGCAGAGGAACGCTAGTCGTGTGGCGCGTTGACGCATCATGGGTGAGAGCAGTTCGGAAGCCGGTCGGCCTTATGCGGCGCGTCCGCGCGCGGGCCGGGGCTCGCGCGCGGACGCACATCCGACCTCGGGTCGGGCCTTCATCGACGCGGAGCTTCAGGGGGCGGCGATGGTGAAGGTGGCAGTCGCCGTCAGCGAGCCTTCCTCGTAGAACTGGGGCTTGACGGAGAAGACGGCCGGGACGGTCAGGCCGTTGGTGTTGGCGCGCGGCACGGCGTTGAGCACGCGGGGGCCGCTGAGCACGGTGGTCGAGGCCGAGAAGGCGCCGAGATTAGAGCGCGCGGCCGTGTACTCGAAGCGGCCGCTGGTGGCATTGACGGCGCCGTTGGCGACGTTGGTCGGGTCGCCGGAGGTGTTGTCGGTGTCAACGCCCGTCGTGTGGACGCCGACGGCCGAGGAGCGGCTGAAGGAGCCGAGCCCGAAGCCGATGTCGGAGGCGACGATGCGGTTCGCCGTCGAGCCGCTGCTCGAAACGATGGCGCTCATCGAGAGCACGTAGTTGGTGTTGCTGCGGACCTTGAGGGGGACCGAAGCCTTGACGAAGCTGTTGGTGTTGGCCGGGCCGAGTTCGCCGAGGTTGACGACGACGGCGAGCGCGTTGTCGGCGACGCCGTCCGTCGTCACGCCGCCGCCCGAGTTGCCGGTCAGGGTGACGGCCCCGCCCGAGTTGAGTTCGACGAATTTCGAGACGGTGCCGCTCATCGTTACCGTGCCGCTCGTGGTGACCTGCGCAGAGGCTGCGACCGTCAGCAGGAGCATGAATGCCACTCCCGTTGCCATCTGCGTGAGGCTCTTTAGCGTTTTCTGCATGTTCTCTTGGTTCTCCTTAGGGGGTTCTCTTTCCCTTGGTAGGGGGAATCAGCCTTCGTGCGAGAGGCCACGGCTGAAGGGGGTCGCGGCGGAGCAAATGACACGACCATGTAGGCCCGTACAAAACCCGTGCCGACCGGGTTAAAAGGTTCTCGCCCCGGAAGTCGGGGTTTTGAGGGCGGAGGGGCGGGAGGGCGCGGGGCGGGGTGCCGATTTTTGTTCGGCGGCGTGACGTTTATTGGCAGGTGCTATTGCCCGCCGCCGACGAAGTGGACGACCTCGACTTTGTCACCTTCGCGGAGTTCGGTCGAAGGCCAGTCGGCTCGGCGCGCGACCTTGAGGTTGTGTTCGACGGCGAGCCTCTCGGGCGCGAGGCCGAGCAGTTCGACGAGGCCCTGTAGCGTCAAGCCGTCGGGCACTTCCCTCTCTTCGCCGTTGAGTCTGATGAGCACGTCGGTCCCTTAAGCCTGGTGAATGATGCGGCGCATCTCGGCCACGTCGCCGTCCGCGACGGCGCGGATGATGATGGCGGCGCGGCCGGAGGTGAAGCGCGGGAGCAGGGCGCGGACGACGGCGAAGCCCTCGATGTCGGTCTGCGTCGTCAGGATGAGCGGGCGGAAGCTGGTGCCGAGGACGCGGACCGAGACGGAGGCGTCGGTCACGGCGCGCCGCCCGTACTGGCCGCGCCCGACGTGTATCTTGATGGTCGCGAGCTGGCCCGCGCGGAAGTCGCCCTCGTCGTCCACGAGTTGGAGGTACAGCTCGCCTTCGCCCTCGACTTCGTTGCTGGCCGCAGGCGTCGCGGGCACGACCGGCGCGACGGGCTGACGCGGCGGCGGCGCGGGCATCGGGGGCGGCGGCGGCGGCGGCAACTCCTCTCGGGCGGGCGTCGCCTCCTTTATGATTGACGGGTCGGGCCTGATGATGTCGAACGGGCCTGTGAAGATGAACTCGAACTCGGGCGGGGCCTCGCGCTTGGGTTCGAGCTCGGCGCGCACGGGCTCAGGGAGCACGGGCTCGGCGGGTACGGGCGCGGGGAGTGCAGGCTCGGCGGGTACGGGCCTGGCCGGCTCGACGGGCGGCGCGGGAGGCGGGGCTTCGGCCGGGACCTGGGAAGCCGCGCCCGGGCCGGCGTCCTTGTCGCTCATCTTCTTCAGGTCATCGATGCGGCCGGCCTTGATGGCGGCGCAGATGAGCTTGTGCTGGCGCTGGAGGCGCTCGGCCAGCGTCGCCTCGTCGAAGCCCGACTGGAGGAGGTCTTTGTAAGGAGTCCGCTTGCTGGCGATGATGGCGCCGCCGACGTAGACGAGCGAGAGGATGAGCGGCGTTTCAAGCCCCTTGTCCTCCGTCTGGACGTGGTAGGTCGTACCGCCGTACGGGATGTCGGTATTGAATCCTGTTATCACCGGACTTTAAGTTTAAGAATAAACGGACGGCGCGGGCACGAACAGATGGAGTCCCGGCTTCTGCTGAAGGGGGGCGAAGCTCACAGTAGCACACCGCTCGGAAGGCGGTCAATTTCCTTGCAAAACGCCCCTTTCGGCCCCTCCGAAGACTGCCTTGACACCCACCCCCACATGGACTACCCTTACTTTGTACCTTGATTCTCAAACTCAACCGGCGGGTGCCCCCGGCCCGTTTTCGCCGCAAGCTGACTGGAGGTAAGTGTGTTCAGTCTGTCTGATTACTTGCCCATCCTGCTCATGTTCCTCGTCGCCGCCGGGTTCGCCGTCGGCAACGTCCTGCTCTCGCAGCTCGTCGGGCAGCACAAGGCGACGCGCACCAAGACGATGCCCTACGAGTGCGGCAAGGACCCCGTGGGCACGGCGCGCGAACGCTTCTCGGTCAAGTTCTACCTGGTCGCGATGATCTTCATCCTCTTCGACATCGAGCTCATCTTTCTGATGCCCTGGGCCGTCGTCTTCAAGAAGCTGGCAATCGAGGACGGGCTGGGGACGCTCGCCTACGTCGAGATGATGCTGTTCGTCGCGCTGCTGCTGGTCGGCTACGTGTACATCTTGAAGAAGGGCATGTTCGAGTGGAGCGAGCGGGCGCGGACCGAGGCCGAGGCCGAGGCGCGGGCGCTCGACGAGGCGGACGCGCGCCGGCGCGCGATGAAGGCCGCGAGGTCTGCGGCGCGGGCCGCCTGACAGGGGGAGTCTTATGGGCTTAGAGAGTTTTATCGCCGAGGCGCTGCCGGACGTGATCACGACGCGGCTGGACTCGCTCGTCAACTGGGCGCGCAAGTCCTCCCTGTGGCCCGCGACCTTCGGGCTGGCCTGCTGCGCCATCGAGATGATGGCGACGACGGACGCGCGCCACGACCTCGCGCGCTTCGGCTCGGAAGTCTTCCGGGCCAGCCCGCGGCAGGCCGACGTGATGATCGTCTCGGGCCGCGTCTCGCGCAAGATGGCGCCGGTTTTGCGGCGCATCTACGACCAGATGCCGGAGCCGAAGTGGGTCATCTCGATGGGCGCGTGCGCCACGTCGGGCGGCGTCTTCGACAACTACGCCATCGTGCAGGGCGTGGACAAGATAGTCCCCGTGGACGTGTACATCCCGCGCTGCCCGCCGCGGCCTGAGATGCTGATTCACGCCATCATGATGTTGCAGGACAAGGTGATGGGCGAGTCCATGCGCGACCGCAAGGACGTGCCCCCGTCGGAAGCGGTCGAGGCCGTCCCGCCGGGGACGCTCCCCGCCGTCGGCGTCTCGGCGACAAACGAGGCCGCCGCGCAGGAGTACCCATCGCGGCCCTACTCCATCGCGTCGCGCCACGAGCGCCGCAGGTCGAGCTAGAACTTTATGTCTCAAGTGCCTCAAGACATCGAGCGCGAGAAGGAGCTCGCCGCCGGCTCGCGGCGTCAGGCTTCGTACACGGTCCCGCCCGCGGAGCTTGTCTCCTCGCTTCAGAGCGAGCACGAGGGCTGGGTCTCGGAGGTCATCGAGGCTTTCGGGGAGTTGACGCTGGTCGTGCCGCGCGCGGCGATAGTCGAGGTCTGCGCGCACCTGAAGGCGGCGCCGGGCTTCGAGTTCGACATGCTCGCCGACATTACGGGCGTGGACCGCGGCCCCGAGGAGGAGCCGCGCTTCGAGGTCAACTACCACCTCTTCTCGACGCGGCGCTACCACCGCCTGCGCCTGAAGGTCCTGCTCGACCAGGAGGACACGCACGTTCAGACCGTGACGGGCGTCTGGCGCACGGCCAACTGGCACGAGCGCGAGACCTTCGACATGTTCGGCGTCGTCTTCGACGGCCACCCCGACCTGCGGCGCATCCTCCTGCCCGACGACTGGCAGGGCCACGCGCTCAGGAAGGACTTCCCGCTGCGCGGCTACGAGCCGTACAGCCTGACGTGAGGCGCGTGAAGCCGCGATGATGAACCCGAACCCGGCCCAGTTCGGCGGTTCGTTCCAGCAGCCGGCGCAGCAGCCGAAAGGTTGCTGGGGCCGGAACTGGAAGTGGCTGGTGCCGAGCGGCTGCCTCGTCCTGCTGATAGGGGTCGGCGGCGTCGCCGCGTTGATAGTCTTCGGCGTGATGTCGGCGGTGAAGTCGTCGGAGGTCTACCGCGGGTCGCTCGCCATCGCGCAGTCGCACCCGGCGGCGGTCGAGCGGCTCGGCGAGCCGATAAAGGACGGTTGGTTCGTCACGGGCAACATCAATTTCCAGAACGAGAGGGGCAACGCGAACCTCGACATCCCGCTCTCCGGCCCGAAGAAGTCCGGCAGGCTCATCGTCCAGGCGAGGTACGAGGGCGGCGAGTGGCTCTACGAGAAGCTGGACCTGACGCCCGAGGGCGGCGAGACGATTTCACTGCTCGACCGAAGGCTCCGCGGACTCTCGGACGAGGTTGAGCCGGCCGCCGATGTCCCTCCCCCTCCCCCGCCCGTTCCGACCTCCGGCCGGCCCGCCATCTCGGGCGGCGTGCTCAACGGGAAGGCCGTCAGCAAGCCGGCCCCGCCTTACCCGCAGTTGGCGAAGGCGGCCCGCGCGCAAGGCATGGTGACGGTGCAGGTGTTGGTTGACGAGCAAGGCAACGTCGCCACGGCGACGGCCGTGTCGGGCCACCCGCTCTTGCAGCAGGCGGCGGCGCAGGCGGCGCGGCAGGCCAAGTTCGCGCCGACGCTCCTCGGCGGGAAGCCCGTCAAAGTCTCGGGCGTGCTGACCTACAACTTCGTGAACGAGTAAAGAAGAGAAGACCAGAGCATGAGCGCATCCACGAGGAACGTACCGCCGCAGTTCGAGGTCGTCGACCAGCCGCTCGACACGCAGATGACCATCTCGTTCGGGCCGCAGCACCCCTCCACGCACGGCGTGCTCCGGCTGGAGCTGGTGCTCGACGGAGAGATGGTCGTCAAGTGCGTGCCCGACATCGGCTACCTGCACACGGGGATGGAGAAGCTCTTCGAGTACAAGAAGTACCAGCAGGGCATCGTCATCACCGACCGCATGGACTACCTCAACCCGCTCGGCAACAACCTCGCCTACTGCCTGGCGGTCGAGAAGCTGCTCGGGCTGGAGATTCCCGAGCGGGCGCAGGTCATCCGCGTTCTGATGTGCGAGCTACAGCGCCTCGGCTCGCACATGGTCTGGCTGGGGACGCACGCCTTAGACATCGGCGCCATGTCCGTCTTCTTCTACTGCTTCCGGCAGCGCGAGAAGATTCTTAACCTGATCGAGGCCGCCTCGGGCGAGCGCATGACGCCCTCCTACTTCCGCATCGGCGGCCTGATGATGGATTTGCCCGCCGGCTTCGAGCGCCGCGCCCGCCAGTTCTCGGACGACTTCCCGGCCGCCGTCGCCGAGTTCCACGACCTGCTCTCCGGCAACCGCATCTTCCAGAACCGCACGAAGGGCGTCGGCATCATCTCGGCCGAGGACGCTATCGACTGGGGCCTGACAGGGCCTTGCCTGCGCGGCAGCGGCGTCAACATAGACCTCCGCCGCGCCAACCCCTACTCGGGCTACGAGACTTACGATTTCGAGGTGCCGGTCGAGCAGAGCGGCGACGTGTGGGCGCGCTACATGGTGCGGATGCGCGAGATGACGGAGTCGAACAAGATCATCCGCCAGTGCCTCGAACGCCTGCGGCCCGGCCCCATCAAGGCCGACGCGCCGAAGGTCGTGCTGCCCGAGCGCGAGGCCATGAAGACGCACATGGACGCGCTCATCCACCACTTCCTCATCGTGGCCGAGGGCTTCAACGTGCCCGCGGGCGAGGTCTACCAGCCCATCGAAGGCTCGAAGGGCGAGCTCGGCGTCTACGTCAGGTCGGACGGCGGGCCGAAGCCCTCGCGCGTCCACGTCCGCGGGCCGAGCTTCGTCAACCTCTCGGCCCTGCCCGACATGGTCGAGGGCGAGATGATCGCCGACGTGGTCGCCGTCATCGGCTCGATTGACATCGTGCTCGGGGAGATCGACAGGTAAAGCGATGAGT
>DATHBF010000359.1:0-28785 GCA_035296285.1 Pyrinomonadaceae bacterium | reverse complement strand
GGGCTCGGGCTACGGCTCCTCGCCCTCACCCGCGGGTGGCGGCGGCGGCGCCGCCGCGACCACGCCGACCGAAGCCTACCAGCAGTCGGTCCACACGCAGACCACTTCGCGCGCCGTCACCGAGAGCGAGTCGCTGGCGCGCGACATCAAGGAGGGGACGCTGACCGGCTTCGTCGGCAACGGCACGACGCTGACGGGCGAGGCCAGCTTCAAGGGCATGCTCCGCGTGGACGGTGGGTTGTCGGGGCGCGTCACGTCGGCGGACGGCACGCTCATCGTCTCGACGAACGGGCGCGTGGACGCCAACGTCGAGGTCGCGGTGGCGCAGATTTACGGCACCGTCAACGGCGACATCACCGCCACCAAGCGCATCGAGATGGGCCGCGTCGCCAAGGTCACGGGCAACATCCAGACGCCCGCGCTCGTCATCGAGAACGGCGCCATCTTCGAGGGCAGTTGCCGCATGGACCAGCCCAAGGAGCGCGCCGGGAAGGACCAGCAGAAGGCAGAGCCGGCGGCCGCTTCGGGCGCGTCGTCATCGTCGTCCGCCTCGTCCGCGTCCGCCTCGACGGGCTCCTCGCCGTCGGGCAACTCCGGCCCGTCAGTCGCGGGCAAGCCGGGCGGCCCGGACAAGCCGGCCGACGCCACGACCTGAAGTCCGGGCGCCCCGAGTTAAGACTCGAAATCAACCCCGCCGTGCCGGAAGAGACCGCAGCGTCGCGTCCGGCACGGCGGGGTTGATTTTTGAACCGCCGCGCGGCAAACTTCACGCGCACTCGAACCCACACGGAAGCCCTGTCTTGACGCCGCGACGCGCGATAGCTCTGACGGCCGCACTGCCGCTCGCCGCGGCCTGCGCCGCGCTGTGGCCCCCGGCCTCGCGCGCCGCCGGGGGCGAAGGCGCGCCGCACGGGCTCGACCCCTCGGTGCTCTTCTCGCTCGCGCTGATGCTCCTCATCGCGCGCCTCGGCGGCGAGCTGTTCACGAAGGCCGGGCAGCCGGCCGTGCTGGGCGAGCTGGCGGGCGGGATTCTGGTCGGCTCGCTGTCGCTCGTCGGCGTCGGGTGGGTCGAGGGCCTGCGCGCGGACGCGGTCGTCGGCGCGCTCGCGGAGATCGGCGTCATCATCCTGCTCTTTGAAGTCGGGCTCGAATCGAACGTGCGCGAGATGGTGTCGGTCGGCTGGTCCTCGCTGCTGGTGGCGACGCTGGGAGTGGTCGCGCCGTTCCTCCTGGGGTGGGGCGTGGCCGCCCTGTTCCTCCCCGACGGCCCCCTGCTCGGCCACCTCTTCATCGGCGCGACGCTGTGCGCGACGAGCGTCGGCATCACGGCGCGGGTGCTGCGCGACCTGGGGCGGCTCCAGACGCGCGAGGCGCGCATCATCCTCGGCGCGGCGGTCGTGGACGACGTGATGGGGCTTTTGATTCTGGCCGTCATCGCGGGGGCGATTCGCGCGGCCGGCGCGGGCGAGCCTCTGGCGCTCCTGAGCGTCGCCGTCATCGCGCTCAAGTCTCTGGCGTTTCTGGCGGGTGCGCTGCTCGCGGGGCAGTTCGTCGTGCCTCACCTGTTCCGCGGGGCGGGGCGGATGCGGAGCCGCGGCGTGCTCGTCTCCTTCGCGGTGGCGTTCTGCCTTCTGCTCTCGTGGGCGGCGGCGCTGGCGGGCCTGGCGCCCATCGTCGGCGCTTTCGCCGCCGGGCTCGTGCTCGACGAGGTCCACTTCGAGGCGTTCCTCAAGCGCGGCGAGCAGGGGTTGGCCGAGCTGCTGGCGCCGGTCAGCTCGCTCCTCGTCCCCGTCTTCTTCGTGCTGATGGGGTTGAAGGTGGACCTCGCCGCGTTCGCGAATCCGTCGGCTCTGGGGTTCGCGGCGGTGCTGACGGCGGTGGCGGTCGTGGGCAAGCAGGTGTGCTCGCTCGGGGTGGTCGAGCGCGGGGTCAACCGCGTGGCCGTCGGGTTGGGGATGATCCCGCGCGGCGAGGTGGGGCTCATCTTCGCGGGTATCGGCGCGGGGCTCACGCTGCCCTCCGCCGTGGGCGGCGCGCCGGTGCCCGTCATAGACGCGGCGACCTTCGGCGCCGTCGTCATCATGGTCGTCGTCACCACGCTCGTCACGCCGCCCGCGCTGAAGTGGGCGCTCGTCAGGCGGGCCGAAGAGGGTAGTCGGTAGACGTTTTCAGAGTGGGAGGAGTCAATGGTCAGCAAGAAGACGCAGAGCAAGGCGGGCGTGCCCGAGCGCAGGCGCGGGCAGCAGATGGGCGACGAGCGGAGCGCCCCCGACAAGACGCGCGAGGCGGAGGCGGCGACGCCCGCGCTCCGCGGCCGGCGCAAGGAGGCGAGCGAGTTCTTCTCGGACGACTCGGCGCAGCAGGCGGGCTCGGACGGCGAGGCGGCGCGCGACAACACGCCGTCTGTGCCGGCGGCCGTCCCCACGGGCACGAAGCTCGGCGAGTCCGGCGGCGAGCGCGAGTTCAAGGCGCGGCAGAAGGCTTCGAAGAAGAGAGGCTGAAGGACGGCCGCCAAAAAGAAAGGGCGCCGGGCCCCCCCAAGGCACGACGCCCACGGCCACCGAGGTGGCCTGCCCCAAAGTTTCACTCGTTCTCAGAAGGAACGCCCGTTGGTGAAAGCATAGTAGCCGGCGGCCCCCGCCCGTTGGTTGCGAACAGATTGCGAAAGCAAGGTAAAGCCTCGACACCTTCCTTCCCAAGAAAAACGCCGCGCTCTGTAACGGGCACGGCGTTTTTCGCTTGAACTTCTCAAACCCCTTCATCCGCCGGCCGGCGGCGTATAACCGAGCATACGCAGCATGGCCGGGTCATCCCTGACGAGCAAGTAAAGAACACTCCGCATTCGGCTCATGTCAGCCTCGACGTGGTCGAGCCGCGACGTTAATGCGCGTTCGATGCTGTTGAGTCTCAAGTGGACTTGCTCGATGTCTCCGCGGATGGCCGTGGTTTCGACATCTATCTTCGTGTCCAAGCGGGACTCTACTCGCGCGAGGTCGTCCTTGGTCGCCATGCGGTCGCGGATCATCTCGACCGTGGAGGCGATGAAGTTGAGAAGGTTGCCGTCGTCACCCGTAGGATGGTCGCTCACTAGAGTCTTCCTTTCCGGGTGGGATTGGTCGGTCATTGTAGTTTACTCGACGACCCACATGTCGCCGGTGTGGATGAGTTTTTCGAGACGGCCGCGGCCCTGGCGGGCGACCGCGTCCTCGATCTGGCGCTGCATCAGGTCCTCGTAGGTGTCGCGCTGCACGTCGCGGAAGATGCCGACCGGCTGCGGAAAGTCGGGGAACTCCATGCGCGCGAGCATGAAGGCGACCGACGGGTCCTTCTCGCGCGCGTCGTGGACGAGGCAGTCGTTCTCGTTCAGGCCCGTCTCGCCCCCCAGTCGGATGACTTCGGGCAGCGCGCCGTTCATGCGGATGCCGCGGTCGCGGTTCTTGCCGAAGACCATCGGCTTGCCGTGCTCAAGGTAGAGCACGCTGTCGGGCCGCGCGGTGCGCTCGGCGAAGGAGTCGAAGGCGCCGTCGTTGAAGATGTTGCAGTTCTGGTAGACCTCGACGAAGGAGATGCCCTTGTGGCGCGCGGCCGCGTCCACGACCCCCCCGAGGTGCTTCACGTCGATGTCAATCGAGCGCGCGACGAACGTGGACTCCGACGCTATCGCCAGCGACAGGGGGTTGACGGGGTAGTCGATGACGCCCATCGGCGTCGACTTCGTCTTCTTGCCGAACTCCGAGGTCGGCGAGTACTGCCCCTTCGTCAGCCCGTAGATGCGGTTGTTGAAGAGGATGTAGTTGAGGTCGAGGTTGCGGCGGATGGCGTGCATGAAGTGGTTGCCGCCGATGGAGAGGGCGTCGCCGTCGCCGGTGATGACCCAGACGGAGAGGTCGGGGTTGGAAGCCTTGATGCCGCTGGCGATGGCCGGCGCGCGGCCGTGGATGGAGTGGAAGCCGTAGGTGTTCATGTAGTAGGGGAAGCGCGAGGAGCAGCCGATCCCCGAGACGAAGACGATCTTCTCGCGGGGGATGCCCAGCTCCGGCATCACCTTCTGCACGTTGTTGAGGATGGCGTAGTCGCCGCAGCCCGGGCACCAGCGCACCTCCTGGTCCGAGGAGAAGTCGGCCTTGGTGAGCTTGCCCGGCGGGGGCGCGGGCTTGCCCGCCGTGACCGAGCCCGGCTCGCTCTCCGGCGAGGGGCCGGAGCCCGAGACGTTGCCGCCGATGCCGCGCACCGCGCTCTCGTCCGAGAGGGCCGGGTCCGGCCTGTTGAAGTTGTCGCCGCTGCCGTTTCCTGTCGTGCTCATTTGTTTGATTCCTCTAAGATGATTGCCGGCGGCGCGCTAGTCTTGCGCCTCTCCGCCGCCGTAATGTTTGGACTGCCCGACGCCCTCCAGCAGCCGCAGGTATTGTTCCCGCACGTAAGAGTGCAGACGCCCCGCGAACTCCGCGTCGAGCCCGCGCGCTTTTATCAGCTCCTGAACGTCCGCCAAATCTTTCAGGCGGCCCGGCGCAGTCATGCCCGACGCGAGCTTCAGCTCCACCAGCTTTCCGAGCGCGATGACCTGTACGCCGTCCAACTCGACCGCCGCGTCCGCGGGGTCGGGGAAGGCCACCGGCTTCGGCCTCCCGTCGCCGGGGTACTCGCCCGCGACGATGACCTCGACGGGCACGCCGTCGCGCGTCGAGCGGAGCTTTCTGCGCGCGCCCTCGAAGGCGGGCAGGTAGCCGAGGCCGACCAGCTCGCGGTGGAAGGCTTCGAGCCCTTCGCGCGTCAGCAGCAGGTCGATGTCTTCGGTGAAGCGCGGGTAGCCGTGGGCCATCAGGGCGACCGCGCCGACGACGGCGTAGTCTATCCGGTGGCGTTCGAGGTCGGCGCAGAGCTGCGCGAGCGTGTTGTTGAGGCGTCCCTGTCCCATGAAATACCTCAGCCCCTCCGCGTAAACTTCCTTCACGGATTGCCGTCCGGTCTGTGGGTGGGAAGCCTTCATCGCGCCCTCTCGCTTTACAGGTACTCCTCGACCTTGCGCACGATCTCGCGTATCTGGAAGGGGCGGCCTTTGACCTTGGAGAAGGCGACGGCGTTAACCAGATACTTGGCGCGGACCATGGTGCAGAGCTGGCCGAGGTTCATCTCGGGGATGATGACGGTCTCGAAGCGGCGCAGCACCTCGCCCAAGTTCGCGGGGAAGGGGTTGAGGTGGCGCAGGTGCGCGCTGGAGACGGGCTTGCCCTCGGCGCGCAGGCGCTCGACGGCCGACGTGATGGAGCCGTAGGTCGAGCCCCAGCCGAGGACGAGGACCTTGCCTTCTGGGTCGCCGTAAACCTCGACCGGGGGGATGTCCTGCGCGGCGCGGTCCACCTTCTCCTGGCGCATGAGGACCATGAAGTGGTGGTTCTCGGGGTCGTAGTTGACGTTGCCCGTCAGGTGTTGCTTCTCGATGCCGCCGATGCGGTGTTCGAGGCCCGGGGTGCCGGGCAGCGCGTAGGGCCGCGCCAGGGTTTCGGGGTCGCGCGCGTAGGGCATGAAGTCAACGGGGTCTTCGGCGAAGGTCACGTCTATCTTCGGGAGCGCGTCCACCTCGGGGACGAGCCAGGGCTCGGCGCCGTTGGCCAGGTAGCCGTCCGAGAGGTAGAAGACCGGCGTCATGTAGCGGTAGGCGAGTCGCACGGCCTCGATCGCCATCGCGAAGCAGTCGGCGGGCGTCGAAGGCGCGACGACGATGGCCGGGCACTCGCCGTTGCGGCCCCAGACGGCCTGGAAGAGGTCGGCCTGCTCGGTCTTCGTCGGCAGTCCGGTGGAGGGTCCGCCGCGCTGGACGTTGATGATGACGAGCGGCAGCTCGGTCATGACGGCGAGGCCGATGGCCTCCTGTTTGAGCGCGACGCCGGGGCCGCTCGTGCCCGTCACGCCGAGGTGGCCGGCGAAGGAGGCGCCGATGGCGGCGCAGACGGCGGCGATCTCGTCCTCGGCCTGGAAAGTTTTGACGCCGAAGTTCTTGTGGCGCGAAAGCTCGTGGAGGATGTCGGAGGCCGGCGTGATGGGGTAGGAGCCGTAGAAGAGCGGGCGCCCCGCAAGCTCGGCGGCGGTGACGAAGCCGATGGCGGTCGCCTCGTTGCCCGTTATCTTGCGGTACTTGCCGGGCGCGATGACGGCCTTCTTGACGGTGTAGTGGGTGGTGAAGACCTCGGTCGTGTCGGCGAAGTTGTAGCCGGTCCGGAGGGCCACCTCGTTGGCTTTCTGGACCTCGGGGCTCTTCGAGAACTTGGCCTTGATCCAGTCGAGCGTCGGGTCCATCGGGCGGTCGTAGAGCCAGTAGAGGACGCCGAGCGCGAAGAAGTTCTTGCAGCGGTCCATCTCCTTGCGCGAGAGCTTGACGCCGGCCTCCTGCAAGGCGCGGATGTTGAGGGTCGTGATGGGGAGGCGGTGGACGCGGTAGCCTTTCAGCGTCTCGTCTTCGAGCGGGTTCACCGGGTAGTTGGCCTTCTTCAGGTTCTCCTTGTTGAACTCGTCGGTGTTGACGATGACGGTGCCGCCATCTTCGAGGTCCGAGAGGTTGACCTTCAAGGCGGCCGGGTTCATGGCGACGAGGACGTTCGGCTGGTCGCCGGGCGTGCGGATGTCGCGGCTGGAGAAGTTGAGCTGGAAGCCGGAGACGCCCGGGAGCGAGCCGGCGGGGGCGCGAATCTCGGCGGGGAAGTCGGGGAGCGTTGAGATGTCGTTGCCGACGATGGCCGAGGTGTTGGTGAACTGGGTGCCGGTGAGCTGCATGCCGTCGCCGGAGTCGCCGGCGAAGCGGATGGTCACGGTCTCGACCTCTTCAAACTGCCTCTCCCTGTGCTCGGCTGGCGGCGTATCGATGATGGCGCTCATAGAGTTGGCTGGTCCTTTTCGCGTGGGGTGAAGGGCCTTTCGGCCGCGGGAAGTGGGTACATCGGCTTTTAGAATGTTCCGTGACGGGGGAGCCCCGAGGCGGTGCGTGTAAGCAGCCTCATTCTACACAGCCGCGACGCGCAAACTCAAACGGGGAGGACGCAACTTCTGGTCGTTGGGTGTGACGGGAGTCACAATTAACGCGGAGGGCACAGAGAACACGGAGGGCACAGAGGAAGACAATTTCTTCTTCCCTGTGTCCTCTGTGTTCTCTGTGCCCTCCGTGTCGAAAAGGCCGCTCTCTACACTCAACTAGCGTGGCCGGGCGCGCACCGGCTCGGGCTCCGGCGCGGGCGTCTGCCTGGCGCCGGGGTTCTCGCTGTCCTGCGGCGTGGCCGGCGGCGGGGCTTGGGCGACGAGCTTTTCGAGCGTGGCGTCGAGGGCTTCGGAGACGCGGCCGACGTAGACGAACTCCAGCTCCTTGCGCACGTCCTCGGGGATGTCCTCGGTGTCGGGCTCGTTGCGCGCGGGGAGGACGACGCGGCGCAAGCCGGCGCGGTGCGCGGCCAGGACCTTCTCCTTGATGCCGCCGACGGGGAAGACGAGGCCCGAGAGGGTGATTTCGCCCGTCATCGCCGTGTCGCTGCGCACGCGGCGGCCCGTCTTGAGCGAGGCGAGCGCCGACATGATGGCGACGCCGGCCGAGGGGCCGTCCTTCGGGATGGCGCCCGCCGGGACGTGGACGTGCGCGCCGTAGTTCTTGAACATCTGCGCGTCTATGCCGAACTCGGCGGCGTGCGACCAGAGGTAGGAGCGCGCCGCGCGCGCCGACTCCTGCATCACCTCGCCGAGCTGGCCCGTGAGCTGTAGGCCGGAGCTGCCCGGCAGCAGCGTGGCCTCGATGAAGAGGAGCTGGCCGCCCGTCTCGGTCCAGGCCATGCCGGTGGCGACGCCGGTCGGCATCTCCTTGCGCGCCTCCTCGGGGTAGAAGCGCGGGGCGCCGAGAAGCTCCTTGAGGTCGGGCACGTCCACGCGCAGCCGCTCCGCCTGCCCCTGCGCGACGCGGAGGGCGGCCTTGCGCGCGACGCGGCCGACCGTGCGTTCGAGCTGCCGGACGCCGGCCTCGCGCGTGTAGCGGGCGGCGAGGTACGAGAGCGCCTCGTCGGTGATTTCGAGCTGGCCTTCCTCCAGGCCGTTCTCGCGCGTCTGGCGCGGGACGAGGTAGCGGCGCGCGATGTGCAGCTTCTCCTGGTCGCTGTAGCCGGCGATGCCGATTATCTCCATGCGGTCGCGCAGGGGCGCGGGGATGGGGGCGAGCTGGTTCGCGGTCGCGATGAATAAGACCTTCGAGAGGTCGAAGGGCAGATCTAAGTAGTGGTCGCGGAACGAGTGGTTCTGCTGCGGATCGAGGATTTCGAGGAGCGCGGAGGCCGGGTCGCCCCGGTAGTCGTTGCCGAGCTTGTCGATCTCGTCGAGCATCATGACGGGGTTGTTGACGCCGGCCCGCCGCAGGGATTGGATGATGCGGCCGGGCATCGCGCCGACGTAGGTCCGGCGGTGGCCGCGCAGCTCGGCCTCGTCGCGCACGCCGCCCAGGGAGAGGCGTTCGAACTCGCGGCCGAGGGCGCGGGCGATGGAGCGGCCGAGTGAAGTCTTGCCGACGCCCGGCGGGCCGGCGAAGCAGAGGATGGGGCTCTTCGAGTCGCGCCTGAGCTTGACGACGGCGAGGAATTCGAGGATGCGCTCCTTCACCTCTTCGAGGCCGTAGTGGTCCTCGTCGAGAATGCGCCGCGCCTCGGTCAGGTCCAGCTTGTCCTCGGACGACTTGTTCCAGGGGAGTTCGAGGACCATTTCGAGGTAGGTGCGGATGACGTGGTAGTCGGGCGCGGCCTGCGGCAGGCGCTCCATGCGGCGCAGCTCGCGCTCGGCCTCCTTGCGCACGTCTTCGGGCAGGTCGGCCTCGCCCAGCCGCTCGCGCAGCATCTCGGCGTCGGCGTTCTCGCCGCCCTCGTCCTCGCCCAGCTCCTTCTGGATGGCCTTGAGCTGCTGGCGCAGGAAGTAGTCGCGCTGCGCCTTCGACATCTCGCCCTGCGCCTCGGCCGCGATCTTGGTGCGCAGCTCCATGATCTCTATCTCGCGCGAGAGGCGCGCGTAGGCGAGTTGCAGAAGTTCGTCCACCGTGTCGGCTTCGAGCATCTGCTGCTCCTGCTCGACGCCGAGGTTGAATATGCTGGCGAGGAAGTAGGTGAGCTGCACGGGGTCGTTCGACGAGAGCACGGCCGTCCTGATCTCGGGCGGGACTTCCGGCAGCATGGCGAGCGCGCGCTGGGTGAGCGACTGGACGTTGCGGAACAGCGCCTCGACCGTCTGCTCGTCGCGGCGCGCGGGCGCGGGAAGACTCCGGACGCGCGCGCGCAGGTGCGGGTCTACCTGCGTCCACTTGACGACGCGGACGCGGTCGGCGCCCTGGACGATGAGTTGCAGGCCCTCGGGCGTGCGCATCATGCGCTTGATGGAGACGAGCGTGCCCACCTCGTAGAGGTCGCCGGGCGGCGTGGCCTCGGCCTCGGGCGTGGCCGTGCGGCCCTCGCGCACGGTGACGCAGGCGATCAGCTTCTCCTCCGTCTGAAGCGCCGCCTCGACGGCCGCGACCGAGCGGGGCCTTCCGGCCGAGAGCGGGATGACCGTGCCGGGGAAGAGCGTCGTCTGCTGCAAGGGCAGGACGGCGATCTCGAAGACCTCGCCGCCGTCCGCGCGCTCGCCCTCTCCCGCTTCCACTATCCCCGCCGCGTGGGCCGCGTCCGCGCCTGCGCCCGGCCGCGCCTCCGCCTGCGGCGGCTGTTGCGGCGCCGGCTGTGCTTCGGTGCCGCCGCCCGTCTCTTCCTTCAAAGTGTCTTCGGCCATGATCGGGTTTGGGTTCCTCGTCTGGTTCAGTCGCACTCCTCCGGCGAGAGCAGGTGGAGAATGAGCAGCCCGTCCTTGTAGCGCGTCTGGAGGCTGGCGCCCTCGATGGGGCAGGGGAAGCGGATGGTGCGCTCGAAGCTGCTGTAGGTGATTTCGAGCTGGTGGAAGGAGATGGACTCGCTGCACGACTCGTCGCGGCGGCTGCCCGCGACGCGGAGCGTGTCGCCCTCGATGCGCACCTCCAGCTCGTCGGGCGAGACGCCGGCCAGCTCGATCTTCACCATCCAGCCGTCGCGCGTCTTGTACACGTCGGCCGCCGGCCGCCAGAAATGCTTCGTGCACCTCACGCCCGTCGCCTTCGGCATCATCCGCAGGTACTGTTCGATTGAGTGGGCCATTGGGTCGTTAGCCGAATATCCTGTTCCAGAACGACGAGCCGCTGGAGATCTCTTCGAGGGCCTCGGCCAGCTCGCGGTCGTCCTCGGTTTCGAGAGCCACGTCGGCCATCGAGATGATGCCGCGCAACTGGCCGTCGCGGTCCACGATGGGGATGCGGCGCACCTGCTTGTCGCCCATCTTGCGGATGGCCTCGATGACGCGGTCGTTCGGCTGGGCGGTGTGGATGTCGGTCGTCATGATCTCCTCGGCCAGCACCTCGCGCGCGTCGCGCCCCTCGGCCAGCGCGCGCACCACGATGTCGCGGTCCGTGATGAGGCCGACCAGCTTGCCGTTGCTGCGCGTGCGGGCCGGGACGCGCTGCACCTCGGTCGTCGAGTCCGACGTGGTGACGCCCGGCTCGACCACGGGGATGACGCCCGTGTCCTCGTCCCTCATCATGCGCGCGACCTCCTGGAGCGTCGTCTCGCGCGTGGCGCACGTCACGTCGCGCGTCATGATGTCGCGGCAGCGGACGTGCGAGCGCGTGGCGCCCCGCCGCTCGCCGCCGCGCCCGTAGGGCCGCTCGTCGGGGCGCGGGCGGAACTCGGGGGGGCGGCGCCCGCCCGTGTAGTAGTCGTCGCGGTAGTAGTCGCCGCGGCCTTCGACGTAAGAGTCGTAGTCGCCGCGCAGGCCCCAGCCGCGGCCGCCGCGCGCCGCGTCGCGCTCGTCGTGTTCGTAGCCGGGCCGCGCGGAGCCGCGCCAGTAGCCGCGCTGCTCCTCTTCGCCGCCGCCGCGCTCCGCCTCGCGCCCGTAGTCGCCGCGGCCCCCCTCCTCGTAGCGCCCCTCGTCCGGTCGCCTGCGAGCGCCGCGCTCGCCCCCGTAAAAGTCTTCGTCGTCGCGGTCTCCGCGGTATCTGGACATGGCTGGCCTCCTAAGCACTCTTGCCGGCTCGGATTTGGTCTGGGGGAACTTGGCCCGATTATACTCCCCCGCCGAGAAAATGATGAGCGATGAGTGTAGCGATACGGTCGCGTTTTATTCATCATTCGTCGTCCCCCGCTTTTGATTTTCTTCGCGTTTGCAGCGCACGCGGGCGGTTTGTTACGATTCGGCCGTAGATGCAGCAGACACCTCCGAGTCAAAAAAACCCGCGCCGGCCCGAGCGCTCGGGGCGCGTCGTCAAGGTCGGGCGCGAGGGCGACTTGCCCGAGGGGCGCGGCGCCACGGTCGAGCTCGAAGGCGGCAAGGAGCTGGCGCTCTACAACGTCGGGGGCCGCCTCTACGCCGTCGAGAACTTCTGCCCGCACAAGGGCGCCCCGCTCGCCGACGGCGACCTCGCCGGCCACTCCGTCACCTGCGACTGGCACGGCTGGCGCTTCGACGTGCGCACCGGCTCCTGCCTCAACCGCTCCAGCGAACCGCTCGAAACCTACGAAGTCTTCGTCGAAGAGGGCTGGATCAAAATCAGGCTCTAGCCGGCCCCCGGCTGTTGCGCAAAAGGTGCGGCCGGGGTTAGGCTAGGCGCTGACTGAATGAATGGCCATTCAGCCGAGCCCACGAGCCTGACCCCGGAGCCGAGACCCCCGATGCGTTCCGCCCGTTCCCTCCCGAGCCCCCCCGGCCAGACGCGCGCCGCCGCGGGCGACAAGCGCGAGGCAATACTTCGCGCCGCCACCCGCGTCTTCGCCGAGAATGGCTACTTCAACTCGAAGGTCGCGGACGTTGCGCGCCAAGCCGGCGTCGCCGACGGCACCGTCTACCTCTACTTCAAGAGCAAGGAGGAGATACTCCGCTCCATCTTCGACCGCAACACGACCGAGGCCATCGAGGAGGGGCGCGAGGAGCTGGCGAAGATAGCCGACCCGCGCGAGAAGCTGCGCCGCATCGCGCGCCACCACCTCGAACGACTCGGCGCCGACCGCGACCTCGCCGTCGTCTTCCAGGTCGAGTTGCGCGGCTCGACCAAGTTCATGGAGGAGTTCTCGGCCGCGGGGCTTGCCGCCTACCTCGGCCTCATCCGCGAGGTCTTCGAGGAGGGGCAGGCGGCCGGCGTCTTCCGCAGGGAGCTGAAGGCGCAGCTCGTCGCCAAGGTGCTCTTCGGCGCCCTGGACGAGATGGCGACCAACTGGATTCTCTCGAAGCGCCGCTACAAGCTTGCGCCGATGGCCGACGAAGTGCTCGACATCTTCATCCACGGGGTGGCCGCGCGATGACCGACACCAACACGCGCGCCGCCGCCGAGCTTAACCCCGCCGCTTCGTCGAACGGGCGCGGGGAGCCTTCGACGCTCGTCGAGGTCTTCGCGCGCGCCATGCGCGTCCACGCGCGCCCCGACACGCTCAACGCGAAGCGCGAGGGCCGATGGCGGGCCGTCTCTTCGGAAGAGTTCACGCGGCGCGCGCGCCACATCGCGCTCGGGCTTTACTCGTCGGGCCTGCGGCGGGGCGACCGCGCCGCCATCCTCTCCGAGAGCTCGCCCGAGTGGGTGCTCGCGGACCTCGGGTGCCTGTCGGCCGGCGTCATCAACGTCCCGCTCTACCCGACGCTCGCGCCCCAGCAGGTCTGCTACATCCTCAACGACTCGGGCTCCTCCGTCCTCTTCGTCCAGCACCGCGAAGCCTACGCCAGAGTCCGTCAGGCAGCCGCCGAGTGCCCCGCGCTGCGCCTCGTCATCCTTTTAACGGGCGACGCGGGCGGCGAAGAAGGCTTGCTGACGCTCGAAGAATTAGAGGCGGCGGGGCGCGCCCTCGAAGCGGAGCAACCCGCGCTCGCCGGCGAGCTGGCCGGGGCCGTCCGCGCCGAAGACCTCGCCACCATCATCTACACGTCGGGGACGACGGGCGAGCCTAAAGGGGTCATGCTCACGCACTCGAACGTCGTCTCCAACCTCCTGGCGACCTCCGAGCGGCTGGCCTTCAACCCGCAGGACGTGATCCTCTCCGTCCTCCCGCTCTCGCACATCTTCGAGCGCGGCGCCATGTTCATGTACCTGCACCACGGCGCGCGCGTCTTCTTCGCCGAGGCCATCGAGAAGGTAGGCGACAACATGCGCGAGGTGCGCCCCACCCTCGTCGTCGCCGTCCCGCGCCTCTACGAGAAAATCTACGCGCGCATCAAGGAGCGGGCCGCGGCCGGCGGGAAACTGAAGGCGGGCTTGCTGGCGTGGGCCGTCGGCGTGGGCAAACGCCTGGCCCGCCACCGCGTCGAGCGCACGCCGCCGCCGCCGCTCCTTGAGCTTCAACACCGCCTCGCCACGCGCCTCGTCTTCTCCAAGTGGCGCGAGGCGACGGGCGGTCGCGTCCGCCTCTTCACGTCCGGCGGCGCGGCCCTGCCCGAAGAGCTGGGCTACGTCTTCATGGGCGCCGGCCTGCCCATCGTCCAGGGCTACGGGCTGACGGAAACGTCGCCGGTCATCTGCGTCAACTCGGCCGAGGACAACCGCATCGGCTCGGTCGGCCGCCCCATCCGCGGCGTCGAGGTCCGCATCGCCCCGGACGGCGAGATCGAGACCCGGGGGCCGAACGTCATGCTCGGCTACTACAACAAGCCGGAGGCCACGCGCGAGGTCTTCACCGAGGACGGCTGGTTCAAGACGGGCGATGTCGGGGCTTTAGACGGGGAAGGCTACCTCCGCATCACCGACCGCAAGAAGGAGTTGTTCAAGACTTCGGGCGGCAAGTACGTCGCGCCCCAGCCCATCGAGCAGAAGATCAAAGAGTCGCGCTTCGTCAACCAGGTCGTGCTCGTCGGCGACGGGCGCAAGTTCGTGGCCGCGCTCATCGTCCCCGACTGGGAGCTGCTGCGCTCCTACGCCCAGCACAAGGGGCTCGACGCGCGCAGCACGCCCGCCGAACTCTGCCGCCACCCCCGCGTCCTCGACCTCATGCAGCGCCAGGTGGACGCCCACACCGAACACCTCTCCCGCTACGAGCGCGTCAAGCGCGTCGCCCTCCTCGAAAAAGAGCTGACCATCGAGGGCGGCGAACTGACCCCCACCCTCAAGGTCAAGCGCCGCGTCATAAACGACAAATACCGCGACCTCATCGACCGCCTCTACGCCGAGGCCGACTCCGCCCCCGACAGACAAACTTAGAGTCTGTCAGGGCGGCTAAAGAATTTACCCACCCTCTCGAAATCCCACCCACCGTGTCCCCGCAGGGGACACCGATAATAGCCGGGGGTAAGCCGCGGGCGCGTCAGCGCCGCGGCGCCACCCCCGCCCATTCGGGACGGAAACGTTCAGGCCGCCTCTTCTAATCGCTCCTCGGCCCACTCGCGGACGGTGCGGGTGAGGTCTTCGAGCTGGTCGTCGAAGAAGTGGCCGGCGCCGGGGATGATTGTGAGTCGGGCGCGCGCCTCGGGCGGGAGGCGGGCGGCGAGGGCGCGCAGCTCGGCCACCGAGCCGAACTCGTCGCGCTCGCCGTGGACGAGGAGCAGGGGCTTGCGGCACGCTTCGAGGAAGGAGAAGTCGTAGTCGCGCTCCTTCATGCTGACGGGCGTGCCGACGCCGACGAGGAAGCGGACGCGCTCGTCGCGGGTGCCGACTTCGAGCCCGACGCGCGCGCCGAAGGAGAAGCCGGCGAGGAAGACGGGGAGGCCGGGGTGGCGCGCGGTCAAGTAGTCGAGCGCCGTGCGCGCGTCCTCCTGCTCGCCGCCGCGGGCGTGGTCGTGCTCGCCGGTCGAGTTGCCCGTGCCGCGGAAGTTGATGCGCAGCGTCAAGAGCCCCGCGTCGTTCAGGCCGCGGTCGGTGCGGAAGGCGACCTTGTTGTGCATCGTCCCGCCGTGGAGCGGGTGCGGGTGCAGGACGAGCGCCACGCCCCGCGGCTCGCCCGCGCGCGGCGCCTTCAAAATCGCCTCCAGGCGCCCGTGCGGCGCCGGTATGAAAAGATTCCCTGCCGGATACATGAAAGGATTCTCCTACTGACTGACGGCCACTGTCCACCGGCTACTGTTTTCTTGACTTGTCAGGGCGGGTGAAGTAGCTTCTCGGCGTCAGAGAAAACAACGACAGTTGAGCCCCAAAGCCTGGACACGGGATGTCCCTGTGTCTCGGTCATGCCGCCCTCAGCCTTCGAATCAGGAGCGATGTCGCACCCCCAAACGACGAGCCGCCACGAAGGACGCCCCGCCGCCCCACCAAGGAGAGGCCGGACCCCGGCCGCCTACGCCCTCGGCGCGGCCTCGGCCGGCGTCGCCACCCTGCTCATGTTCGCGCTCTACGACATCGCGGGCCTTGAGCGCGGCGCCGCCCCCTTCATCTTCTACTTCGCGGCCGTCGCCGTCAGCGCGCGCTACCTCGGGCGCGGGCCGGCGCTCCTGACCACGGCCGTCTCGGCCTTCCTCGCCAACTACTTCTTCATCCCGCCCTTCGACTGGTTATCGCTCACCTTCGCCGGCTTCCTGCAAGTCTCCGTCTTCCTCTTCGTCGCCCTCATCATCGTCCAGCTCACAGAGCGCAGCCGCCGCGCCGAGGCCGCCGCCGTCAAGAGCGAGCGGCAGTTGGCGACGACGCTGCAAAGCATCGGCGACGCCGTCATCTCGACGGACGCCGCGGGCCGCGTCAACTTCATGAACCCCGTCGCGCAGCGCCTCACCGGCTGGGCCGTCGAGGAGGCGCGCGGCCTCCCGCTCGAAGAGGTCTTCCGCATCGTCAACGAGGAGACGCGCGAGACAGTCGAGAGCCCCGTGGCGAAAGTCCTGCGCGAAGGCAAGGTCGTCGGCCTCGCCAACCACACGGTCCTCCTGACGCGCGGCGGCGCCGAAATCCCTATCGAAGACAGCGGCGCCCCCATCGCCGCCGCCGACGGCCGGACGACCGGCGTCGTCCTCGTCTTCCACGACGTGTCCGAGCGCCGCCGCGCCGAAGAGGCTTCGGAGAGGCTGGCCGCCATCGTGGAGTCTTCGGAGGACGCCGTCATCGGCAAGACCCTGGACGGCACCATCACGAGCTGGAACGCGGCGGCCGCGCGCCTCTACGGCTACACGGCCGAGGAGGCCGTCGGCCGACACATCTCCCTCATCATCCCCGAAGAGCGCGCCTCGGAGCTGGACGACATCCTGCGCCGCATCGCCGGGGGCGAGGGCACCGAGAACCTTGAGACGGAGCGCGTCCGCAAGGACGGCACGCGGCACCACGTCTCGGTCACTATCTCGCCCGTCAGGGACGCCGCCGGGCGCATCACCGGAGCCTCTTCCATCGCGCACGACATCAGCGGCCGCAAGCGCGCCGAGGAGGAGCGCGCCGGGCTCACCCGGCTGATAGAGGGCGAGCGGCGGCGCCTGCGCGACCTCGTCGCCAGCGTCCCCGGCGTCGTCTGGGAGGCGTGGGGCGTGCCCGACGTGAAGTCGCAGCGGATCGATTTCGTCAGCGACTACGTCGAGACGATGCTCGGCTACACCGTCAACGAGTGGCTCTCGACGCCGAACTTCTGGCTCGGCATCGTTCACCCGGAAGACCGCGAGCGGGCCGCGCGCGAGGCCCACGCCATCTACGAGAGCCGCATCGGCGGCACCAGCGAGTTCCGCTGGGTCGGCCGCGACGGGCGCGTCGTCCACGTCGAGGCGCGCTCGACCGTCATCCTCGACGAGCGCGGCGAGTCGGTCGGGATGCGCGGCGTGACGATGGACATCTCGGCGCGCAAGCTGGCCGAGGCGGGCCTGCGCGCCTCCGAGGAGCGTTACCGCGAGCTGGCCGAGGCCAACGCCAAGCTCTACGCGCGCGCGCAGGAGGTCAACCGCGCCAAGGACGAGTTCCTGGCCGTCCTCTCGCACGAGCTGCGGACGCCCCTGACGCCCATCCTCGGCTGGACGCACATGATCCGCTCGGGCCGCCTGCCCGAGCCGGAGGCGCAGAAGGGCGTCGCCGTCATCGAGAAGAACTCGCAGGCGCTCTCGCGCCTCATCAACGACCTGCTCGACATGTCTTCGATTTTGAGCGGGAAGATGAAGATCGAGCGGGCGCCCGTCGAGCTGAACGCCGTGCTGCGCGAGGCGGCCGAGACCGTCCGGCCCGAGGCCGACCGCCGCCGCGTCGCCCTCGAAGTCGAGACGGGCGGCCTCTCGCCCGTCGTCGTCGCGGGCGACCGCACGCGGCTCGTCCAGGTCTTCTGGAACCTGCTCAACAACGCCGTCAAGTTCTCGCAGGAGGGCGGGAGCGTGCGCGTCCGTCTGTCGGGCGACCCGCAGGGCGCGCGCGTCGAGGTCGAGGACGACGGCGACGGCATCGACCCCGACTTCCTGCCGCACGTCTTCGAGCGGTTCCGCCAGGCCGACATGCGCACGACGCGAATCCACGGCGGCCTCGGCATCGGCCTCGCCCTCGTCAAGAGCTACGTCGAGGCGCACGGAGGCCGCGTGTCGGCCGCGAGCGACGGCGAGGGGCGCGGCAGCCGCTTCGTCGTCACGCTGCCGGCGGGCGCGGACGGCGACGGCCGCCGGGCCGAGAGTCAGGAGCCCGCGGCGGCGCGGCCCGAGGAGCGCGCGGTCGGGGTCTGCCGCGTGCTGCTCATCGAGGACTCGCGCGACACGCTCGACATGCTGCGCGTCGTGTTCGCCGCCCGCGGCTACGCGGCGACGGCCTGCGGCACGCCCGAGGATGCGCTGAGCGTTGCCGAGTCGGGCCACTTTGATATAATCGTCTCCGACATCGGACTCCCTCGCGTTGACGGGTACGAACTGCTCGGGCGCCTGCGCGCCCTGCCGCACCTCGCGGGCGTGCCGGCCGTGGCCCTGACCGGCTACGCCGCGCCGAAGGACGCGGAGGCCGCCTTCGCCGCCGGCTTCGACGCCCACGTGCCGAAGCCGGTTGACCCGACGGCGCTCGGCGGGCAGATCGAGCAGCTCTTAAAGCGCAAGCGCAACTCTCCTTAAAGCACAGGCGTCGAGTCTCAGAAACTTTTTTCAAGGGGAATTATTTCGGCCCCGCCGAAAGAGCAAGGTGATGTCTGACATTGAAGAACAGGGCGGCGCGTTTCCCGACGGCCCCGAAGCGGATAAGGTCTGCCGGCGCGCGCTCGTCGTGGACGACGCGCCCGACGTGACGGAGATGCTGGCGATGCTGATGCGCATCGCCGGCTACGAGGTGACGATGGCCTTCTCGGCCAAGGACGCCCTCGGCGCCGCGAGCCGCGACCGCTTCGACATGATCGTCTCCGACATCGGCATGCCCGTCATGAACGGCTACCAACTGGCCGAGGCCCTGCGCGCCCTGCCCGACTACCGGGGCGTCCCGCTCATCGCCGTCACCGGCTTCTCGCAGTTCGACGACCGCGCCCGCGCCCTCAGCTCCGGCTTCGACGACTTCCTGACCAAACCCATCAACCCCAACGACCTGCTCGACGTAATCAAGCGCCTCTGCGGGTGAGGCGCACGCGCTTCGCCCGCGGCGGCGGCCCGTGATATGGTTCCCCCTCGCTCTTCCGGGCGAAGAATCATCCTGAGAGGAACACCGTTTTGGTCACGGAGAATGTCGAAGGCGGGAGCGCGCCCGCCGAAGGAACGGCGGAGGAAACGGCCCGCCGGGAGGCGGACGCGAAAGGCGGCGCCGTCGCGGGCTTCGCGGGCGGCCGCGGCGCGGTGCTCGCGGTCGGGGCGATCCTGATAGGCGCCACCTTCTGGTACTTGCAGTTCTCGACCGCCTCGATCTGCTGCGGCGACTTCGACTCCTACTACCACTTCCGCTGGAGCCAGATGCTCCTCGAAGGCATCCGCACCGGCAACTTCCCGCCCACGTTCGGCGCGCTGCCGCTGACGACGCTCAACCCGCGCGACTACGTGGACCACCACTTCCTCTTCCACATTCTGCAAATCCCCTTCACGCTCTTCCCCGACTTCCAGACGGGCGCCAAGGTCGGCACCTGGCTCTTCGCCTCGCTCGCCGTCTTCTCCTGCTTCTGGCTGCTGGTGCGCCACCGCGTCAGCTACCCGCTGCTGTGGCTGCTGCTCATCCTCGGCAGCGCCGGCCCCTTCCTCTACCGGATGCACATGGGCAAGGCGATGAGCGTCTCCATCGTGCTCTTAATCGTCGGCATCCACCTGCTGTTTGAGCGCAGGTACCGTTGGCTGCTGCCGCTCGCGTTCGTCTTCGCGCTCACCTACGACATGTTCGCGCTGCTCGTCGTGGCCGCGGGCTTCTGGACGGCCGTCGTCCTCTGGACCGAGCGGCGGCTGGAGTGGCGCCCGCTCGTGTTCGTCGCCGCCGGCTCCCTGCTCGGCTTCGTCATCAACCCCTACTTCCCGCACAACTTCCAACTGCTCTACGAGCACCTCGTCATCAAGGTCACGGCCAAGGACTTTTCGACCGCGGTCGGCAGCGAGTGGTACCCGTACTCGACCTGGGAGTTTTTGGGCAACTGCGGGACGGCGACGGTCGCGATGGTGGCCGGCTACCTCGCCTTCCGCGACTCGACGAAGAAGGAGCAGCAGCGCGCCTTCTTCCTCCTCCTCTTCGCCACCTTCCTCTGGGTCTTCAACGCGCGCTGGCGCCGCTTCTCGGAATACTTCCCGCCCTTCGCCGTCCTCTTCGCCGCCTTCGCCCTCCAGCCGCTCGTCGCACGCGGCCGCGCGCGGCTGTTCGGCGAGCCGGGCGAAGCGGAAGCCGGCGATGATAGGCGGGCCGAGAGCGGGCGCGTGTGGGAGTACGTGCTGGTCGGGACGGCCTTCGTGCTCTTCGCCGCGCCGATGGTCTGGTACGCGCGCATCACGCGCGACGACATCCGCGGCATGTTCCAGCCCGACTACTACCGCGGCGGCATGAAGTGGCTGAGCGCGAACACCGAGAAGGGCGAGCTCATCTTCAATAGCGACTGGGACGACTTCCCCAAACTCTTCTACTACAACCCGGACCTCGCCTTCGTCTCCGGCCTCGACCCCACCTACCTGCTCGATAAGGACAAGCGGCTCGCCGACCTCTACGTGAAGGTCAGCGCCGGCACCGACATGTCTGACGAGGATGTCGCCCGCATGGGCGAGACGATCCGCGACAACTTCTGCGTCGGCGAGGGCGACCAGAGGCGCTGCGCCCGCTACGCCTTCACCGACCACGAGCACAAAGACTTCTACAACAACGCCCTCGACAGCGGCTGGTTCGACGTGGCCTACGAGGACGACGACTGCGTCATCTTCCGCCTCCGCGAGCAGAAGGGCGACCCCGTCTCCGACAGCCAGCCGGCCGAGAACGGCCCCCCCGACGAAGGCGGCGCGGAAGAGGCGCCCGCTAATTAAGGCACGAGGACGAGCTTGCCGAACTGCGCGCGGTCTTCGATGAGTTCGTGCGCGCGGCGGGCCTCCGAGAGCGGGAGGGCGCGGTCCACGACGGCGCGGAGACGGCCCCGCTCGACGAACTTCATGGCGTCCAACAGCTCGGCCTTCGAGCCCATGAAGGAGCCGAGCAGCGACAGGTGGCGATAGAAGACCTGCCGCAGGTCGGTCCGCGCGTCGAACCCGCTCGTCGCGCCGCAGGTCACGAGGCGGCCGTCGCGCTTGAGACAGAGAATAGAACCCGGCCACGTCTCCGCCCCCGTGTGCTCGAAGACCACGTCCACGCCGCGCTTCTCCGTCAGCCGCCTCACCTCCTTCGGCCAGTCGGCGCGCGTGTAGTTCACCACCTCGTCGGCCCCCAACGCGCGCGCCTTCTCAAGCTTCTCGTCCGACCCGGCGGTCGCTATCACCCGCGCCCCGCGCAGCTTCGCCACCTGAATGCCTATGGAGCCGACGCCGCTCCCCGCCGCGTGAATTAGAACGTCCTCGCCCGGCTCGACGCGGGCGCGCGTCACCAGCATGTGCCACGCCGTCACGGTCACGAGCGGCAGCGCGGCCGCCTCCTCCCAGCTCAGGGAGGCCGGCTTCGGGATGCAGTTGACGGCGGGCGCCGCGACCAGCTCGGCGTAGCCGCCCGCGCGCTGGTAGCCGAGAATCTGGTACCGGGGGCAGAGGTTGTCGGCCCCGCGCAGGCACTCGTGGCAGTGGCCGCAGGAGACGCCGGGCTGCAACATCACCTCGTCGCCCGGCGCGACCCAGTCCACCAGCTCGCCGCGCTCGCGCACGACGCCCGCCACGTCGTTGCCGGGGATGTGCGGCAAAGGAATCTCGACCCCCGGCAGGCCGCGCCGCGCCCACACGTCCAGGTGGTTGAGCGCGCAGGCGCGCACCTCGACCAGAACCTCGTCGGCCCTAATCGTCGGATCGGGCCGCTCGCCGTGGCGGAGCACTTCGGGTCCGCCGTGCTCCTCGAAGAAGACAGCTTTCATGATTTTTATCCCGTGCCTTTAATATAACCCGGCCGCGGGCGGGGAGGGAAAGAGGATGTGAAGAGTGCTGATCGGGGTCGTGGGGCCGGGCGGCGAGTCGTCGGCCGAAGCCGTCGAGGAAGTGAAGAGGCTGCTCGGCCTTTACTCCTGACGCTGCGGGATGGGGAAGACGAAGTCTCTGGACTGCTGCGAGGCGTGGCATTCGAGGCAACTGCCCTTCCTCTGCCGCTCGCGCAGGCGCTTGCCTTCGCCGTCGAAGACGAGGAACTCCCAGTCGCCGCCGGCCGGGTTGAAGTCAGGCCCGCGCTTGATCATGACGGCCAGCAGGTCCGGCTTCTCGGCGGCGGCGTGGGCGAGTTTTTCGCGGACGATGACGGAGCCGACGGGGAACTTACCCGGGGAGAGCGAGAGCAGGACGCGCGCGGCCGGCTCGTTGGCGTAGACGACGCCGAAGGCCGTGGCGTGGTCTTTCTTCTCCCTGTCGGGGTCGGGCGGCGGCGCGGGGACGCCCTCCCGGACCGCGCCCCCCGAGAGTCCGAACTGCGTCGTGCCGCCTCCACTGTACTTGAGCCACGCGTCGCCGACGCGTGCCGCCCCAGGGGCGAAGCCGATCATTCAACCGCCGACCGACGCGAGGTTGACCGGGACGGGCTTCACCGTCACGCGCGACCAGTCCTTGTAGCCGGCCACCTCGGCGAGCGCCTGCCGCTTCGAGTCGTCGCGCGGGTTGCCGAACGCGGCGCCGACGAACGCGAGCGCCGCCGCGACGGCGAAGAGTTTAAGGGGCGTTCTTCTCATCTTCATCCCTCCGTCAAGAGGCGCCGTCGGTCTGCTGCCGCGCGTGGTAGGAGGAGCGCGTCAGCGGGCTCGACTCGACGTGCTTGAAGCCCATCTCCAATCCGGCCTCGCGCCAGCGCGCGAACTCCTCGGGAGTCACGTAACGCTCGACGGGGAGGCGGCGCGCGTGGGGCTGTAGGTACTGGCCGATGGTCATGATGTCGCACGAGACCGAGCGCAGGTCGCGCATCAGCTCGACGACCTCGTCGAAGTTCTCGCCCAGGCCGACCATGATGCCGCTCTTGGTGAGCATCCCGCGCCGCTCGCGGTCGCGCCGCTCGGCCGCGCGGCGCAGAAGCTCAAGCGTCTGCTCGTAGCGCGCGTCGGGCCGCACGCGCTTGTAGAGGCGCGCGATGGTCTCGGTGTTGTGGTTGAGCACGTCGGGCCCGGCGTCGAGGACGGCGTTCAAAGCGGCCTCGTCGCCGTTGAAGTCGGGTATCAAAACTTCGACGCGGCAGCCGGGGTTGACGGCGCGCACCTGCCGGACGGTCTCGGCCCAGTGGGCGGCGCCGCCGTCGGCGAGGTCGTCGCGGTTGACGGAGGTGATGACGGCGTGCGCGAGGTCGAGCGTGCGGACGGCCTCGGCGACGTGGCGCGGCTCATCGGGGTCGAGGGTGCCGGGCCTGCCCTTGCCGACGGCGCAGAAGCCGCAGTGGCGCGTGTAGATGTCGCCGCCGATCATGAAGGTGGCGGTGCGGTCCGTCCAGCACTCGAAGATGTTGGGGCAGCGCGCCTCCTGGCAGACCGTGTGCAGGTTCAGGTTCTCGATGAGGCGCTGGACGTAGTTCTGGTTGGCGGGGTCGCCCAGACGGACCTTCAGCCACTCGGGCTTCGGCCCGCGCGGCGGCCTCGTCGTCGGGGGGTTGTTAAGGACTCTCAGCTCGCGGCTCAAAATTTATTGACTCCGGATGAATTAGGGCTGGCGCTATTTTATCACCCGGCCGGCTTGGCGGACGAGCCGGGGGTGAGCAGGAGGGCGGCGAGCGTCTCCGGGTCCACGTTGCCGCCGGAGATGACGACGCCGATTGGGCCTTTAACGTCGGCGGGGAGCTTGCCGAAGAGCGCGGCGGCGGCGGCGACGGCGCCCGTCGGCTCGGCCAGAATCTTCAGGCGGAAGAGGAGGAAGCGCATCGTCTCGATGATCTCTTCTTCTGAGACGGTGAGCACGTCCTCGGCGTTGCTTTGGAGGACGGGGAAGGTGAGCGCGCCGGGCGACTGCGTGCGCATCCCGTCGGCGATGGTCGGCGGCGGCGGGATGTGGACGCGCTCGCCGCGCAGGAAAGACTGGCGCGTGTCGTCGGAGAGTTCCGACTCGACGGGGAAGCAGCGGACTTTACGGCTCTGCGACTTGGCGACGGTGCTCGCCCCGGCGAAGAGGCCGCCGCCGCCGCAGGGCGTCAGGAGCGCGTCCAGCTCGGGCACGTCCTCGAAGAGTTCGAGCGCGCAGGTGCCCTGCCCGGCCATGACGTGGTGGTCGTCGTAAGGGTTGACGAGGGTGAGGCCGACCTCGTCGGCAATGCCTCGCGCCACCTGCTCGCGGTCCTCGGTCAGCCGGTCGTAGATGATGATCTCGGCGCCGTAGCCGCGCGTCGCCTCCACCTTCGAGCGCGGCGCGTCCGAAGGCATCACGAGGACGGCGCGCAGCCCCGCGTCGCGCGCGGCGAGCGCCGTCGCCTGCGCGTGGTTGCCCGAGGAGAAGGCGACGACGCCGCGCCGCCGCTCCTCTTCCGAGAGCGAGAGAATCTTGTTGGTCGCGCCGCGCATCTTGAAGGCCCCGGCGCGCTGGAAGTTCTCGCACTTGAAGAAGACGCGGCGGCCGGCGCGCTCGTCGAAGGCGCGCGAGGTGATGACGGGCGTGCGGTGGACGCGGCCGGCGATGCGCTCGCGCGCCTCGCGGATGAGATTGATTGTAAAGGTCATGCTTCGGTCGTGTGGCTGGCGGTCTCTTCGACGGGCTCCATCCCGAAGACTTCGGCGAAGCGCGCGACGACGCGCTCTTCGACTTCGGGCAGGGGGATTTCGCGGCCGAGGACCTCCTTCATCGAGGTGACGGGCTCGCCCTCGCAGGGGACGATTAAGTTGAAGTAGCCGAGGTCGGTGTTGACGTTCAGTGCGAAGCCGTGCGTCGTCACCCAGCGCGCGATGTGGACGCCGATGGCGGCTATCTTGCCGCGCTCGGCGTGGACGCCCGTCAGTCCCTCGACGCGGAAAGTCTCGACGCGGAAATCTCTCATCGCGCGGATGAGCGCCTCCTCCAGCTCGCGCACGTAGCGGTGCACGTCCTCGCGGTCGGGGCTGAGGTTGACGACCGGGTAGCCGACCAACTGGCCGAGGCCGTGGTAGGTCATCTTGCCGCCGCGGTTGGTCTCGTGGACGGCGACGCCGCGCGCGGCGAGCAACTCGTCGGGGGCGAGTATCGCGTCGCGTTTGGCGCGGCGGCCGAGCGTGAGGACGTGCGGGTGCTCGACGAGCAGGAGCGTGTCGGGCTCGCGCCGCTCTTTGACGGCCAGCTCCGTCTGCTTCTGGACGGCGTAGGCGGCGCCGTACTCCAGCAGGCCGAGCCGGCGAACTTTTAAGGGTCTCGGGGGCATCGCACTCAAGGCCGCCATTGTAGCAGACGCGCGGGGGCCGGCTTGACCCCGACGCGCCGGCCGACATAGCTTGTCAGCGGCAGCACAGCAAAACTTTAGGAGGGAACTGTGAAATCTCGTATCGCAGCGGCGGCCGCGTGCCTCGCCCTGATCTTCTCGGCGGCCGTCGGGACGGCGGCGCAGACGCGCAACCGCCGCACTTCGACGCCGCAGCGGCGGCGCCCCGCGGCCTCTTCCACCTCGCTCGACTCGACGCGCTTCAACGCGCAGCGCATCGAGCTGGCCGGGCTCTCGAAAGACCTGACGCGCTTCCTCTATCTTTACGGGCGGCTGTCGAAGGATTTGGAGCTGACGGCGGCGCAGTCCGAGTCGTCCGACGCGGCCGGCAGGACGAAGGCGGGCCTGCTCCGGAGCGTCAACGACATGCGCGACCGCTTGGACCAGCTCGAAGGCCGCTTCCGCTTCACGAAGGGTCTGGAGACGCAGTACCGGGCGATTCAGGGCGTCTCGCAGCAGGCGGACGCGGCCGCCGCCAGCGTCTCGGCCAACCGCTTCGACCAGGCCGGCCGCATCCTCCTCGAAGTCTCGGGCAAGCTCACCGACGCGCTGATGGAAATGTAAGTGCGGTGATGGGTGATGGGTGATAGGGAAAGGCTACCTCTTTCCCATCACCCATCACCCATCACCTATTACCCCTTCTTGAAGTATCCCTGCCGGGCGCGGACTTTGAGGCCGGACTTGGTGGGCGTGTCCACTTTGATTTTGAGGAACTTGCCGGGCTGGGCCTCGTTGTTCGAGAGGTACTGGAGGAGGTACTGCGCGCGCAGCTCGGCGGCGATCTGGCGGAAGACGGGGTCGAGGTCTTCGGCCCGCGGCGGGACGAAGGAGTTGCCGCCCGTCGTGTCGGCGAGCATCTTCATCTGGTCCTGGGCGCGCTGGCTGATGACGTTGAGGCGCAGGCCGGGGCCGCTCGGGTTGATGGAGTAGAAGACGGCGTCGGCGCGCTGCACCTCGCGCAAGACCTTCTGGGCGGCCCTCGTGTGCAGGCTGCTCTGGCTCTCCATCGCCTGGACCTGCGTCTTGCCGGCGGCGCCTTCGGCGAGCATCGGTTCGCGCACGGCGCCGCTGAAGTTGTCTTCGCCGTCCGTGATGACGAGGATGACGCGGCGGTTGCGCTCGGGCGCGTTCTTGGCGAGGTAGCGCGCGGCCTCGGTGACGGTGTCGTAGAAGGCCGTGCCGGTGTCGGTCGTGGCCGGCGGGATGGTCAGGAGCTTGACCGTGGCCGTCTCGGCGGAGGAGAGCGGCTGCTCCAGGCGCGGCTCCTGCGCGATGGTGAAGACGGCCGCGCGGTCAATCGGCTTCAAGACCTGCTTGAGGAAGCCGGCGGCGGCCTGCTTCTGGAACTCGAAGTTCTTGGTGACGCTCGAAGACACGTCGAAGACGACGGCGATGTCGAGCGGGACCACGTCGGCCCCGCCGACCTCCGCTACCTCCTGCGCGCGCCCCTCCTCTTCGAGCCGGAAGTCCTCCTTCTTCAAGCCCGGCACGGCCTCGCCCGCCGCGTCCGTCACCGAGACGGGGACGACGACGAGGTTCGACGTGACGCGCACGACCTCGCTCTCGTCAATCGCCTCCTCGTCGCTGGCGGCGGGCGGCGGCGGGGTCGGGCGTGCGGCGGGCGTCTGCTGCGGCGCGGCGGGGCGCGGGGCCGGCGTCTGCTGCGGAGCGGGCCTTACGGCGGAGGCGGCCGGCGGCAGGCGCGGGACGACGATGGGCGTCGGCGACGGGGTCGGCCCCGCGGCCGTCGTCCTCGACGTGCCCCGGCGCGAGCGGCGCGTCTGCGCCGAGGCCGAAGCGGGCAGCAGCAGCGCCGACAGGAGCAGCGCGAGCGAGAGCAGAAGGCCGAGCCCCCTGCGGGTCGTGTCGGGTGAGTAGGCCACCTTTGTCAATCCCTCCTCGGAGACGTTTAAGAGCTTCGCAGACTAAGACAGGTGACGCGGCACCGCCGCGGGTGCGCGCGTCACCTGTGTTTGTCGTGACCCGTCGGACGGACCCGCGGACGCTTACAGCTCGGGGTTCTCGGTCGCGGGCCGGGTCATGGCCGGCGCGCCCTGGATGAGGCCGCGGCTGACGAGCACCTTGACCTCGACGCGGCGGTTCTGCTCGCGCCCCTCGCGGCTGGTGTTTTCCGCCACGGGCTGCATCTCGCCGTAGCCGTAGGGCGTGATGATGCGCCGGAGCGGGATGTTGTGGTTCTCGACGAGGTAACGGATGACGGTGTCGGCGCGGCGCTGCGAGAGGCGGCGGTTGGCTTCCGTCGAGCCGTCGGCGCTGGCGAAGCCGGAGACTTCGAGGACGTAGCCCTTGGCGCTGAGCGCCTGCTGCGCGACCTCATCTAGCTTCTGCTTCGACTCGGCCGAGAGCACGGCGCTGCCGACCTTGAAGAGGACGCTGGTGTTGTTCTGGACCTGGTAGTCGTCGAGGGCGGAGATGCGCTCGTTGGTGGCGTTGACGCCCGCCACGGCCGCGTCCGCGGTCTCCTGCGCGGCCTTGGCCCCGCCGCGGGCGGCGTTCGAGATGGCCGCCAGCTCATCCAACTGGCCCGAGAGGCGCTGGGCGTTCTGCTCGACCTGACCGATGCGGCCCTCGGCCTCTCCGACGCGGTTCTCGACGGGCGTGACGTTGGCCTCGACGGTGCGGGCCGTGCGCAGGTCCGTGTCGTTGAAGCGCACCTTCTCGGCGACGAGGTTGGTGCCGTCGCCGCGCCCCTCGACTTCGAGGTTGAGGCCGCGGAGGATGGCGGTGACGCCGTAGTTGGTGCCGCCGCGCAGGAAGCCGCCCTTGGTCTTGACGCTGGTGGCGTTGGTGAGCGTGACGGTGGTCGAGACGCCGTTCTGGTCCTGGACGACGAAGGTGTCGGCGTCGCGGCGTGTGACGACGCCCTTGACCTTCATCTTCTGGCCGGAGGCCACGGTGCGCGAGTTGGTCGAGGAGTTGTCGGTCTGGGCGAGTGCGGCCGGCGCCGCGGCGAGCGCGAGCGCGAAGGCGAGCCCAATCAATCTAACTCTGTTGGAAACGTTGCTCATGTTCTTATCTCTCCGTCATGCGAAAGGTGTCGGGGCGCTGACAGTAAAATCCCGCCCGCTGCCAGAGAACCTTGCGAGGTTGTTTGGTGTTGATTGCCTTAAAGGTCGCGACGATTCTTAACGGACACGAAAAGGCAAGTCAAGGGTTTGGACTGCCGGGGGGCCGCATTTGGTTGCGCTCAAGTGATTTATTACCGAATCGCCACCGAGCCGCAACAATTCCGCGGGGCGTCAGGCGCCGGGTGTGTCGGAAAAAAATCGGGCGCCGGTTGAATGAACCCGGCGCCCGACACCTGACACCCGACACCCGTCTTTAGACCGAGAAGTTGCCGCCTTCGAGTAGCTCCTTGACGTGTGAGAGGAATCGCTCGGCGTCGGCGCCGTCGATGATGCGGTGGTCGAAGGAGAGGGCGAAGTAGGCCATGTGGCGGATGGCGATGAGGTCGTCGCCGTCGGGCGTCGTGAGCACCTTGGGGCGCTTCTCGATGACGCCGACGCCGAGGATGGCGACCTGCGGCTGGTTGATGATGGGCGTGCCGAAGAGGCCGCCGAAGACGCCGGGGTTGGTGATGGTGAAGGTGCCGCCGGCCACCTCGTCGGGCTTGAGCTGCTTGGCGCGTGCGCGTTCGGCGAGGTCGTTGGCCGCACGGGCCAGGCCCGCGATGGAAAGCTCGTCGGCGCGCTTGATGACCGGCACGATCAGGCCCCAGTCGAGCGCGACGGCCATGCCGAGGTTGATGTCCTGCTTGTAGATGATCTGATCGCCGGAGACCTGCGCGTTCATGACGGGGAAGCGGCGGATCGCCGTCGTCACGGCTTGGAAGATGAACGGCATGAAGGTGAGCTTCGTGCCCGTGCGCTGCCGGAACTCCT
>DATHBF010000358.1:0-12821 GCA_035296285.1 Pyrinomonadaceae bacterium | reverse complement strand
CGACCGGCGCGCCGCAGCTCATGGCTTCGAGCGGCGGCAGGCCGAACCCCTCGAAGTATGAGGGGTATACGAAACACAGCGCCCCGGAATACAGTGCGGGCAGGTCGCTTTCACGTACATAGCCGGTGAGGACGGTGGAGTCCGCGACGCCTTCGGCCTCGACGGCCCTCAGCGTCTCGCCGTAGAGCCAAGCCTGCTTACCTGCGAGGACCAGTTGCGGCAGATTACTCCTCCCCCGGACGCGGCGCAAGTCCGCGTATGCCCGCACCAGCCGCGCCAGATTCTTCCGCGGCTGGATGGAGCCGACCGCCAGGATGTAGTCCCCCGCTATCCGGTAGCGCCTCTTGACTCCCTCCAGTTCCGCCGCGTCCGTCACGGGCCGGAAGTGCGGCGCGACCGCCAGCGGGACGACGCTGACGCGCCCGGGGTCGAGCCCGTAAGTTTGCAGGAGGTCGCGCCGCGTGTACTCGGAGGGCGCGACGACGTGCGCCGCCCGCCGCGCCGTGCGCCTGACGGTGAGGCGAAGCTGCATCCGGCTCCGGCGCTTGAAGGTCGCCGGCAGGTGCTCGAAGGAGAGGTCGTGGACGGTGGCGACGACCGGGCACGGCGCGAGCGGCGGCGCCGTGTACTGGACGTGGAGGATGTCAACGGGCCTGCGGCGCAGCTCGGCCGAGAGCGTGAAGGGGATGCGCACGAGCGGCGTGTGCGGCAGCGTCCGGCGGACGCTGACGTGCGGCCAGCGCCCGCGGAAACGCTCCTCGGCCTCGCGGCGCGTGACGTAGACGGTGTAGAGGTTCTCGGCGCCGACCTCGGCCAGCGCTTCGACGAGGTTGGCGGCGTACGTCTCGTTGCCGGCGAGGCCCGTCCCGACCGAATGCGCGTCAATGGCGATGTGCATAGGTTGCGGGCCAACTGGCCCTACGCTAAATAGTTGACATCGCGCCCGGCGCCGGAATACTTTCAGCGCCAGGCCGCGCCGTTCCTCAGGCAAGTTACGTCACAGTAACCCGCAGTAAAGCGCGACGCTGGTGGGCGAGAAATATTCCGCCAACTTGACCTCAAACGTGGAGAAACCGCCTATGGGATTTTTTTTCGAGTCGAGCCTGATCGGATGGATCGGAGCCATCGGCAGCGTCATCGCCGCGATACTCACCCTCGCCATCTACTTGCTGACCAGAAAGAAAAAGTCTCTCTCCTATGAAATACTCTCAGAGAACCCACTCATCAGCATCGACGACGAACTCAAAGGGAAGGGGAAGCTCCAAATGCTGTACGAGGAGCAACCGGTCGAGAACGTCCACCTACTTATAGTTAAATTCATTAACAGCGGCAACGTGCCGATCACCAAGGCCGACTTTGAAACGCCGATCACGCTGCGCCTCGAAGGGACTTCCAAGGTGTTGTCCGCCGAGCAGGTCGAAGCCAACCCCGACAACCTTGTCACCCCCCTAACAATCGAGGACAGGTTAATAACGGTCAAGCCCGGTCTCATGAACGGCGGCGATTTTTTCACCGTCAAGGTGTTGATTGGGCAGTATGGCGGGTCATCCGCCGTGGATGCCCGAATAGTCGGGGTTCAGTCAATACGGCAAGTCCGGAAACAGCATCAGACGGACCGGAGACCGCTGGAGTGGAGGTTCGGGTTGATGGCCGCCCTTGCGACCGTATCTGTAGTCGCCTCTATCGTATGGTTAACCGTCATTTTTCGTAACAATACGACCAGCACGCCGCCAGATGACACGAAGTTGGTGCAGCAAGTGCAATTCACGCCGTCTCCCCCTCCGACGCCGGAAAGCACACCTTATGAGAAGTCTGTTTCCAACACGGCCGGTCTTAGGATACCCGACAACAGTCCGGCCAACCCCTATCCGTCCGAAATTGAGATTTCAGGAGTGAGCGGCATAATCACTAAACTGGCGGTCGGAATCCGCGGCGCGACCCACACGAATATGAGCGACCTTGATATTTTATTGATGGGGCCGAACGGACAGGGGGTCATCTTGATGTCGGCCGTCGGCAGCGGTAAGGCTCTTCGTCGTACGGATATAGTCTTTGATGACGAGGCCCCGCGTTCACCTCATTTCAAAGGAGGTACGTTTGATGAGGACCAAAGGCCGCAAACGATATCGCCCATCCTGAAGTCAGGCACATACCGTCCCACCAATTATAAGACAGATGAAGATTATGAGTTCCCGGACGTGTCACTCACAGAATTTAGCGACAAATTATCTGTCTTCAAAGGGACCGTGCCGAACGGCAAGTGGAAGCTATATGTGATTGACCGTGCGGAGGGAGATGTCGGGACGATTGGCGGCGGGTGGGAGTTGACTATGAATATCGAGCCGTCTCCCCCCCACCCTTGACGAGTCCTCTTACTCAGTCCCCGCCCCCTCTTCTTCCTGAATGACGCCGCGGAAGGTCTTGCGGTGGAGCCGGCAGCAGCCGTGCGCGCGCAGCGCCTCCCAGTGCTGGCGCGTGCCGTAGCCGACGTGGCGCGAGAACCCGTAGTGCGGGAACTCGGCGTCGTAGTCGCGCATGAGGCGGTCGCGGTAGACTTTGGCGAGGACGGAGGCGGCGGCGATGGAGGCCGAGACCGAGTCGCCGCGGATGATGGCGCGCTGCGGAAGCCGCGACTCCTTCAGTTGCAGCGCGTCTATCAAAAGAAAATCGGCGCACGGGCTCAAGTCTTCCAAAGCCTTGAGCATCGCGCGCCGCGTGGCGACGAGGATGTTGGTCGCGTCGATCTCTTCGGGGCCGACCAGCCCGTAGGCGTAACAGCGCGCCGTCCCACGCAGCTCCTCGGCGATGCGCTCGCGCTGCAAAGCGGTCAGCTTCTTCGAGTCGTCGAGCCCCTCGGGCAAGGGCGCGCCGGGGTCGAGGATGACGGCCGCCGCCACGACCGGCCCGGCCAGCGCCCCGCGCCCGACCTCGTCGAGCCCGGCCACGCTCCGGAAGCCGCCCGCCCTCGCCTCCTCCTCGAACAGAGTGCCGACGCCTGACTGGCGCTTCTGCCGAGCCATAACAGCCCAGCCTTATTTGTTGCTCTTGCTGGAGGCCGAGGCGCCCTGGGCCTGGCCGCTGCTGCCCTTGGTGGACGTGCGCGTGTCGAGCTCCTTGATGCGTGCGGCCTTGCCGCGCAGCTTGCGCAGGTAGAAGAGCTTGGCGCGGCGGACGCGCCCCCGGCGGATGACCTCGACGCGCCCGATGACGGGGCCGTGCATCGGGAAGATGCGCTCGACGCCGACGCCGAAGCTCGTCTTCCGCACGGTGAAGGTCTCGCGGACGCCGCCGCCCTTGATGGCTATCACCACGCCCTCGAACGCCTGGAGGCGCTCCTTAGTCTCCGACTCCTTGATGCGCACGTGCACGCGCACCGTGTCGCCCGGCCCGAAGGCCGGGATGTCCGTGCGCAACTGCGCCTTCTCAACAAAGTCCAAGCGGTTCATAAGTCACCTCGGTAAATCAGCAGTCAGTTATCAGTTATCAGTTCGTTCTCGACGGCCGCCCTCTCGTCTTCCTTGAGCGCGAGCCGCGCGAAGAGGTCCGGCCGGTTCCTCAAAGTCTTCCTGAGCGCCGCGCGCCTGCGCCAGCGCGCGACCTCCGCGTGGTGGCCGCCGAGCAGGACTTCCGGCACGCTCATGCCGCGGAACTCGGGCGGCCGCGTGTAGTTCGGGAAGTCCAAAAGCCCTTCGGAGAAGGACTCGTTGACGGCCGAAGTCTCGCTCCCCAGCGCGCCCGGCACGAGCCTCACGACCGCGTCAACGAGGACCACCGCGGCCGGCTCGCCGCCCGACAGGACGTAGTCGCCGATGGAGACCTCGTCGGTCGCCAACCTTTCGGCGACCCTCTCGTCCACGCCCTCGTAGCGCCCGCAGATGACGACCACCTGCTCGGCCCTCGAAAGCCCCGCCGCCAGGTCTTGCGTCAGCACCCGCCCCTGCGGCGAGAGCAGCACGACGCGCTTCCCTGCTTCCATAAGCGCCCGCGCGTCGCCCGCGCCCGCCAGGGATTCCACCGCCTCAAAGATCGGCCCGGCCTTCAGGACCATCCCGTCGCCGCCGCCGAACGGCCGGTCGTCCACGACCTTGTGCCTGTCGTGCGTCCAGCGGCGAAGGTCGTGCGCCTCTACCTGGACGAGCCCCGCGGCGCGTGCCCGCCTCACGATCCCGAAGTCAAAGACCGCGCCGAAAAAGTCCGGGAAGATCGTGACGATGTCAAAGCGCAAAATCTAAATTTCCAACAGCCCTTCCGGCGCGTCCACGCGGATGAGCTTGCCTTCCACGTCTACCCCGACGCAGATGCTCTCGGCGAAGGGGACGAGGTGTTCGCGGCCCCCTTCGTCGCGGATGACGAGGACGGGGGCCTCGCCGCCCGTGTGCAGGACCTCGCGGACGGTCCCCAGTTCCCTGCCGTCAACCGTCTCGGCGCGGCAGCCTTCGAGCTGGAAGTCGAAGTACTCGCCCTCCTCCAACTCGACCGCCTCCGACTCCGGCACGCACAGGTCGCGGCCGACGAGCGCGGCCGACGCCTCCGGCGTGTCGTAGCCCGCGAACTTGAAGACGACGCGGTCGCCGTGCAGCCAGTAGCTCTCGACGGCGAGCACTTCGCGCGCGCCCGCGGGCGCGACCGAGATCAACTCTTTAACTTCCTCGAACCGCTCGGGGAAGTCCGTGAGCAGGTCGGCCGCGACCTCGCCGCGGACGCCGCGCACCTTGACGACGCGCGCGACCAGCACCAGCTCGTCCGCTCCCGGGCCGGCCCCGCTCATTCGACGATGTCGAGGACGTAGCGGCGGTTGTGCTTCTGGCCCGCGGCGTGGAGCAGCGAGCGCAGGGCCTTGACGGTCCGCCCCTGACGGCCGATGAGCTTGCCCACGTCGGGCTGAGCGACGCGGACCTCGATGACGGTCGTCTGCCGGTCGCGCTCGATTTCGCGCACGTCCACCGCCTCGGCCTCGCGCACGAGCTTCCTGACGATTAACTCGACGGCCTCTCTCATCTTCCCACGTCTTCTAGGCGGCGGGCTGCTCGGCCGCCTCCTGGCGCGCGGACCGCGCCTGCTGGCGGATGAGCTGGCGGACGGTGTCGGTCGGCTGTGCGCCGCGGCCGATCCAGTAGTTGACCCGGTCCATTTTGAGGCGCACCTCGGCGGGCTCGCGCGTCGGGTTGTAGAAGCCGACGTTCTCGACGTAGTCGCCGTCGCGCTTCGACAGCTTCTCCTTCACCACCACGCGGTACGACGGGCTCTTCTTCGCGCCCATCCGCATCAATCTGATTGCTAACATTCTTCCTCCGAAAACAGTTGGCTGAAAACTGACGACTGGTTACTTGCGTTTCTTGTGCCTCGGCTTCTTCTTCTTGCGGTGGCCGCTGGGCGGCGCCGGGGGCAGGCCGGGCGGGAGGCCCGCGGCGTCGCCGCCGTCGCCCCCGCCCATCATGCCGCTCACGTCGGGCATGCCCATCATGCCGGCCATGCGGCGGGCCATGCGGTTCTTGAAGCCCCCGCCCGAGCCGCCGCCGAAGAGGCCCGAGCGCGCCATCTGCTGCATCATCTGCCGCATCTCGACGTACTGCTTGATGAGCTGGTTGACCTCCGTCACGCTCGTCCCCGAGCCGCGCGCGATGCGGCGGCGGCGGCTGGCGTTTAGGATGCGGTGGTCTTCGCGCTCGACGGCCGTCATCGAGTCGATGATGGCCTCGGTGCGCTTGAGCTGCTGCTCCATCTCGGCCGTCTGCTCCTCGTCGAGCTGGGGCATCCCGATGCCGCCGAGGAGCTGGTCGGGCAGGAGCTTCATGATCTTCGAGAACGAGCCCAGCTTCTTGACCTGGCGGAGCTGGCCGCGGAAGTCGTCGAGCGTGAACTGGTTCTTCTGAAGCTTCGAGAGCTGCTGCTCGGCCTCCTCCTGGTTGACCTTGTCCTGCACCTCCTCGATGAGCGAGAGCACGTCGCCCATGCCGAGGATGCGCTGCGCGATGCGGTCCGGGTAGAAGGGGTCGAGCGCGTCGTACTTCTCGCCGACGCCGACGAACTTCACGGGCTGGCCCGTCACCTGCTTGATGGAGAGGGCCGCGCCGCCGCGCGCGTCGCCGTCCATCTTCGTCAGCACGACTCCCGTGATGCCGACGCGGCGGTGGAACTCCTCGGCCGAGCGGACGGCGTCCTGTCCCGTCATCGCGTCGGCGACGAAGAGGATTTCGACGGGGCGCGTGTCGCCCTTGATCTGGACCAGCTCCTCCATCAGCTCGTCGTCAACGTGGAGGCGGCCGGCCGTGTCAATTAAGAGCGTGTCGTAGCCGGTCTGCTGCGCGTGCCTGAAAGCCTCGCGCGCGAGCTCTACGGGGTCGTTCGACTCGGGCTTCTCGAAGACGGACTGGCCCGTCGCCTTGCCGATGACGGCGAGCTGCTGGCGCGCGGCCGGGCGGTTCACGTCCGTCGAGACGAGGAGCGGCTTGCGCCCCTCCTTCTGGTTGAGGTAGCGCGCGATCTTGCCCGTCGAGGTCGTCTTGCCCGACCCCTGGAGGCCGACGATCATGACGACGTTCGGCGTCTGGCGCGTGAAGACGAGCCGCGAGCTTGTGCCGCCCAGAAGCTCGACCAGCTCGTCGTAGACGATCTTGACGACCTGCTCCGAGGGCTTCAGCTCCTGCCAGACCTGCTGGCCCGCGGCCTTCTCCTTGACGGAGGCGATGAAGTCCTTGGCGACCTTGTAGTTAACGTCGGCTTCGAGGAGCGCCAGCCGGATTTCGCGCAGGGCGGCGTCCACGTGCTCGGGCGTCAAGACGCCCTCGCCGCGCAGGTTCTTCAGCGCACGCTTCAGCTTGTCGGATAAAGACTCGAACATAACCCCTACAGACACCGCGGCCGGCCCCGGCCGAAAACAAGGATGATAGCGGGGCCGGTAAATAGTGTCAAGGAAAGGGGCTTGGCAGAAGGCGGGTTTCGGGTGCCGGGTGTCAGGCGCCGGTCGAAAGCCGGTTTGACCCGGCACCCGACACCCAACACGCGGCGCCCGCCTGTCAGTTCGTCGCGCCGCGGTCAGAGAGTGCCTTGGCCTTTTCGACGAGGCCGATGAACTCGGTCCGGTGGCCGCGGAGGTCGGGGCCGGCGGAGGCGCGGGCGAGTTGGAGGGCGGTGTCGTAGGTGGCGCGGCCGCGGTGTTTGGAGCCGCGCAGCACCATGCCGAACTCGGCGACCGCGGCGGCGAACTTGAAGTCGGCCGAGGCGTTCTGGAAGCTCGCGGGCGAGTCGGGGACGCCGACGCTTAAGGGCCGGCTCTCGTCGCCGTCCGGCTCCTTGTAGCGGAGTTTGACCGTCAGAAGCTCGCCGCCGTCCGCCTCCCGCGAAGTCTGGGCGGGCCGCTGGTACTTCAGCGCGTCAACGCCCGCTCCATCGAGCCTCTGGCCGGCGGGGACGACTTCGTAGAGGGCCGTCACGGTGTGGCCGGCGCCGATGTCGCCCGCGTCCTTCGTGTCGTCGTTGAAGTCGCGGTCGGCGAGCAGGCGGTTCTCGTAGCCGACGAGGCGGTAGCCGGCGACGCGGCGCGGGTTGAACTCGACCTGAATCTTCACGTCCTTGGCGATGGTCAGAAGCGTGCCGCCGATCTGCTCGCCCAAGACCTTGCGCGCCTCGGCCGCGGTGTCGATGTAGGCGTAGTTGCCGTTGCCGCGGTCGGCCAGCTTCTCCATCGTCGAGTCCTTGAGGTTCCCCATGCCGAAGCCGAGGACGGAGAGGAAGACGCCGCCGCGCCGCTTCTCCTCGATGAGCGAGACGAGGTCCGCCTCGCTCGTCACGCCGACGTTGAAGTCGCCGTCGGAGGCGAGGATGACGCGGTTCGTGCCCCCCCGGATGAAGTTGTCGGCGGCGACGCGGTAGGCGAGCCTGATGCCGTCGCCGCCGTTGGTCGAGCCGCCGGCTTCGAGCTGCTCGATGGCTGAGAGGATTTCTCCCTTGCGGTCGCCGGGCGTCGAGGGGAGCACGAGGCCGCTTGAGCCTGCGTAGACGACGACGGCGACGCGGTCGCGCGCCGTAAGCTGTCCGGCGAGCGTGCGCAGGCTCGACTTGACGAGCGGCAGTTTCCTCGCGTCCCGCATCGAGCCGGACACGTCAACGAGGAAGACGAGGTTGGCGGGCGGCAGGTTCTCGGCCGCGACGCGCCGCCCTTGCAGGCCGATCTGGACGAGGCGGTGGCGCGTGTCCCAGGGGCACTCGGCCGTCTCGGCGCGGACGGAGAAGGGCGCGGTGCCCTCGGGCTGCGGGTAGTCGTAGGGGAAGTAGTTGATGAGTTCTTCGATGCGGACGGCGTCCTTCGGCGGCAGTTGGCCGTCGTTGATGAAGCGGCGCGTGTTGCTGTAGGAGGCCGTGTCCACGTCCACCGAGAAGGTCGAGAGCGGCGCGCGCGCCACCTCGACGAAGGGGTTCTCCTCGATGCGGCCGTAAGACTCGGTGGAAGGGGCGGCCTCCTTTTCCAGCAGCTCGGCCGCGGTCCCCACGTTGGCGTTGGCGGTTGAGTTCGCGGTCACGCCCTGCGGGTACGGCCGCTGCGCGACGCCTGCGTGCTCGCCGCCGTCCTTCTGCGCCGTCGCGCAGGAGGATGTCAGGAGCACCGCCGCGGCGAGCAGGAGGGAGAGCAGGCGGGCCGCGTTCGTCGAGGATGAGGGCGTCGCTTCCTTCACGTTTCCGTTTTCGAGACTCACGTTTGTTTCCTCCGCCGAGAGAAGAAGTCCGACCGGTTTCGCCGTCTGAACGCGGGCGGCGGCGGCGACTTGCACGGCCCGTTCAGCGCCCGGCGCCCTGCACGACGACGGGCGTGGCCTGCGTGATGTCGTAGCTGATGCGCGGCTCGCTGAGGCGCGCGGCGAAGGCCGAATCGGTCGAGACGTTGACGCGCGCGTAGAAGGTCGTCGAGAGCGTGGGCGCGGCGCAGCTCTGAAACTCTGACCGGACGGTGACGGTCACGCGGTTGCCCGTCGCGAAGGGCCGCCACACCTGGACCGGCTCGCCCGAGCAGTAGTAGCCCGCGCCGGGCCGGAAGAAGTAGGCCCAGACCCAGACGCTCTCGGGCGGCGGCCCCGGCGTGTCGCGCTCAAGCTCAAGCGTGACGTGGCTCCTGCGCGTCGCGAAGTCGAGCGTGACGAAGCGCGGCTTGAAGAAGGCGGGCGCGGGCGGCGGCTCGTCGACGGTCAGCATGGGCACGGGCGCGGGCGGCGGCGCGGGCGTAGGCGGCGCGGTCAGGAAGACCGTCAGCGCGACGGCGCCCAACAGGTTCAGTGCGAAGAGGACGGGGCCGATGATCTTTTTCAAGGCTTCACTTCCTTTCCCGGGCGTTTCAGGCGCCTAATCTCGCGCCGAACGCGCGGGCACGCAAAGCATGCCGCCACGAAGCCCGACTGTGGAATCCCACATCGAGCGCCGTGTGTGGTCTGAACGCGGGGCCGTTAACTCTCTTGCGGGGCGGGGGCGGGCGTGAGGCGGTGGGCGGCGAGGGCGAGGCCCATGATGAAGTAGAAGATCATGACGACTTCGGAGTCGCCGAGGTTGTAGTGGACCAGGCCCGCGGCCACGAAGCCCGCGAGCCCGCCGAGCGCGCCGAGGACGAGGCCGCGCTCGCGCCAGTCCGTGACGACGCGCGAGCGCGCCATGCGCCAGAGCGTGCGCGCGTAGACGAAGAGCAGGCCGAGCCACGCGACGAGCGCCGGCACGCCGCGCTCGAAGGCGATTTGTAGTGGCGTCGAGTGCAGGTGGCCCCAGGGCTGCCGCCCCTGGTCGAACATCCCCCACTCGCGCCAGCGTTTTTTCAAAGAGTCCATCCCGACGCCGACGAGGAGGTGGCGCGGGTCCTTCACGAGGATGTCGAAGCCCTCGCGCCAGACGATGAGGCGCCAGGAGGTCGAGCCCTCCTGCGTGTCTATGAACCCGACCTGCCGCTTCTGCTGGAGGACGAAGAGGCCGGCCAGCAGGAGCGGCAGCGCCAGACCCGCGGTGATGAGCAGAGCGCGGCGGCTCGCGCCGACGGCCGCGACGGTGAAGGCCGACAAAAGGAAGCCCGCCCACGAGGCTCGCGTCACCGTCAGAATCAAAGCCCCGCACATCCCCGCTACCACGAGCCCCAACAGCAGCCCCTTCATGCTCAACTTCCGCGGCAGCGCCACCAGCATCCCGAGCGCGACGGAGGCGATGAGCTGCAACGCCTCCGAGTAGGTCTGGTACTGCCCGTAAAAGCCGGTCGCTCGCTCGTCGCGCCCCCTGCCCCAGCTTTCCAGCCCCAGCCGCGCCTCGGCCGTCTGCCCATGTGCGAGCGCGCCGCGCGGGACGTTGAAGGCCGGCAGCGCCTCGACGCGGTAGACGCGCACGCACGCCGCCTCCGCGCCCCACTCGCAAGCCTTCCTCCCGTCCGGCCCTCGGTAAACTTTATCCTTCGCCGGCCGCTCCGTCAGGATGGCGCGCACGACCTCGCCGGGGCTCCCCACCCGCTCGCCGTCAACCGAAAGAATGGTGTCTCCCTCGGCGACTCCCGCCGCGCGCAACGGACTGTCCGGCGCGAGCCGCCCGACCTTCACGCCGCGCCCGGCGGCGTAGCGGCCGAACGTGTAGGCGACGTTGACGACGCACGACGCGACGAGCAAGAGGGCGAGCGCGCGCAGCGCGCGCCGCGACGGGATGTTCTCGGCCGCGACGTAGACGATGGTGAAGAGGCTGGCGGCGCGCATCTTGCCGATGGAGACGCCGGGCTCGTAGGAGAAGAGCGACGAGACGAAGGTCAGGATGAAGAAGCCGAGCAGCGCGTAGTCAACTGGCGTGCGCCACGTCCGCGGCCGCGGCTTAAATAGAAAGCGCGCCGCCCAGCATACGGTCGCCAGCAGCCACGCCGTCTGCGCCCCCGCTATCGAGTGCGGCGACGCGGCCGCGAACAGGAACAGGCACGCGACCGTCGCCCACTCAAGCCACGCGGCAGGGGTTGAAGGCTCCCTCATTTCAGTATGCGTCGTCGCCGCGCAGCATGACGGGCAGCGTGCGGAGGATGATCTTGAGGTCGAGCCAGAGCGACCAGTTCTCGATGTAGAAGAGGTCGAGCCGGACCATCTCCTCGAACGAGAGGCGGTTGCGCCCCGACACCTGCCAGAGCCCCGTCAGCCCCGGCTTCATGTCGAGCCGGCGGCGGTGCCACGACTCGTAGGCGGCGACCTCGTAGGGGATGGGCGGGCGCGGGCCGACGACACTCATCTCGCCGCGCAGGACGTTCAGGAGCTGCGGCAGCTCGTCGATGCTCAGGCGCCTGAGGACGCGGCCGACGCGCGTGATGCGTGGGTCGGCGTGCAGCTTGTAGACGGGGCGGCTGCTGTCGCCGAGGTTCGTGTCGGGCGAGCCCGCGATGTAGCGGCGCTGGTACTCGCGGTGCGCGTGGTCGTCGGCGCCCGTCAGCATCGTGCGGAACTTGAGGAAGAGGAAGACGCGGCCGTCCATCCCGACGCGCTCCTGCGCGTAGAGCACCGGCCCGCGCGAGTCCAGCTTGATGAGCAGCGCGACCAGGAGCCAGACGGGCGCGAGCATGATGAGCGCGACGCTGGCGATGATGACATCGGAAGAGCGTTTGACGATGCGCGCCCACTGCGAGAGCGGCTCGCGGAAGAGCGTGACGACGGGGAGGTGGCCGACCTGGTCGATCTTGGTCTTGCGCGGCAGGCAGTTGAAGAGGTTGGGAGCGATGCGGAACTCGACGCCGCGCCGGCTGCGGCCCACGCGCATCGTCACGTCGAACAGGAAGTCGCCGGGGATGGTCGTGTCGGTGATGACGACTTCGTTGGCGCCCGTCTCGCGGATGGCGTCGTGCAGGCCGGCGAGGTCGGCGACGACGGGCACGCCCTCGAACTCAGCCGGGGCCTCCGCCGCGCCCGTCTCCGTCTCGACGACGCCGATGACGCGGTAGCCCAACTCCCTCCGCTCGCGCGTCTCGCGGATGTAGAGCGCCGCCTCGCGGCCGCGGCCGACGACGAGCGTGGGTATCAGATTCACCCCGCGCCGCCGGACCGCGCTCTGCGCCGCGCGCGTCAGGAGTCGCACGGCGGCGTAAGCGGCGAGCGCCAGCGCGAAGTCGAAGACGAAGACGCCGCGCGCGTAGGAGAAGGCGCGGAACTCGAAGCCGCCGCGGTAGAGGAAGGCCCACGCGACGATGAGCAGCGAGCCGGTGGCCGCCGCCTTGAAGACGCGGACGGCGTCGTCGAGGTAAGAGAACTCGCCGCGCAGCCGGTAGAGGTCGTAGTAGGCGAGCGTCAGGAGCCGGACGGGGACGACGAACCAGAGCAGCGCGGCGTAGGGCTCGAAGCGGCGCTCCCAGACGAAATTCCAGGGCGCGTCGAAACCGGCCAGGAGCCCGCCGCCCTCCCTCAACGAGTAGGCCGCGACGAAGGCGGCGACGGCCGCGCACGCGTCCGCGAGCGCCAGCCCGGCCTTCACCGCCGGCACCACCCACCGCGGCGCACGCGCCCGCGCGCGTATCTCGCCCGCGCTCACGCGCCTCCGCTCGTGTGTCTTCTCAGCCCTCAACTCTCACCCTTCATCCAGAATCAATTCCGCCACCTCGCGGCGCACGCCCTTCGCACGGCGGGGGGAAGCTGCCTGCTTCTTCTCGACGGGCAGCCTGCCCAAGTCCTCGCGCGCGGCGAGGCGGATGAGGCGGCCGTCGCGGACGAGCCCTTCGTCAACCGCGGCCCAGCGGCCCGCGTAGACGGTCGCCGCGGGCACGCCGAGCGCGGCGGCCTCGCGGTTCATCGTGCCGCCCGCGCTGACGACGAGGTCTGCGGCGGCGATGAGCGTCGCCCCGTCGA
>DATHBF010000357.1:0-2952 GCA_035296285.1 Pyrinomonadaceae bacterium | reverse complement strand
AAGGAAGGGTGAAGTATGAAGCGCAGTTTCCTCGCCTTGTTCCTTCTCACGGCGATGGTCGCGGCCGGTCTTTTGACAAAGCCGCTGTTGGAGACGAACGTCTCGGCGCAGACATCCGACCTGCCGACGCTCGCCCTGACGAACCCCATCGGGGGCTTCAGCCAGCCGGTCAACATCACGCACGCGGGCGACGGCTCCGGGCGCGTCTTCGTCGTCGAGCAGACGGGCCGCGTCCGCGTCGTCAAAAACGGCGCGCTCGTCGCCGCGCCCTTCCTCGACCTCACCGCGCGCATCAGCACCGGCGGCGAGCGCGGCCTGCTCGGCCTCGCCTTCCCGCCCGACTACGCCGCCAAAGGCTACTTCTACGTCAACTACACGAACACGGCCGGCAACACCGTCGTCTCGCGCTTCCTGCGCTCGCCCGCCAACGCGGACGCGGCCGACCCCGCTACCGAGCAGGTCGTCCTGACCGTCGCGCAGCCCTTCGCCAATCACAACGGCGGCCACCTCGCCTTCGGCCCGCGCGACGGCGCCCTCTACATCGGCATGGGCGACGGCGGCAGCGGCGGCGACCCCGACAACCGCGCGCAGAACCCGGCCCAGTTGCTCGGCAAGATGCTCCGCATTGATGTCGAGACGGGCCGCCCCTTCACCTACACCGTCCCCGCCTCGAACCCCTTCGTCGGCAACACCGCCTTCCGCCCCGAGATTTGGGCCTCGGGTCTGCGCAACCCCTGGCGCTTCTCCTTCGACCGACTGAACGGCGACCTCTTCATCGGCGACGTGGGGCAGGGCAGCTGGGAGGAGATTGACTTCCAGCCGGGCGACGGCCGCGGCGGCGAGAACTACGGCTGGCGCATCATGGAGGGCCTGCACTGCTACAACCCGAACCCCTGCAACCAGGCGGGACTCACGCTCCCCATTCACGAATACTCGCACGCCTCCGGCGACTGCTCCGTTACCGGCGGCTACGTCCACCACGGCCCGACGACCGCGCGCATGCAGGGGCTCTACTTCTACGGCGACTTCTGCACGGGCCGCATCTGGGTCTTGAGGCGCGGCCAGACGGGTGCGTGGCAGAACTCGCTGCTGCTCGACACGAACATCAACATCTCGTCCTTCGGCGAGGACGAGGCCGGCAACCTCTACGTCGCCAGCCACAACTCGGGCCAGGTCTTCACCCTCTCCGACACTGCGCCCGCCCCCACCCCGACGCCGACGCCGCCGCCCGCCGAAATTCGCTTCGCCTCGCCCTCCATCAGCGCCTCCGAGAACCAGGGCCGGCTCTCCGTCCTCGTCAGCCGTTTGGGCGACCCGACGACTGAAATCTTCGTTGACTACGCGACGAGCGACGGGACGGCCTCCTCGCGCTCCGACTACACGGAGACGCGCGGCACGCTGCGCTTCGGCCCCGGCGAGACGCAGAAGTCAATCGACATCCTCGTCACCAACGACGACACACGGGAGAACGACGAGACGCTACAGGTGGCGCTCAGTAACCCCGTCGGCCGCGCCGTGCTCGAAGGCATTCCGAGCAGGCTGCTCACCATCACCAACGACGACCCGACGACGGCCGCCGCCAACCCCATTGACCGCACAGACTTCTTCGTCCGCCAGCACTACCTCGACTTCTTCTCGCGCGAGCCGGACGCCGAAGGGCTCGCCTACTGGACGAACGTCGTCGAGTCGTGCGGCGCCGACGCGCAGTGCCGCGAGGTGCGGCGCATCAACGTCTCGGCCGCCTTCTTCCTGTCAATCGAATTTCAGGAGACGGGCTTCCTCGTCTACCTGGCGCACAAGGCCGCCTTCGGCAACGTCCCGAACACGCCCGTCCCCATCAGCTACGGCGACTTCCTCTTCGACGCGCAGAGGGTCGGCCGCGGCGTCGTCGTCCGCCAGGGCGAGTGGCGCGCGCTGCTCGAAGCGAACAAGGCTGCCTACCTGAACGAGTTCGTGGCGCGGCCGGCCTTCGCGGCGCTCTACCCGGCGAGCCAGACGCCCGCGCAGTACGTTGACGCCCTGAACGCCAACACCGGGCTCGCCCTCTCGACGGCCGAGCGCAACGACCTCGTCGCGCGACTCACGGACGGCCGCGAGACGCGCGCCAGCGCCCTGCACCGCATCATCGAGGACGCGGACTTCCGCCGCGCCGAGACCAACGGCGCCTTCGTCCTGATGCAGTACTTCGGCTACCTGCGCCGCAACCCGAACGACGAGCCCGAGGAGAATCGAGACTTCGCCGGCTACCAGTTCTGGCTCGGCAACCTCATCAAGTTCAACGGCAACTTCGAGCAGGCGGAACTCGTCAAGGCGTTCATCTCGTCAATCGAGTACCGCCGGCGGTTCGTGACGCCGTAGAGGGGCGCGCTTTTAAAAGTTGACTAGGCCGACAATACGGCCCTGCGGAACTCTTCGGCCGTCAGGCGGTGTTTGAAGGCGTGGACGCCGTTGATGGTGACGACGGGGATGTCGTGGCCGTAGCGCCTTTGAAGCTCCGGGTCGGAGAGGACGTTGACCTCCTCGAAGGTGTAGAGGCCGGCGCAGGCGGCGCGCTTAATCTCGCCGAGTGCCGACTCGCAGAGGTGACAGCCGGGCTTCGTGTAAAAGCGGACGTGCGGTTTGTCTGGCAAGCGGTTGCCTCCCTCCGGCGCGGGTCGCGAAGTCTTGAACCCGGGGGGATTCAAACACTCCGGGCCGCGGCGGGCAAGAAAAAATCTTGCCAGTGCGGGGCGAAAGAGAGTATAAAGGCGTCGAAGCCAAGCCTTCTTTTATGAATTTTTCTGGCGCGGCGCTCTTCATTGTCACGCAAAAGCATTTGAATCCAGGCGCGGGGGTGGGCTTGAGTCCGAGAGACTCAAGCGTCGGGCTCGTTTACTGTCCTCGCGCGTGACCTGCTCCCGACTACCGTCGTTCGTCAAAGCTCTAAGTCGAAGCTGAATCCTTGAGGGAGGT
>DATHBF010000356.1:0-2318 GCA_035296285.1 Pyrinomonadaceae bacterium | reverse complement strand
CTCCTGACGGGCGAGCTGAAGGGACAGTTCCTCGGATGGATTTCCGGCGAGAGCATCGGCCACGTCTTCGCGCAGATGGCGACCCACCTGAAGATCACGCCCGAGATGTCGCGCGCCGACATCCTCGAAGCCTACCGCGCGGCCTACACGCGCGCGCTCGAAGAGAAGTGGGGCACGACCTTCCGCGCGCAGGCCGGGCCGATGTGGGACAAGCTCATCCCGGCGCAGTCAACTTCGAGCACCGCTTACTCTCACGCGCTCGGCCGCTGGGGCGTCCGCCTGCTCGGCGTCGAGACCTCGGCCGTGCAGCCCTGGTTCGCCATGCGCCTCGCCTTCACGCGCGGCGCCGCCCGCCAGCACGGCGGCACCTTCCTCTACTACCAGGCGCCCAACTTCGGCGACACCGCCACGACCTTCACCAAGGCCCAGAACTTCGCCGGCCCCGCGCACTTCTTCCACACGCGCTACGGCGCGACGATGGGCACGTCGCTCTCGTGGTACAGGAAGACCTACTTCCTCTACTACATGGCGGGCGCCTCCGCGGTCTACCTCGAACAGGGTTACGACCAGTTCTTCAAGCCCGGCCCCGGCGAGCATCCTTATCAGCTCAACCCCCTCGGCCGCATCACCGACGAGTTCGTGCACTTCGCCGAAAAGCACCCCGAGCGCGGGACGCCCTACACGCCCGTCGCCTTCCTCCTCGACCCCGCGCACGGCTGGGACATGACGGACTGGCCGCACCTGCCGCTCGGCGTCTCGCCCGTCAACCGGAGCGACCGCGCGCTGCGCGAGCTGTTCGGCGCCGCCTACTACCCCGCGCCCGTCAACGAGGGCGAGCCCGCGACTTCCGACCGGCAGTCCTTCGTCAACTCCCTATTCGGCGACATCTTCGACGTGCTCGTCGCCTCCGACCAGAACGCCGAAGCCGTCTCGGCCTACCGCGCCGTCGTCGCGGGCGGCGACCTCAAGCTCACGCCCGCCTGGGCCGCGCGCCTCAAGGCTTACGCCGAGCGCGGCGGCACCGTCTTCGTCAACTCCGCGCAGGCGAAGGGCCTGCCGGCGGAGCTGACCGGCGTCCGGCCTTTGAACGCGACGGCCGAGGCGGACACGGCCTCCTGCAACTCGCCGGGCGAGGCGGCAGCCGACCTCGCCGGCCAGATGTTCCGCTACGAGCGCGTCGAGCCGCGCGGCGCCGAAGTCCTGATAAGGACGCCTTCGGGCGACCCCGTCGTCACGGTCAACAAGGTGGGCCGCGGCCGCGTCGTCTACTGCGCCGTGCCCGACCTGCTCGGCCTCGACGAAAGGCTCGTCCCCGCGGCGGCCCACGCCCTCACGCACCTCTTCGCCGACGCGACGCCGGTCCGCGTCGCGGGCGACGTGCAATACCTCGTCAACCGCACGGCGCGCGGCTGGGTCGTGACCCTCTTCAACAACCGCGGCGTCTACAAGCCGCAGCAGGGCATGGCGCAGGTCAACCGCGCCGAGGCCGCGGACGTGACGCTCGACCTCCGCGGCGCCGGCCTGGCGTCGGCGGCCGAGTGGACGACGGAGACGGACGTGAAGGTGTCGGGAGACGCCGTGCGCGTCAGCATCCCGGCGGGCGGCGTTCGCGTCGTCGAGCTGGTCCCGAAGTCGTGATAGGATGAAACAGAGTTCATGTTAGGGGGATGAGAGTCATGAGGGTCGCGCGCCGTTACACCATCAGCGGCGAGGTGCAGGGCGTCGGCTTCCGCTTCTTCGCGCAACGCGCCGCCGCCCGCCATCAGGTCGTCGGCTACGTCCGCAACCTCCCCGACGGCACGGTCGAAGCCCTGGTCGAAGGGAGCCCCGAGAGCGTCGAAGGCTTCAAGCACGAACTCGCCGCAGGCCCAAGGCACTCGAACGTCGAGCGCGTCGAAGAGGTCAACGTAGAACCCACGGGCCACTACCCGTCCTTCCGCATCGAGAGGTGAAGCCCCGGCCGGTCGCCTCGAATCTTCTTGACTGGGCTATAAAACTCGCGTAGTCTCCCGCCGCCTCGCAGCGCCGTTCCGATCTCGCTTTACCTTCCCGTATGAGCTTCCTTTGACCCGAGGGGCTTTCTTAAAACCCCCGCATGGAGATAACTATGAATAAAACCTTCCTACGCCGCGCAGGCGTCATCGGCTCCGCCCTCCTCGTCCTCGGCCTGGTGGCGGTCCCCATCGTCCAGCGCGCCGCCGCCGAGCCGACCGTGCTTGAGGCTTGTATCAATCAAGGCAACGGCGGGATGCGCCTCGTGGACGCGGGCGTCGCCTGCCACAAGAACGAGACGCGCGTCGAGTGGAACATCGCCGGCC
>DATHBF010000355.1:0-6890 GCA_035296285.1 Pyrinomonadaceae bacterium | reverse complement strand
AGATTGTTGGGATGACTGCTGGCCGGACTGTTGAGTTTGAGAGCTTTGCTGTTCGGCCGTCGCGGCTCCGCGCTCGCGCTGGGCTTCGGCGGTGGCGTTCTGCTCGGTGCGCGTCTGGACGCGCGCGGCGACCTCGACCCGCTGGCCGTGCTCGACCCACTTGACCTCGCCCGTCTCCACGGACAACACGGCCATGCGCGAGCGCGACTGCGCGTCGCCGACCTTCGTGCGCGCGGGGATGTCTTCCGTGTAGGCCGACTCGGTGACGAAGTTCGGGACGATGGTGCTCTTCGAGCCGGTGGCCTGCTCGGCCGTGGTGGCTACGACGTAGGTGCCGTCGGGCGAGAGCAGGAGGTTCGAGACGGTCTGGCCGGCGGGGAGGCTTAAAGGCCGCCGCGTGGCGCGGGCGCGGCGTCGGCGCTCCTGCTCCTCGCGCTGCTCGGCCTGCTCGCGGACGGCCTCAATCAGCTTGCGCTCCTCGCGGCGCAGGAACTCCTGGTTCTCGCCCGCGCCCGCGACGCGCGGCGGCGTCGGAGTCGTCTGCGCCCCGGCGAGGGCGCGCGGGGGCGCGTCGGCCGTGCGGATGTCGGTCAGTTGTTCGAGCGAGCCGCCGTCGAGCGAGAGGACGTAGAGGTTGTTCTGGCGCGTGAAGTAGACGCGGCGCTGGTCGCGCGTGAAGCGCGCGTTGGACTCGGCCTCGACGGTGCGCGTCAGTTGCCGGCGCTCAGCCTTCTCGTGGTCGTAGAGGAAAACGTCGCCCTCGTCGGTGAAGACCGTGAGCCGCCGGTCCTTCGACAGCTCGCCCGCGAGCGGCGGCGCGGTCCGCCGGGCCTCGTCCTCCGAAAGCTTGCGCAGGCCCGTGCCGTCGGCGCCGACGACGTAAGTGTCCTGCTCCTTCAGGCGCGGCTCGCCGGCCCGCTTCCAGCGGAAGTAGACGCGGCCGCCGTCCTGCGACCAGACGACGCTTGTCGGCGGGTAGCCGACGAGGTCCGGCCCGCGCATGATGCTGTCAACCGTCAGCTCGAACTTCTTCGCCTGCCGCGCCGACACACCGCACGGCAGCAGGAGCGCGGCGACGACCGCGCAAGACACGAGTGCCCGAAGAGTGCCCTTCATCAAACGTCCTCTGTATACTCCGCACGACGGAAGGATTGTTCAGGGAGACTTAAAAAGGTGTCCGAGCGGCGAGACGACGTGACGACGACGGAGCCCGAGGCGCGGCCCGACCGCGAGCCCGGCAGTTACTACTACGACGACGCCACCGGCTACGAGATTTACTCGCCCGAGGGGGAGGACGACGAGGAGGACGCCGGGCCGGCCGCCGACCTTCCCGAAGCCCCCGGCTAGCGCCCGCCACGCCTCGATTGCAGGCGGCGGCGGTCGGAGAGGGTGTACGTGTCGCGCTTGCGCTGCTCGCCGTAGTACTCGCTGTCCTCGTAGCGCGGGCAGTCGCAGCGCCCCTCGCCCTCGCGCGCGAACGAGCACCCGCCGGCTATCGTGTGGTGCTCGTGCAGGTGGCCGCAGTTCCAGCAGACCCTTTCGTCCAAGGCCCTCACCTCAACCCGTCCGGATAAGATTTCCGAGCATCATTATGGCATAAGGGCGACGCTGTCAACGCGCCGCGGCCGAGGCCGGCGCGCGCCTCAGGACTCCTTCTTCTTCGGCCGCTGGTTCGACGCCAGCACGCGCTTGCGGAGCCGTATGTTCTTCGGCGTGACCTCGACCAGCTCGTCGTCGGCGATGAACTCCAGCGCCTGTTCGAGCGAGAGGTCTTTGACGGGGACGAGCCGCATCGCCTCGTCGGCCGACGCGGCGCGCATGTTCGTCAGCTTCTTCTCGCGCACGATGTTCACGTCCAGGTCCACGGCGCGCGCGTTCTCGCCGACGATCATCCCCTCGTAGACGCGCGTCGTCGGGCGGATAAACATCGACCCGCGCTCCTGTAGGTTGAAGAGCGCGTAAGTCGTCGCATCGCCCGCGCGGTCGGAGACGAGCGAGCCGGTCGAGCGCCCCCGCATCGGCCCCATCCACTCGGCGAAGCGGAGGAAGATGGTGTTCAAGAGGCCCGTCCCCTTCGTCTCCGTCAGGAACTCGCCGCGGAAGCCGATGAGGCCGCGCGAGGGCGTCTCGAACTCAAGGCGGACGCGGCCCGTCCCGTGGTTCACCATCTTCGTCATCTGACCTTTGCGCCGCCCCATCGCCTCCGTCACGACGCCGATGAACTCCTCGGGGCAGTCGATGACGACCAGCTCTATCGGCTCCAGCACCTTCCCTTCCTCGCGCCGCGTGATGACCTCGGGCTTCGAGACCTGTAGCTCGTAGCCCTCGCGCCGCATCATCTCGATGAGGATGGCGAGTTGCAGCTCGCCGCGGCCCGAGACCTTGAACTGGTCGGGCGATTCGGTCTCCTCCACCCGGATGGCGACGTTGCCCAGCACCTCGCGGTCGAGCCTCTCCCTGATTTGGCGCGAGGTGACGTACTTGCCCTCGGTGCCGGCGAAGGGAGAGTTGTTGACGCTGAAGACCATCGAGATGGTCGGCTCGTCCACGGCGATGACGGGCAGCGGCTTCGGGTCGTCGGCGTCCGCCACCGTCTCCCCGATCTCGATGCCCTCGACGCCCGCGAGCGCGACTATCTCGCCGTAATGCGCGCGCTCGATCGGCTGCCGCTTGAGCCCCTCGAAGGCGTAAAGCTCCTTGACCTTCACCTTCTGCACCGAGCGGTCGCGCTTGACGACCGAGACCGTCTCGCCGGCCGCGATCTCGCCCGAGAAGATGCGGCCGATGGCGAGGCGGCCGACGTACTCGTTGTAGTCGAGGTTGGCGACGAGCATCTGGAGCGTGCCCTCGCGCTGCTCCTTCGGCGGCGGGATGGTGCGGACGATGGCCTCGAACAAGGGCTTCAGCGTGCGCGAGTCCTCCGAGAGTTCGCTCTTCGCTATGCCGTCGCGCGCCACGGCGTAGAGGACGGGGAAGTCTATCTGCTCGTCGGTCGCGTCGAGGTCTATGAAGAGGTCGTAGGTGTCGTTGACGACCTCCTCGGGGCGCGCGTCCTGCCGGTCGATCTTGTTGATGACGACGATGGCCGGCAGGCGGGCTTCGAGCGCCTTGCGGAGCACGAACCGCGTCTGCGGCAGCGGCCCCTCGGCCGCGTCCACCAAAAGCATCACGCCGTCCACCATCTTCAGCACGCGCTCGACCTCGCCGCCGAAGTCGGCGTGGCCCGGCGTGTCCAGGATGTTGATCTTCACGCCGCCGAAGTGGACCGACGTGTTCTTCGCCATGATGGTGATGCCGCGCTCGCGCTCCAGGTCCATCGAGGCCATCACGCGGTCAAGGTGCTGCTCGTTGTCGCGCCACGTGCCCGACTGCTTGAGCATCGCGTCCACCAGCGTCGTCTTGCCGTGGTCAACGTGCGCAATGATAGCTATGTTGCGTATGTCTTCTCTCATATGTCCGTCAATCGTAAATCGTAAATCGTGAATCGCCTAATCACGATTTACGAGTCCGCCCGTCTGGCGCAGCGCCTCGTAGAGGACGATGGCGACGGAGGTGGCGAGGTTGAGGCTGCGGACCTTCGGGTTAGGCATCGGAATCGTGAGGCAGCGTTCGGCGTTCGCGCGCAGAACCCCTTCGGGCAGGCCGCGCGTCTCGGGGCCGAAGACGAGGCAGTCGCCCGGCGCGAAGGCCCAGTCGGCGTACGACGCGCACGCCTTCGTCGTCAGGTAGAGGAAGCGCGCGGCCGGCAGCGCCGCGTAGAGGCCGTCGAGGTCGCGGTGGCGCGTGAGGTCAACCTCGGGCCAGTAGTCGAGCCCGGCGCGGCGCACCGCGCGGTCGTCGAGGCGGAAGCCCGTGGGGCCGACGACGTGCAGCGGCGTGCGCGTCGCGGCGCACAGGCGGGCGACGTTGCCGGTGTTAGGAGGTATCTCGGGCTCGACGAGCGCGACTGTGAGCACGGCCGGAAAAAGATTCGGACGGCGTCGCTGTTAACGACCGCCGTCCAATCGAACGCCCTCGCGGGCAAATGGTGTTGTGTGCGCCTGTGTAAGAAGGTTTCGCGTACTACCCTTGGCCGAGTTACCTCTTCTTCGAGCCGCCCTTGGAACCGCCCTTCGAGCCGCCCTTCGAGCCGCCCTTTTTGCTGCCACCTGACTTCTTTGAAGCTGCCATAAGTTGTACCTGCTCCTTTCCGGTTTGAGTGTGCCTCACCACAAGATACTGTGTCACTTTTTCTCTTGTGGCCTAGGTTGAATGGCGCACAACATGTTGGGATTTATAAACACATTAAAAATAGATGTCAATAACTTAATTCAAATTAGCGCACAAAAAAAATTCGCGCGCTCGCGGACAGCAAGCCCGCGGGGCGCGCGACGTGTTAGGAGCGCGACGTTACGCCGCGCTCACTCGCTCACCTGTAGAAGGGGGTGAAGACCCAGCCGGCGTGTTGCTCGATGCCGTAGTAGGCGATGATGGATCTCTCGACGCAGCTGGTGCTCATGACGCCGATGAAGGGGCCGTTGCTCGAAACGCCTTCGCCGCAGGGGGCGTCGGGGCGCGTGCCCGTGTTGAGGATGCCGACGGGCCGCGGCAGGGTGTTGGCGATGGGCTGGAGCTTCTGGTCGTTCGTCGTGGGCGGGCGTCCGTTGGTGTACTTGGTGAGCTCGACGACGAAGTTGGCGAGGGCGGGGTCGTTGGCCTTGACGAGCTTCCACTCGCCGCACTTGCCCTCGCTGCTGGTGAGCGGGTCGCAGGCGGCGCTGGCGCGCAGGACGCGGACCTTCTTGACGCCGACGGGGGCGCCCTCCATCAGCTCATCCATCGAGGTGGGCGGGCGGCTCGTGTAGTGGATGAAGGCGCGGATGGCCTCGGCCACCTCTTCGCCGCGGGCGATGGCTTCCAGCTCGCGCTCGCGCCGCGTCTGATGGCGCAGGCTCGGGGCCGCGGCCATCGCCGCGATCATGAGCAGCGTCATCAGCGCGAGCAGGGCGATGAGCGCGTAGCCGCCTTGCGGCGGACGCGCGCGGCCGGGCGTCGCGTGGTCGTGGTCAGGGCTCCTCGTCATCGGCGGCGTTCGGGGGGGGCGGCTGGACCGAGCCGGGGACGCGGCCCGTCTGCGGGCTGCTGTTGCGCGACTCGATGAAGGCCATCGAGTGTTTGACGTTGAGGTCCTTGTCCACCAGTTGGAGGGCCTTCTCGTTGATGCTGACGACGCGGAAGCGGCCTTCGACGAGGTCGCCCTCGCGCACGCTGTAGAGCTCGCCGCGCTGGTCCTTGAGCACGGCCGTGTTTTGCCTGGGGTGCTTGAGCAGCCCGACGTAGGTGTAGGTCGGCTGCGGCGGCTGCATGATGTTGAGGACCTGCGGGTTCGAGAAGAACTGGCCGTCGGGCGTGCGCACGACGACCTGGCGCTGGCCCTGGCCGGAGATGGCCGTGGCCGGCACGGTGGCCGAGAGCTGCTGCGCGCTGCGGTACTGCGTCGGCATCTCCTGGTTGTCGAGGTAGACGCGCGCGGCGGGGTCGAACTTGTCCCCGGCGATTTGGAGCGTGAAGCCGCCCGTGCCGGCGAAGACGCTCTGCGGCGTGAGCGAGGCGAGGAGGATGGGCGGCGTCGGCGTGGGCGTGGGCGGCGGCGTCGGGGGGACGACAGCGACCGCGCCCGGCGTCGGGACGGGGCGGACGTAGAAGGCGAAGATGTTGCGTCCGGCTTCCCCGCCCCCGAAGTCGGGCCGCACGAAGGTGACTTCCCTCATCAACTGGTAGGCGGCCGCGGCCTCCTCTTCGGCTTGGGCGACGTCGCGCGGGTTGGGGCGCGAAGACGAGGGCCGCGCCTTGGTGTTGGCGTTCGTCGGGGCCGGGCGGGGGGAGTCGGAGCCGCCGAAGAGCATGCGCAGGACGAAGAGGAAGGCGAGCGCGGGGAGCACCATCGCCGCGATCATCTTGTTGCGCTCGGCCGGAGTTTTTCCTTCGAAGAGGGCCATGAGTTTACTGCGCGGGCGGCGCCGTGGCGGCCGCCGCGCGCCTGAAGTAGGCGGCTAGATCGAGGCGCAGGCTGACGAGGGCGCCGCGCGAGGGGCCGGCGGCCGCCGCCGGGGCCTCGCCCGCGATGGGGGCCGACGTGACGCCGGTCGTGTCGGTGATGCCTTCTAACTCGACCGAGTTGATGACGACGAACTGGCGGTCGGCCTCGATGTCGCGGACGAAGCGGCGGAGGTTCGGGTAGGTGCCCTCGACCGTGAGTATGACGCCGATGCCGGGGAAGACGCTCTGGACGACGCGGGCCGGGCCTTCCTGGCTCCCCGCGCCGCGCCGCGCCGCGCCGCGCCGCGCTTCCTCGGAGCCGGGCACGGTCTCCTGTAGCTGGGTGAAGTTGATGCCGCCGCTGATGCGCAGATTGTTCTTGAGGATGAGGCGGTTCAACTCCTCGATGACGGTCTTCGTGCCGCTGCCGCTCTGGCCGAGGTGCTGGAGCTCGAAGTTTTCGAGGCTGCCGAGGATGCCCTTTACGCGGTCCTGCGTGCCCATGTTCTCGCCGACGACCGTTTGCGTGGTCAGCAGTTGCCGCTGTAGCGTCTCGCGGTCGGTGTTGAGCGACTGCTGGCGCGAGCGTTCGGGGACGAGCAGGAAGAGGTAGGAGAAGACGGCCGCGAGCAGGAGCGCGCCCGCGACGGCGAGGGCCGCGATCTCGGGCAGGCCGAGCGGGCCGCGGCGGCCGGCGGCGCGCAGGGCGCCGAGGCGCGCGGCGGGGCCGGGCTGCGGCGGCGCGTCTCCGGCGTTCCTCGTGACTGCCGTGTCGTCTCTCAAGCTACTCAAGCCCCCCGGCGCTGTTGGAGGTGTCGCGTGCCGCGCCCGCCTCGCGCCCGCCCTCTTCGGCGGGCCGCGCTGCGCGCGAC
>DATHBF010000354.1:0-10239 GCA_035296285.1 Pyrinomonadaceae bacterium | reverse complement strand
AAATGTTGAATATGAAGGGGAAGAACGAAATCGCGTGACTAGGATTTGGTGACGGCCAGCTTGTAATAGGTGCCTCGCCGTTCACGTGGGGCGTTCATGACCGTTTCGCCTTTAATGAGGAAGCCCCAATCGGTGAGCTGGTTGAGGACGGTTTTAACCTGTCGCTCGGTCTTCGCCACGGCGGCCATGAGCTTAGGGGTCGAGGTGAAGCAGTACTCCTCACCCGACGCTTCGGAATTGTTGTAGACGTAGGTGCAGATGCCAAGCTGGGTCTCGGTGAGGAATGGCTTCCAGCGGGTAATGAAGGCCAGCAGTTGCGCGTCGGCCGCGTGGAGCGAGGCCGGCCCGCCACGCTTATCAGGTACGAGCCTGACGCCTCTCGCCGCGGGCCTCCTCTGACGGCCCGACGGCGCGGCGGCAGCCGGCGGGGGTGGTGTCGGTTCCTGCGGCGTCACTTCGGCGGGGGGAGAGGGGGGCTCGGGCTCTGGGCTAAGTGACTGAGTGGGCTTGCGTTCGGGGGCGGAGGCGTTAACCGAATCAGGCCCGTCCGCGGGTAGGGCCGGGGCGGGGGACTCAGAAACCTCCGGTGCTGCGTCCTCGGACTCTTCCGCGCGCTGCTGGATGGCCACGTCGAGGGCGGTGCCGCTGAACTGTAAGGCCATGTCCGCGAAGGGCGACCTTCTCTGCCCGCCCTTTTTGTAAGGGATGACCTTACGCGCCGGCGGTGACTGATCGTTCGACACGCTCGCGGACCTCCTTCCACAGCTTTTTATATGCCTGTGCGCCCGCCGAGTCCGGCGCCGTCAGCCGCACGGGGGCGTGGTAGCCCGCGCTCTCCGCGACCCGCACGTTCTCCGGCACGATGGCGTCAAACACCATGTTCGGGTAGGCGGAGCGTAGGAATTCCTCGGCCTCGCGGCACATCCTCTTCCTGGCGTCGTAGCGCGTCAGAAAGAATCCTAAGAGCGCGGGGAAGCGCGTCTTGGTAATGATGCGCGCCCGCTGGAGTTGGCGCGTGAGCTGCATCGTGCCGTTAACGCTCATCACGTCAGCGTTTACGGGGCATAGGACGAAGTGGCTGCCGACCTGCGCCATGGAGACGAGCGTGCCGAACGAGGGGTCGGTGTCGATGAAGACGTAGTCGTAAGGTGAGTCGTCCCAGAGCTGAAACTGCTCCTGCAGGGCCGTGACGGTCTCAAGGGGGTTCGAGCGGTCGATGTTGTCGTTCTTGGAGCTGCTCCTGATGAAATCGAACTCTAAACCCTCGAATTTAATGGGGGTTACGAGGTCTTGAAAGTTGGCGTCCCCTTTAAGCCAGGAGATGAGCGTACCCTGCTCGCTGTCCTCGTTCCCCTTGTCGGTAATCAGCGCGTTTGTGGCCGAAGCCTGGGGCGCCGCGTCTATCAGAAGGACGCTTTCGCCGTTGGCTGCCGCCTCGGCGGCCAGCGAGATGGCCGTGGTCGTCTTTCCCACGCCCCCTTTATTATTGCTAATGGTAATGACTTTATGGCGCGTCGAAATCTCCATCGGGCGCTGTTTGAGCGCAGCGATGGCCGACCGGCTGTAGAGCTTAACGCGAGCGTCCGTGGGGTCCGCGACCGTAGCAAGATTGAGGTCACGTGCTATCCGCCGGAAGGTGTCGGACGAGACTTCAAGATACTCACACGCCTCGGTCACCGTCATATACTCAGGGGTGGCCAACTCAACAAACCCTCCTTCGATGACTACCTCGCCGTAAAAATCCTCTTATATCTCGTCCTATCTCGCCTTACTTTTGCGTACTATATTGACAGAATATCATCTGGTCAATAATTTTATTGCCCGCCGGTCGAAGGGGCCGCGGGTACTACGTATAAAGGGTCTTAAGCCAACTGAGCGAGGGAGGTTTCATGAAACAGCCGAGTTGTCGGGATTTATAATATATGAAGGGTATAAGTCGTTGGGCCGCTGCCGGAGGCTACACAAAGCGGTCAGTCGTGGACCCTTCGCTTTATTACGTGCCTGGCAACACCCGGCTAATGCACTACCGCTGGAAGGGCATGCCGGGTGACGCCGCCAAGTGTTGGAAAACTCGTCGGGTAGTTGGATGGCTACGAAGTTCACTGTTTTCCGCCCGTCGGCCTCCTGGGATATGATGAAGGGTGAAATCCGGCCGCGGGGAAGGGAGGGGCTTGTATGGCAGGTTGGGATGGAGATGCCCTCGCCGAAAGTATGGAGCAGGCGTTGGAGCGACAGCAGGAGGCGGCAGAGGCACGACGCGCCCGCCGGGAACTGTCCTCGCCTGAAGACCGCGAGCGCAAGGCCCGCGACGAGTCACTCAGGCTCTCAAGGGCGAGGCTGGAGGACCAGTTGAGTCGCGCGACCAATCCCGCGCACCGTGCCATGCTCGAACGCGCCCTGAGTTCTTTGGCCGCGGAATCGTCGCCGGGAGACACTTCAGAAACCTCCGACGGCGATTGACCAAAGGCCCGTAAGTGCTTCCCCGGTTGCCGGCGATGCCACCGACGGCGGGGGCTGCGGGCCGAAAAAGCTTGACACGCCCATTGCTATAAAACTAGCATCCCACTTCCAGTTGTCGTGCATCACTCGTTGCGCTTTAGAGAGCTGACACCCCCCCGGCGGACGCGCGATTAATACTTCAGTTAGTGTGAGGCGCGGTCGCGTTCCCGCTTAAACGAGCCGGCGCCTCAAGGTTTGCGGCCCCTAACGTTCACAACCCATCACAACCCTTTCCGCCGGTCAACTCGCCGCCACCGGGTGACCCCGGCAAACGGCCAGCCCTGCTCCGGACCTCGCGCCGTCTGAGCACCGTTCGGTGCGGGTAATGTTCATGAAAAGGGTCCGGCGTCGTCTTGATTCGGTCCCACCTGAGAAGGGGCGCGGAGGGCGCACCTATGAAGTTATTGGACGAGCTGGAGGCGAAGAAGTTCGGCAGCCTGAAGGTCGTGCTCTTCTTCACCGCCCTGACCGTGCTGGTGACGGCCGTGGTGATTCTCGTCTGGGAGAAGTTCTTCATGCACCCTTTCTACGAGTGGGTTGCCGAACTCTTCCCGGCGGACACCGCCACCCACTACTACATCCAGCAGCGCATCGAGCACTTCTTCATCTCGACCACGGTGGACGTGCTCATCGTCACTCTGCTGCTGCGCATCGTCGCCAAGCAGCAGCGGCGGCTCCTCGCCAGCGAGAAGCGCTACCGCGAGCTGTTCGAGCACGCCAAGAACGGGGTCGGCGTCCTGAAGGCCGACGACCACCGCCTCACGGACGTTAACAACAAGTTCTGCGAAATCCTCGGCTGCCAGCCGAAGGGGATGGTCGGCAGGAGCATCCACGACCTGATAAGCGCGGGCGATGGCGGCCCCGGCGCGGACCCGCTCGCGGACCTGCTCCGCGGCGGGGAGCGCGACGACGTGGAGATGGAGCTGCGGACGCCGGCCGGCAACTCGATCCCGGCCGCGGTCTCGACCTACGAGATTGGGGCCGACGGCGAGAGGCTCATCATTCTTATCATCCGCGACCTGACGGAGCGGAGCCGGCTCGAAGCCGAGAAGGAGGAGATTCGGCGGCAGCTCTTCCAGTCGTCGAAGCTGGCCTCAATCGGGGAGCTATCGGCCGGCGTGGCGCACGAGATCAACAACCCGCTGAACGGCATCATCAACTACGCGCAGCTCCTCAAGGACGACGGCGTGGCCCGCACGGATGACCAGCGGCGGATGGTAGACGGCATCATTGACGAGGGCGAGCGCATCGCGCGCATCGTCCGCGGCCTGCTGACTTTCGCGCGCCAGGGGCCGCACGAGCTGACCCGCGTCGGCCTCGCCGAGGTGCTCGCGGCCTCGATGTCGCTGTTCGGCCGCCAGCTCGTCAAGGACGGCGTCGGGGTTGAGATAGACGCCTCAGACGACCTGCCGCCCGTGCTGGCCGACGCCTCGCGCCTCCGCCAGGTCTTCATCAACCTCATCAGCAACGCGCACCACGCGCTGCGTGCGAAGGCCGGGGGGCCGAAGGCGCTACGCGTGACGGCGCGCGCCGCCGGGCGCCCGGGCGGGGAGTCCTTGCGCGTCGAGTTCTACGACAACGGAATCGGCATCCGGCGCGAGGACGTTGACAAGGTCTTCGACCCCTTCTTCACGACGCGGCGGGGCACGGGCGGGACGGGCCTCGGCCTGAGTCTGAGCTTCGGCATCGTCCGCGAGTACGGCGGGACCATCACGGTCGAGAGCGAGCCGGGCGCCTACACGCGCTTCGTCGTCGAGCTGCCCGCGGCGACGGCCAGTGAGGCCAAGCATGAACATGCCAAGAGTGCTGCTGGTTGACGACGAGCCCAGCATGCGCTGGACGATGGCGGAGTTCCTGCGGCGCGGCGGCTACGAGCCGGTCGCGGCGGCCGACTACGACTCGGCGCTGGCGGCCCTCGAAGAGTCCGACGTGGACGCCGCCGTGGTGGACATCATTCTGCCCGGCCGCGGCGGCCTTGACCTTCTCAGGGAGCTTGCGGGGCGCGACTCATACGTGCCCGTCGTCATGATCACGGGCGAGCCGAACCCGTCGAACGTCTCCGAGATAGTCCGCGCCGGGGCCTACGACTTCCTCACGAAGCCCATCCTGAAAGAGACGCTGCTGAAGGCCGTGTCGAGGGCCGTCGAGCAGAAGCACCTCGTGGAGGAGAAGCGCCGGCTCGAAAGCGAGATCAAGCGTCACGCCGGGGAGTTGGAGGCCCGCGTCGCCGAGCGCACGGCCGAGCTGGCCGAGGCGCACGACTTCCTCAACCTCGTGCTCGACAGCTCGACCGAGTACGCCATCGTCGCCACCGACACCGGGGGGCGCATCACGCTCTTCAACCGCGGCGCCGAGACCATGTTCGGCTACGCGGCCGAGGAGGCGGTCGGGCGGGAGCCCTGCACGATGTCCGGCCCGGACGACGAGCAGTATCTGAGGGAGGTCTTCGGCGAGGGCGTGCGCGGGGCCGACACGAGCGGCCGTCACCGCGCCGAGGTGCGCTTGCGGCGCGCGGACGGCGCGACGTTCGTCGCCTCGCTCGCCGTCACGCCCATCCGCGGGCGCGGCGGCCAGCTCGTCGGCCACCTCGGCGTCATCAAGGACATGACGGCCGAGCGCGAGGCCGCCGAGCGGCTGTGCGGGATGCAGGAACGACTCGCGCACCAGGAGAAGATCGCCGCCCTCGGGCGGGCCGCCGCGCAGGTCGCGCACGAGGTCAAGAACCCGCTCGCCGGCATCCTGCTCTACGCCATGCACCTGCGCGGCAAGGTCGCGGGCAAGCTCGCGGAGAGCGAGCTGGGGCTCATAGACAAGATCGTGAACACCATCAACCACCTGACCGACACCGTCAACCAGGTGGTTGACTTCGCGCGGCCCGTCAGCCTCCGCCCGCGCCCCGCCGACCTCAACCGCGTCGTCGGCGACGTGCTGCAACTGCTCAGGCCGCACATCGAAGCCGGCCGCGTCGAGCAGCGGCTCGAACTGGACGAGGCCGGCTGCCCGGCCTTGATAGACGAGCCGTCGGTCCGCTCGGCGCTGCTGAACCTCGCCCTCAACGCCGTCCAGGCGATGCCGTCGGGCGGCACGCTCGCCGTCAGGACGAAGGGCGAGGCGGGGTCCGCCCGCCTCGATATTTCCGACACCGGCACGGGGATGACGGATGAGCAGGTCCGCAACATCTTCGAGCCCTTCTACACGACGAAGAGCCAGGGGCTCGGCCTCGGCCTGCCGTATGCGAAGAAGATCATCGAGCAGCACGGCGGGGCCATCACCATCGAGACCCGCCCCGGCGCGGGCACGACCGTCCGGGTCGAGTTGGCAGGGGAGGGGGGCGCCGATGCCGTCTAACAGGATTCTCGTGGTTGACGACGAGGAGAGCATCGCCGAGGCGCTCTCGCTCGTCCTCGAAGAACGCGGACACCGGGTCGAGTCAGCGAAGACGGTGGGCGAGGCCGACGCGCTGTTGGGGGGCCGCCCCTTCGACCTCGTCTTCACGGACCTGCGCCTGCCCGACGGCACCGGCATCGAGCTGCTGGCGCGCGTCAAGGCCAACTCGCCCGAGACGGAAGTGATTCTGATGACGGCGCACGGCTCGCTCGACCTCGCCATCGAGGCCATCAAAGGCGGCGCCTTCTACTACCTCGAAAAGCCTTTCACGCCCGAGCAGGCGCTGGCGCTGGCCGCCCGCGCCTTGCAGTTCCGCGCCGTCAAGAGCGAGAACCGCGCGCTCAAGGGCGCGCTCGGCGACGGCGACGACTTCGGACTCATCGGCCGCCACCCGAAGATGAGGCAGATTCACGAGGTCATCCGCACGGCCGCCCCTTCCGACGCCTCCGTGCTCATCGAGGGCGAGTCGGGGACGGGCAAGGAGCTGGTGGCCGCCGGCTTCCACCGCCGGAGCGCGCGGGCCGAGCGCCCATTCATCCGCATCAACTGCGCCGCGCTGCCTTCGGAGCTGATAGAGTCCGAGCTGTTCGGCTACCGCCGGGGTGCATTCACCGGCGCCGACCGCGACAAGCGCGGGCTGATAGAGGCGGCCGGGGGCGGCACGCTCCTCCTCGACGAAATAGCCGAGATGCCCGCGCACTTGCAGACGAAGCTGCTGCGCGTCCTCCAGGACCGCCGCCTGCGCCGCCTGGGCGACGAGCAGGAGTTGCCCGTTGACTTCCGCCTCATCTCCTCGACCAACCGCGACACGGCGCAGATGATTCGTGAAGGGACACTGCGCAAAGACCTCTACTTCCGCATCAGCACCATCAAGGTCCGCGTGCCGCCCCTGCGCGAGAGGGCGGACGACGTGATGCTGCTCGCCGAGCACTTTTTGCTCCGCTACTCGGAGAAGTACGGCAAGCGCCTGCGCGGCATCTCGCAGGCCGCCTACGCGCTCCTCGCCCGCTACGACTGGCCCGGCAACGTGAGGGAGCTGGAGTCGGTCGTCGAGCACGCCGTCCTCTTCGCGCAGGGCGAGCAGGTGATGCCCGAGGACTTGCCCGAGCAGCTCCACGGCTCGGAGTCGTCGGACTACCGCTGCGTCATCCCGCCCTTTCTGACGATGGAGGAGATAGAGCGCGAGGCCATCGCGCAGACGCTCGAACGCACGGGCGGGAACGTCAAGAAGACCGCGCAGATTCTCGACTACCACCGCCCAACGCTCTACCGCAAGCTCAAAAAATTCGGGCTCATGGCCTCGGCGCCCGACGGCGAAGAGGGGGGCGGCGACGCGGCCCCCTGAAAGCCCTCCGGCCCCCGGCCCCTTGTTTTGCGCTGATGCACGGCGCCGGCCCGCTTGATTCAACCCGAAACACGCCCGCGGCGGCGGCCCTCCCTTTTTCGCCCAAATCACTCAAAAGTCCGCGGAACGGCGTTTGCCCACTCTACCCGGAGTCGGCTCCCGGCAGCGGTTCGTAGAGCAGCGAACCGTGCCGACAGGCGTGGTCGTTATCAAACGTCTGTTCGGGTCGTTTCGGGAGAGGCTGTATGTGTCCGGCGTGCGTTGACGAGAGTGCGGGCGAGGTCGAGCGTGTGCTCGTCATCGACGACGAGCCGAGCGTGGCCGACGCGCTGCGGATGATTATGGAGGATGAGGGCTTCGCCGTCGTCGTCGCCGCCAGCGGGCGCGAGGGGCTAGAGCAGGCCCGCCGCGCACGGTTCCGCGTCACCATCACGGACCTGCGCCTGCCGGACATGGACGGCCTCGAAGTGCTCGGCGCCTTCCGCGAGGGCGGCGTCGGCGGCTCCGTCATCCTCATCACCTCCTACGGCACGCCGGAGATCCTCGCCCGCGCCCGCGACCTCGGCGCCGTCGGCGTCATCGCCAAGCCCTTCCTGCCTTCCGAGATTCTCAAGCTCGTCGCCGCCGCCCTCGGACGGCGCGAGGCGTGCGACCCCTGACGGCGAAGCAGCGGCCGGACAAACGGAGAGGGGGCGGGCCAGTGAAGGCCCGCCCCCTCTTTTGCCGTCGGCCGTCCAACGAGTTGTCAGAAGGTGCTGACGTTGAGCCGCCTGCCCGTCACGGTCTTGTTGACGAGCGAGGAGGTCGAGACGCCCGTGCCGAGGATGGCGGCCCTGATCTGCTGCGGGGTCGCGCCGGGATGCGTCGAGGCGTAGAGGGCCGCGCCGCCTGTGACGTGCGGCGTCGCCATCGAGGTGCCGTCGAGCCGCGTCAGGGTGTTGTTGGGCGAGGTGGACCAGACGCCGCTGCCCGGCGCGCCGATGTCCACGCTCGTGACGCCGTAGTTGGAGTACTTGGCGAGCGCGCCCGTGCTGGTCAGGGCGGCGACGGCGACGACGGCGTCGTAGGCGGCCGCCGACTCGGTCGAAGTCCCTACGGTCGTGTTGTAGTTCGAGGGGTAGCTCGGCTTGGAGTCGTTGTTCTGGCCGATGCCGGCGAGGTTGCCGTTGCCGGCCGCCGCGAAGAAGAGGATGTTGGCCTTGGCGGCGCGGATGACGGCGTCGTGAAGCGCCTGCGAGTAGCCTCCGCCGCCCCACGAGTTGTTGAGCGCGACGAGGTTGAGGCCGTGGCGCGTCTTGAGGTCCACGAAGTAGTTGACGGCGGCGATGGCGTCGGCGACGGAGCCGCCGTCGGGGCCGAGGAACTTGCCCGAGATCATCGTCACGTTCCAGTTGACGCCGACGACGCCGCGGCCGTTACCGAGCGCGCCGATGGTGCCGGCGACGTGCGTGCCGTGCAGGTCCGTCTCGTAATCGCTCGGGCGCGCGCCGTCGTAGACGGAGCTGTTGTCCTGAAAGAAGTCCCAGCCGTGCGCGTCGTCGGCGTAGCCGTTGCCGTCGTTGTCCAAGCCGTCAACGGGGTCGAAGGGGTTGGTCCAGATGTTGGCGGCCAGGTCAACGTGGAGGGGGTCAATGCCCTCGTCGATGACGCCGACGTAGACCGAGTTGCTGCCGACGCTGCCGCGCGCCCACGCCTCGGCGGCTTGGCTGCCGAACTGGTTGGCGGGGCTGCTGGCGTCGCCGTACATGCCCCACAGGTTGCCGTTCGTGTAGTAGGTGTCGGTTGAGGCGGCCTGGTGGCGCACGAGCCAGTTGGGCTCGGCGAAGGCGACGGCCGGTTGCGCCTCGATGATCTGGACGGCCTGCTCGACGGAGAGGCCGCTCTTGATGTCGGCGAGTTCGAGGTCGCCCTTGGCGGCGAGGCGCTCGGCCTTCTTAAGCTGTTTTTTGGTGAAGGCGCCGACGGAGCTGCGTGCGGCGGCGATGTCTTCGGGCGTGGCGCCGGCTTTGAACTGGATGAGGATTTCGCCGGCCTTGTACTTCTCTTTGCCCCCATCATCTTTGACGGGGCCGCGGCCCTGAACGAGCGAGGGCGTGAGGGCCGCCGCGCCGAGCGCGAAGGTCATAACGAACGCGAAAACTTTCTTCATTCTTCCTCCGAAATGTTATCAGGCAGGTTAGTGAGTGGTAAGGCTGCCCGTTGCGAGGGCCCCCTTGCTTGAACTGAGACGATAACCGCTGACCGCGGGGATGAATGTATGGACGCCTGCTGACAGACGAAGGCCCGCGTCAGTTAACCCGCCTTGAAATGACTGTTTGCGCTGTGACGAGAAGGAAAGATTAAGGGTGAGCCGGTCGGGCGGCTGCGCTTACTTGGTGCGACGGGATTTTGATGACCGGCCGCCGCCGGAGTTGCCCCGGTTACAAATAAATTTCAGACGCCGCGGCGGCCCGCAGTCGGTTGATGACTGCGGGCCGCCGCGGCGTCTGAACGGGTGGCGGGCGTGCTTACTGCTCGACCCTGAAGATGCCCCACAGGCCGCCGTCGAACGGGAACGAGCCCTGGTCGCGGTAGAGGTAGTCGCCCGGCCGTGCGAACTTACCGCCGGCCCCGTACTTGGGCAGCACGTCGAAGTGGCTGCCCGGCCCGACGCCGTACTGCGAGCCCTTCCATTCGGAGAGCGGGTTTTGGCCGAGCACGGTCGAGTTGGAGGCGTAGGGCTCCTCCTCCCAGATGTGGCCGTGCAGTTGGAACACGTTGTTGCGGGCGTGGCCGCCCGGGTGGAGGACGCGGAACCGGACCTGCTGGCCGGCGCGCGCCGTGAAGATGGGGGTGACGGGGTCGCCGCCCACCTGCGTATTCGACAGCGACCTGGTGAAGTCGATGTTGCGCGTGCATTCCATGATGGTGTTGCCGAACTCGTCCTTCTCGCCGCAGCTCAGGTGCAGGTCCGGCCGGTAGTCCATGCGCTTCCACATGGGCTCGGTGCGGTAGTTGAACGCCTTCTG
>DATHBF010000353.1:0-8468 GCA_035296285.1 Pyrinomonadaceae bacterium | reverse complement strand
CATGCTCCACGAGACGGACCACTGCGACGGCGTCGTCTTCCTCGACCGCACCACGCCGCTCAAGCGCGAACTCGCGCGCCGCAAGATCAAGAGGCTACAGAAGCAGGGCCGCTGGGTTTAAGCGCCCCCGTAAACAGAACGTGCCGGCGCGCGCGGCCGCGTGGAACGCAAGTCCCGCGGCCGCGCTTTTCGTTTTCGGTTGTGATAGCATTCCCCCAAAACAAACCTTCATACGTCCACATTTAAGGAGCAGGCCATGCAGCAGATGCAGCAGGACGAATTCCGCAACGAGGCTTTTACAGACTTCGGCGTCGAGGAGAACGCGCGCCAGATGCGCGAGGCGCTGGAGCGCGTGCGCGGCGAACTCGGGCGCGAGTACCCGCTCGTCATCGGCGGCGAGCGCGTCACCACCGGCGACCTTCTCGAAAGCTTGAACCCCGCGAAGAAGACCGAGACGGTCGGCCGCTTCCACAAGGCGACGCAGGAGCTTGCGCGCTCCGCGGTCGAACGCGCCGCGGAAGCCTTCAAGACGTGGAGCCGCGTGCTGCCGCACCAGCGCGCGGACCTCCTCTTCCGCGTCGCCTCGCTGCTGAGAGAGCGCCGCCACTACTTCTCGGCCTGGATGGTCCACGAGGTCGCCAAGACGTGGCCCGAGGCCGACGGCGACACGGCCGAGGCCATCGACTTCTGCGACTTCTACGCGCGCGAGATGCTGCGCTACGCGGGCGAGCAGCCCCTGACGCGCATCGAGGGCGAGGACAACCGGCTCGAATACATCCCGCTCGGCGTCGGCGTCGTCATCCCGCCCTGGAACTTCCCGCTCGCCATCATGGCCGGGATGACGGTCGCCTCGGTCGTCACGGGCAACACGGTCGTTCTTAAACCTTCGTCCGACGCGCCGGCCATCGCCTACAAGTTCTTCGAGCTGCTCGAAGAAGCGGGGATGCCGCCCGGCGTCGTCAACTTCCTCGTCGGCGCGGGCGCGGAGGTCGGCGACGTGATAGTCGATCACCCGAAGACGCGCTACGTCGCCTTCACCGGCTCGAAGGAGGTGGGCCTGCGCATCAACGAGCGCGCGGCGAAGGCGCAGAAGGGGCAGCTTTGGATCAAGCGAGTCGTCGCCGAGATGGGCGGCAAGGACGCCATCATCGTTGACTCCGACACGGACTTGGACGACGCGGCCGCGGGCGTCGTCGCCTCGGCCTTCGGCTTTCAGGGGCAGAAGTGCTCGGCCTGCTCGCGCGCCATCATCCACCAGGACGTGTACGACTCGATGCTCGGCCGCATCGCCGAGCGCACGGCGAAGCTCAAGGTCGGCGACCCGCTAGACCCTTCGACCAGCATGAGCGCCGTCATCAACGAGAAGGCTTTCAAGAACATCAGCCGCTACATCGAGTGGGGGCAGGAGGACGGCGGGCGCCTCATCGCGGGCGGCGGCAGCGACGGCGAGCAGGGCTTCTACATCGAGCCGACCGTGCTCGCCGACGTGAAGCCCGGCGACCGCGTCGAGCAGGAGGAAATCTTCGGCCCCGTCCTCGCCTGCATCCGTGCCGAAGACTTCGACGACGCCTTGCGCATCGCCAACGACACCGAGTACGGCCTGACCGGGGCGGTCTACACGAACGACCCCGAAAAGCTGGAACGCGCCCGCCGCGAGTTCCACGTCGGCAACCTCTACCTCAACCGCAAGTGCACGGGCGCGCTCGTCGGCGTCCACCCCTTCGGCGGCTTCAACATGTCGGGCACCGACTCCAAGGCCGGCGGCCGCGACTACCTCGGCCTCTTCCTCCAGGCCAAACTCGTCTCCGAAAAAATCCGCCCCGGCTACTCGAACAAGGAGAAGCGAGGAGCGATTTAAGCTTTCCCATGCGCATAATCTTCATGGGCACGCCGGAATCGGCGGTGCCGACGTTGCGGCGTTGCGTCGAGGACGGCCACGAGGTGGCGGCCGTGTGGACGCAGCCCGACCGGCCGGCGGGCAGGGGAGGGAAGCTGAAGGCGTCGCCCGTGAAGGAGTACGCGCTGGAGAAGGGGTTGACGGTCAGGCAGCCGTCGAAGATAAAGACGGCGGAGGCGCTGGAGTTGTTCGAGTCGGGGCGGGCGGACGCGGCCGTGGTCGTCGCGTACGGGCGCATACTTCCGCCGACGTTCCTGCGCGCGCCGCGGCTCGGCTGCGTCAACGTCCACTTCTCCCTGCTGCCGAAGTACCGCGGCGCGGCGCCCGTCAACTGGGCCATCGTCCGCGGCGAGCGCGAGACGGGCGTCACGACGATGCTCATGGACGAAGGTCTCGACACCGGCCCCGTGCTCTTGCAGCGGCCGACGCTCATCGGCCCCACGGAGACGACGCCGCGACTGCTCGAACGCCTCGCGCGCGACGGCGCGGAGCTTTTGAGTGAAACGCTCTCACGCTTCCACGAGATAGGGCCGCGGCCGCAGGACGACACGCACGCGACGCTCGCTCCCATCCTCAAGAGGGAGGACGGGCTCGTTGACTGGACGCTGACGGCCGCCGAGATAGAGCGGCGCGTCCGCGGCCTCCAGCCCTGGCCGAACGCGCACACGACTCACGACAGCCGGCGTCTCATCATCTGGCACGCGACGCCGACCGACGCGGGCGGCGACGACCGCGAGGCGGGCGAAGTCGTCAGGGCGCGCGGCGACGAGCTGGTCGTCGCGTGCGGGGGCGGGACCGCGCTCGGCCTCGAAGAGTTGCAGCCCGAGGGCAAGCAGCGCATGAGGGCGCGCGACTTCCTGAACGGCGCGCGCCTCCGCGTTGGCGAAAGGCTCGGGTGAGCGGGGTGGGCGGGCGGGCTGCGAAGGGCTCGGGGGCGGGCGGGCGCGAGACGCGCGAGGTGTCGGCGGCGCGACGGGCGGCGTTCGAGATTCTGAGGCGCGTCGAAGAGGAGGGCTCGTTCGCGGCGCCGCTGCTGGCGAACACGACGGGTGCGCTGGCCGCGGAAGACCGCGGGCTCTGTTACGAGCTGGTGCTCGGCGTGCTGCGCCGCCGCCTCTGGCTCGACCGTGCTATCGAACACTTCGCCGGGCGCTCGGTTGACAAGCTCGACCCGCCGGCCCTTCGCGCCCTGCGGCTCGGGCTCTATCAACTCAGGTTCCTCTCGCGCGTGCCGGCGCGCGCCGCCGTCAACGAGTCGGTCAACCTCGCGCACCTCCACCGCCTGCGCTCGGCCGCGCCCTTCATCAACGCCGTCCTGCGCCGCGCGGCCCGCGAGACGGAGTTCGACCCCTCGACTCTTACCAGCGACCCTCTTGAGAAGATTGCTGTCGGGACTTCTCACCCGCTCTGGCTCGTCCGGCGTTGGGCCGCCGAGTTCGGCCCGGCCGAGGCGGAAGCCTTCGCGCGCGCCAACAACGAGCCGGCCCCCGCCTCCTTCCGCGTGAACAACCTTAAGGACGCAGACGGGTCGGCTTTAGAGAGACTGCGGGCGGCGGGCGTTCGCGTCGGGCCTTCGCGCGTCGCGCCCGGAGCCTTTCGGGCCGAAGGCGACGCGGCCGGCGCGGCCCTGCGCGCGCTCGCGGCCGGCGGGCTCGTCTACTTGCAGGACGAGGCTTCGCAGCTCGTCGCGCACGTCCTCGGCGCGCGCGCGGGCGAGCGCGTGCTCGACGCCTGCGCCGCGCCCGGCAGCAAGACGACTCAGATCGCCGCGCTGGCCGGAGACGGCGCGCTCGTCGCCGCAGGGGATTTGCACGAGCACCGTTTGAGAATCGTCGAGGAGTCCTGCGCGCGGCTCGGCGTGCGCGGCGTCAGGACCGTCGCGCTCGACGCGCTGGCGGCGCTGCCCTTCGAGGAGGGCGCCTTCGACCGCATCCTCGTTGACGCGCCCTGCACGGGGACGGGCACGCTGCGCCACAACCCCGAGATTCGCTGGCGGCTGCGGCCGGAAGACATCATTGAGCTTTCCAGAGTGCAGCGCGGGATTCTCTCGGAGGCCGCGCGCGTCGTGCGCCCCGGCGGCCTCCTGGTCTACTCCACCTGCTCCGTCGAGAAGGATGAGAACGAGGCTGTCGTGGCCTCCTTTCTCGACTCGCACCGGGACTTCAGACAGGTCAGGGCTTCGCCCGCGCCCGACTCCATCCTGCTCCCCGACGGCGCCGCGCGCACCTGGCCGCACAGAGACGACGCCGACGGCTTCTACGTCGCGGCGCTCTCTCGTGAATAAGGATTTACGGTTCCTTGCGGCCCGTGCGACCGGGTGTTAGACTGCCGCATCTGGTTGCAGGCCGCGCGTTTGCGCCGCGCCGAATCCCCCCAGCGTACAGCGAGAAAGGCAGCAAAAGGTTAGTGGCTCTGAGGAAAGTCCTGTCGGCGTTCGGCAAGCTCGCGGTCGTCGGCCTCGTCGCCATCGCCTTCGCCTTCGGACTGCTGTTGACGGTCTACCTCTCGCTGCGCAGCCCCGATATCAAAGTCCCCGAAGTGGTCAACAAGTCCTACTTCGACGGCCAGACCGAACTCGCCCGCACCGGCCTCGACATCCGCGAGCGCGCCAAGCGTTACAAGCCGGACGTGCCGCCCGGCGTCATCCTCGACCAGTCGCCGCGCCCCGGCGAGGTCATCAAGGCCGGCCAGACCGTCGCCGTCGTCGTCAGCCGCGCCCCCAAGGAGGGCGAGAAGCCACCCGACGAGACGGTCGCCGAGGAGCGGCGCGAGGAGCGCGGCACACAGGCCATCGTCGAGAACAAGAACGGCAACTCCAACAGCCGCCGGCCCAGGAACACGAACCGGAACTCGAACGCCAACTCGAACGGCGCCGCCAACTCCAACGCGGCCGCCAACTCGAACGGCTCCACGAGGAACGGCTCGCAGCGCAACTCGGGCGGCCCCGCGAACTCGAACTCGGCCGGCCCCCGCAACTCGAACATGAACGCCAACCGGCCGCGCACGGTCAACACGAACTCGGCCGCCCCGCGCAACACGAGCCCGCCGCGGCCCGCCAACGCGAACCGGCGCCCGAACCCCTAGCGGCCCGCGGAGAGAATTTCAGATGGTCGAGATAGCGCCTTCAATCCTTTCGGCTGATTTCACGCGGCTCGGCGAGGGGGTCGCGGCTGCCGAGCGCGGCGGGGCCACCATCATCCACGTGGACGTGATGGACGGCCATTTCGTGCCCAACATCACGGTCGGATTGCCCGTCGTTCGCTCGCTCGCCCGAGCCACCCGTTTGCCCCTGGACGCGCATCTAATGATTTCCGAGCCGGGGCGGTACGCGGAGCAGTTCGTCGAGGCCGGCGCGCGCATGGTCTCCGTACACATCGAGGTTGACGCGCACATCCACCGGACCTTGACGAGCATCCGCAAGGCCGGCGGCCAGGCGGGAATCGTCATCAACCCGGCGACCCCGCTCTCGGCGCTGGACGAGGCCCTGCAATTCGCGGATTATGTCCTCGTCATGTCGGTCAACCCCGGCTTCGGCGGGCAGCAGTTCATCCCGACCTCAGTGGAAAAAATCCGACGCCTCAGCCAGACCATCCGCGAGAGGGGCCTGCCGGTCCGCATCGAGGTGGACGGCGGGGTGGACAAAGAGAACATCGGCCGTCTGGCGGCCGCCGGGGCGGAAATCTTCGTCGCCGGCACCTCCGTCTACGGCCAGGAAGACCCGACCCGCGCCGTCCGCGAGCTACTCAACGCGGCGGTCCAACTCGTCTGATAGTTTTTGGAGGTTTTACACATGCGTTTTCGCAAAGTCGTCCTGGGCGTCCTGTGTGCCGTGCTCGCGGCCGGGGCCGTGCCGGCGCCTTCCGCCCTCGGCCGCGCCGCGCGCCAGCAGTCGCAGCTCTCCCACATGCAGCGCCTCGAAGTCCTGCGCTCGCGCCTTGAGACCATGCGCCGCACGCTCAACAGCGCCATCGCGGGCCTCAACGCGAAGGACGCGGGCGCTGACGCCACCGGCGACGACCCCCGCCTGCGCCTCGGCGGTCTTGAGAAGGAGGCCGGCTCGCTCCTGAGCGAAGTCAACGACCTCCACTCCAAGCAGCAGAAGGCCGAGCGCTACGACACGACCGACATCGACCGCCTTGAGACGGCGCTCACCGACCTCGACACGCGCGTCCAGGTCGCCATGCGCGACACGGCGCGCGACCGCCGCACGAACCCGGCCGCGGCCGCCGCCGCCAAGCCCGAGAAGAAGAAGAAGGGCTTCTTCGGCCGCATCCTCGGCCGGGGCGGCAACGACGAGAAGTACGACGAGCTGGTCGGCACCGTCGCGCCGGGCCGCGACCGCGAGCTGTTCGAGGAGGCGACCAAGGAGGCGCGCGACGACAACTACGAGACGGCCCGCTCGCTCTTCGGCGTGGTCATCAACACCTACCCCGACTCGGTCTACCTGCCGCTCGCCAAGCTCGCCATCGCCGACACCTTCTACCTCGAAGGCACGACCAGCGCGCTCATCCAGGCCGGCCAGGCTTACCAGGACTGGGTGACGTTCTTCCCGACGCACCCGCTCGCCGACGACGTGATGCTCAAGATGGCCGAGGTCGAGATGCGCCGCATGGGCCTGCCCGACCGCGAGATGGGGCCGGCGCGCAAGGCCGAGCAGCGCCTCAAAGCCTTCATGCAGCAGTTCCCGAACTCCTCGCTCCGCCCCGACGTGGAAGTCCGCCTCGACGAGGTTCAGGAGAACCTCGCCATGCACAACCTGTTCGTCGGCAACCACTACTACGAGAAGTTCTACCGCAAGGCCGCCAACAACCTGAAGGGCGCGCAGTCGCGCTACCGCGAGATCGTCGAGAAGTACCCGCACTTCTCGCGCATGGCCGAAGTGCTCTTCCGTCTCGGCACGACCTACATGGAGGAGGAGGAGCCGGACGAGGCCGCCAAGTACTTCCAGCAGCTCGTGCGCACGCGCCCGAACAGCGACTTCACCGACAAGGCGAAGGAGCGGCTGGCGACCATCGGCGCGCAGGTGCCCGAGACGGCCAAGGACGCCGTCCTCGAAGAGCCCGAGGGGCTCGGCTTCTTCGGCGGCCTGATGCAGGAGATCAGCGGCGTCGTGCCGAAGACGGTCAACAAGGACGGCGTCATCATCAGCCAGAGCAGCAAGGGCAACGACATCATCGCCGACGTGATCGCCAACGGCGGCACGCTGCCCGCCAACTACAACACCAACCCCATCCGCCGCACCGCCCCCGCGCGTGACGTACGGCCCCTGCCGCCGGCCTCGCAGCCCAAGCCGAAGCCGGCCGGCGACAAGGTGAGCGCCGAGCCGACGCGCCCCGGCCCGCCGGCCTCCGGCAGCGACCCGACCCGCGCCCCGGCCACGCAGCCGACCACGCCGGCCACGGCCCCGCCCGCCGGCAGCGCCAAGCCGTAAACAGGGAGAGAAGGTTTTGGGTGTTAGGTTTTGGGTGCCGGGTAGAAGCAACTTGTCTTTACCCGGCACCCAAAACCTAACACCCAAAACCTTCTTTTGTCTTTTAGTAGCCGGGTGCTAGAATTTTTCGCATCCCCCGTTAGGAATCCGAGCCGTGCCGGAGAGCGCCGTGAGCACACATGACGAGTTGGCGCGCCGCCACGCCGCCGCCGCGCGGGTGGTGTGGGGCGTGCTCGCGCTCACGCTTCTGCTCACCACGCTCGCGCTCACGGGCCTCGTCAGCGCGCCGCAGAGCTACAACCCGCAGCTCATCTTCGCCCTCCGCATCGGCATCGCCTTCTTCGCCATCGGCGCCATCTACTTCCGCCGCACGCGCTTCGCCTCGATGCGGCTCCAGGACATCGCCGCGCTGCGCGGCCCTTCGGGGCTGCTCGCCACCTTGCAGAAGACGACGGTCGAGGTGGCGCTCGTCGGCGCGGCCGTCGCCCTGATGGGCTTCGCCATCAGCGTCGCCACCGGCTCCGGCATCGAGATGGTTTACGCCGGGGCCGTCGCCGTCGCCGTGCTGCTCTACGCCTACCCGAGCCGCGCGGCCTGGAGGCGCGTCGTCGAGGCGACGGCCGACGAAGCCGGCGAGCCCGGCCGCGACGCCGCGAAAGGATCAACCGCGTGAAGCTCATTTCTCACAGCGGCTCGGACGCGCGGACGCCTGCGGCGCTCCTCGCCTGCGCCCTCCTGCTCCTCTTCGCGGCCGCGCCGGCCGCCCTCGCGCAGCCCGCCGCGGCGCAAAACCCCGCGGCGTCGCCGCAGCCTTCGCAGCGCGAGCGGCGCGCGCTCGCCTACGCCAAACTCCTCGAAGGCCAGCGACACTTCACGGCAGTCCGCGGAGGCGGCGCCAGCCTCGATACTCTGAAGCGCGCGCAGGCCGCCTTCCAGCAGGCCGCCGACGCCGACCCGACGCTCGCCGAGGCGCGCACCGCCCTCGCCGAAGTCGCACTCTTCTTCGACGACCTCCAACTCTCCGAACAGGAGGGCCTGGCGGCCGTCCGCATAGACCCCGACAACTACGGCGCCCGCCGCATCCTCTCGCGCGTCTACACGCTCAAGAGCAGGCTCGCCGAGGAGAACAACCTCGACCGC
>DATHBF010000352.1:0-2094 GCA_035296285.1 Pyrinomonadaceae bacterium | reverse complement strand
ATGACAATGAGAATAGTGCCTAAGGAAGTCATCGGAGCTTCTCCGACTCATAGACAAAGCCGAAGTCGTTGGACTCGGAGTTGAAGTGAAGGGGCGATTCCTTCATCAACGTCGCCCCTTCTTCCTCGGACTGCTACTTGATGCCGACCTGCACCTGACGCTGGAGCGCGATGGCCTCCTGGTTGTTCGGGTCGATCTGCATGGCGCTGTGGGCGTAGGCGGTGGCCTGCGCGCGGTCGCCGCGTTCGAGGAAGATGCGCCCGAGGAGGATGTGCGCGTCGATGAGCTTGCGGTCGGTGTCCCAGAAGACGGAGGTCTTGAGCTGGTTGATGGCCGGCACCAGCTCGCCGCGGCGCTGGTAGATGCGGCCCGTCAGGAGGTAAGCCTCGGCGTTGTTGGGCTCGATGCGGACGACGTTGCGCAGGTCCGAGAGCGCCTCGTCGTCGCGGCCGGCCTCGTAGGACTCGCGCGCGCGGGCGAGGAGCCCCTGTGCGCTGGCAGTCTCGACCACCTCCTTCGCCCTGTCGGCCTCGCCCTGCTGCGCGATGAGGTCGGCGCGGTTGAAGTCGCCGCGCATGCGGACGCCGATGAGGGAGGCGGTCTGCGACTGCATCCACTCGGTCTGCGCCTTGGCGTACTCCTGGTAAATCTTGCGCGCCTCGTTGTCGTTGGCGGCGGCCGGCTCGGCCTGGCCCGCCTTCTCCTGCATCTTGGCGAGGAGGAAGACGGCCTGCGGGTCACGCGGGTTGATCTTGACGACCTCGCGGAACTGCTCGGCCGCCTCGGCGTGCTTGCCGGCCAGCATTAGGGCGTAGCCGTAGTTGAAGCGGACCATGGGGTCGTCGGGCGCGGAGTCGGCGGCGCGCGAGAGCACGCCGGTCGCCTGCTTGATGAGGCTCTCGCGCCGGGCCTCGTTCTTCTCAAGGCGCGCGGCCTGCGCTGCGACGGCGCCGAGGTTGTTGTAGATGCTCGTCAACGGCGTGGTGGTGACGAGCGGCATCAGCACGTCGAGCGCGCTCTGCGTCTCGCCGAGCTGCCAGTAGGCGAGTGCGGCGTAGAAGGCGGCCTCGGCGTAGTGCGGGTCGCGCGGCTGGAGCATGGAGAAGAAGTCGGCCGCCTTCTTGCGCTCCTTCTTCTGGAAGTTGAGGTGGCCCAGCTCGAAGGCCGCCTGCTTGTAGACGCTGCCCGGGTTGGCACGCTCGAACTCGCGCATGGCGTTGGTGAGGTAGGCTTCCTTCTTCTCGCCGTCGTCGGTCATCGTGGCCTTGACGAGCCCCTCGAACGCCTTCGGCGGGACCTTCGTCGCCTGCTCGACGACCGAGATCATCGAGAAGGGCAGCTTGTCGTCCTGCTCGTAGAGAATCTGGTAGGCCAGCTTGCCCTGCACGCTCTGGAGGTTGACGAGCGCGTCGCCGAAGAAGAACTCGTGCGTGGCCCAGCGGCCGTCGGCCATCGGCTTGCCGGCGATGCGCCCCTCGTTGACGCGGACCATGCGGGCCGAGCCGACGAGCTTGGCGATGGTCTTCTCGTCGGGCGCGGGCGTGACTTCGTAAGTGCCCTGGACGACGAGCGTGGCGCCGGCCTGCTGCGCGAGCTTGATGGCGGTGGCGCGCGAGGGCAGCACCGTCAGCGGCAGGCGGAGGCGCTGGTAGGCAAGCTCGCGCGCGTCCGACGAGACCACCTTCAGGCCGTGCGCGCCGAGCAGGTCGGCGAGCGAGTCGGCGAAGCTCTCGCCCACCCAGTTGAACTCCCTCTGCGACGAGGTGTTCTCGAAGGGCAGGACCAAAACCACGTCGCCCCCCGCCTGCGGCGCGGGAGCGGCCGAGGCGACGAGCGCGGCGAGCGCGACGAAGGCGAAAGCGGCGAAACGTCTAAACATCCTTAGAACCTTTACCAGAAAAGCCGAAGAGGCCGCGGCCCGTCCAAAAGCGGCTGGGGCGTCGGCGGCCTCTCTCAGAAATCCTCGTCCGAAGGGAGCGTCGCTGACGCCCGCGCCTTCCCGGACCTCTTTTTAAGAGTGGCGTCCCGTACGGGAGTCGAACCCGTGTCGCCGCCGTGAAAGGGCGGTGTCCTAGGCCACTAGACGAACGGGAC
>DATHBF010000351.1:0-2814 GCA_035296285.1 Pyrinomonadaceae bacterium | reverse complement strand
CGTTACCGGCGCCCGGCACCTGACACCCGGCACCCGCTTAGGCGTTCGCCGCGTCGGCCTCGGCCTGCCCGGCGGCGCCGGCCGCGCGGGCCGCCGCCATCTGGCGGGCCATGTTGCGCAGTTCTTCGAGGCGCGTCTCGGCCTCGGGCTGGCGCATCACGACCTGTTCGAGGTGGGCCATGTACTTCGGCCCCGTCTTGGCTCGAATCTCCGCGATGAAGGGCTGAATCTTGGAGTAGACGAAGTTGTGCTCCTGGTTCGCGTCGTTGAACATCTCCTCGTCTATGGCGCCGTGGTTGACGAACGCGCAGGCCATGTCCCAGTAGCTCGTCACCATGCGGTAGAAGGCGTTGTTCGGGCCGGTCGCCTCCTTGAAAACGTCCTCGATGCTGTCGGGGTTGAAGGTGAAGAACCAGTTGCGGGCCTGGCGCATGACCTCCTCGCGCCGCAGTTCGTAGAGCTTCATAATCAGTTCGGCGCTCTTCTCTTTGTCGGCCATTCGGGATTCTCCTCGAAGGGGGTTGGTTGGGTGTAACAGAAGCGGTTCCGGCGAGCCGGCCGCCAGGGTGGTGGCGGGGCCGTCTAGCGTGGACGCAGTCTTTGTCCTAGAACTTTCAGCGCGTCTGCTGTTGGTGTGCCGGGAAAGCGAACTTTACAGGCGGGGCCGCCGGGGTGTCAACCGCGGGGCGCGAGATAAGTGAAGCGCCCGCGCGTCCCCTCGAAGGCTGAGGGACGCGCGGGCGCTTCGCTGATGGGCGCCGCTCACTCGGCGAGCGAAGAAGGGCTGCCGCCGGCCGAGGGCTGCTCGGTGGTCCAGACGGGCGGGGCGCCGGCCGTCTCGCCGTCGGTGGGGCCGACGTTCGTCGGGCACGAGTCTTCGAGGGCGAGCGCCAGCACGTCGTCAATCGTCTCGACGAGCTGGACGGTCATCGCGGCCCTCACCTCCTCGGGCACCTCCTCCAGGTCCTTCTCGTTCTCCTTCGGGATGAGCACGGTGTTGATGCCGAGGCGGTGCGCCGCCAGCAGCTTCTCCTTGACCCCGCCGACGGGCAGGACGCGGCCGCGCAAGGTTATCTCGCCCGTCATCGCCACGTCGCGGCGGACGGGGGCGCGGGTGAGTGCCGAGGCCATCGCGGTCGCCAGGGTCACGCCGGCCGAGGGGCCGTCCTTGGGGATGGCGCCCTCGGGGATGTGTATGTGCAGGTCGCGCTTGCGTATGAAGTCGAGGTTCACGCCGAGGCGTTCGGCGCGCGCCTTGATGCAGGTGAGCGCGGCCTGCGCCGACTCCTGCATGACCTCGCCGAGCTTGCCCGTCAGGGTCACGCCGCCGCGGCCGTTCGTGAGCGTCGCCTCGATCTGCAAGACCTCCCCGCCGACCTCGGTCCAGGCCAGGCCGACCGCGAGGCCGACCTCGGACTCGGCCGCCAGGTCGTGCTGGCGGAAGCGGACGGGGCCGAGCATCTCCTTGACGGTCTCGGGCGTGATGACGGCCTTGAACTCCTCGCCCTTGCTCTCGGCGACGAGCTTGCGGGCGACCTTGCGGCAGCAGGAGCCGATCTCGCGTTCGAGGTTCCGGACGCCGGCCTCGCGCGTGTAGTGGCGGATGATTTCCAGCAAGCCCTCGTCGGCGAACTCGACCTGCTCGGCCGAGAGGCCCGCGCCCTCGGCCTGCTTGCGGACGAGGTGGCGCTTGGCAATCTCAAGCTTCTCGCGCTCGGTGTAGCCCGAGAGCCGCAGTATCTCCAGGCGGTCCTGAAGCGGCGGCGGGATGGTGTGCAGGACGTTGGCCGTGGCGATGAAGAAGACCTTCGAGAGGTCGTATTCAACGTCGAGGTAGTGATCCTGGAAGGTGTTGTTCTGCTCGGGGTCTAGGACTTCGAGCAGCGCGGCCGACGGGTCGCCGCGGAAGTCCGCGCCGAGCTTGTCCACCTCGTCGAGCAGGATGCAGGGGTTGACGGTGCCGGCCTTCTTCATCATCTGGATGATCTGGCCGGGCAGCGCGCCGATGTAGGTGCGGCGGTGGCCGCGAATCTCGGCCTCGTCGCGCACGCCGCCTAAAGAGAGGCGGACGAACTTGCGGCCCGTCGCCCGCGCGATGGACTTGCCCAGAGAAGTCTTGCCGACGCCCGGCGGGCCGACGAAGCAGAGGATGGAGCCCTTGGGGCTCTTGACGAGCTGGCGGACCGCGAGGTGTTCGAGGATGCGGTCCTTGATCTTCTCAAGCCCGTAGTGGTCCTCGTTCAGGACATCCTCGGCCTTCGTGATGTCCCGAATCTCTTTGGACTTCTGCTTCCATGGCACGTTCAGCAGCCAGTCGATGTAGGTGCGCGAGACGGTGCCTTCGGCCGACATCGGCGGCATGGCTTCGAGGCGGTGCAGTTCCTGGAGGGCTTTCTCCTTCGCCTCCTCGGTCATTCCGGCCTCTTCGATGCGCTTGCGCAGCTCCTCCATCTCGGCCTTCTCGTCCTTGCGGCCGAGCTCCTTGTGGATGGCCTTGATCTGCTCGTTGAGGTAGTACTCCTTCTGCGCCTTCTCCATCTGCCGCTTGACGCGCGCCTGGATGGTACGGTCGAGCTGGCGCTTGTCCACCTCGACTTCGAGCAGCTCGACGAGCCTTTGGAGGCGCCCGTGCGCGGAGAAGATTTCGAGAAGCCCCTGCTTGTCCTCGACCGAGATTTTGAGCTGCGAGGCCAGGGCGTCGGCGAGGTGCGAGGGGTCTGTGTTGCGCAAGGCCGTCTGCAACGCGTCGGTCTGCATCTCGGGCGCGAGGCGGACGTGCTGCTCGACGAGCTGGCCGACCCTTTGCATGAGCGC
>DATHBF010000350.1:0-7959 GCA_035296285.1 Pyrinomonadaceae bacterium | reverse complement strand
ACCGAGAGGGAGCAGTCTACCGGCCCCGAGGTGCAGTACAGGAACTGGGCGACGCCGCTCGGGATGTTAAAGCTGCTGCGCGCTCTGCACGAGGGGCGCGGCCTCTCGCAGCCGAACCGCGCGCTGCTGCTCAAGCTGATGACGGATAGCACCACCGGCCCGCGCCGCCTGAAGGGCAAGCTCCCGGCCGGCACTCAGGTCGCGCACAAGACGGGCACCTCCGGCACCGACAAGGCCGGGCTGACGCGCGCCACCAACGACGTTGGCATCATCACGCTGCCCGACGGCCGCCACCTCGCCGTCGTCGTCTTCGTCTCCGAATCCAAGGCCGCGGCCGCCGTGCGCGAGGGCACAATCGCCCGCGTCGCCCGCGCCGCCTGGGACGCGACCGCCCGCTGAAACATACAAAGGGCGCTTCACCCGCCCATCCAAAACCCCGCCCGCCCGCATCCTACGAAACAAATAATGGAGCCCACGCCGCATCGGTGTTGTCTAACCCGACGGAGCGTAGCTCCGCTCGTCCGACACCGGCTGACGCTGCCGCGAACGCGTCGGGTAAGATGTAGGCGGCCGACCCCATGAGAATCAAGCCCGCGCTCTCGCGCCTCCTGTTGCTGTCAACGCTGCTCACCCTGGTCCCGCAGGCGCCGCCGCGCGCCGCGACTCCCGTCGTCCGGCAGGACGCCGAAGAGGAGTCTGAAGGCGGCCTCCGCTTCCGCCTGAGCAGCGACGCCGCCGCGACGCCGCCCTCCGCCGCCAACCGCGTCGCGCCGGCCGAGCCCCTGCCCGAAGCGGAGACGCGCCGACTGCTCGCGCGACTGCCGCCGCTCAACGAGAACGCGGCCGACGTTCAGGACTTCAAACTGCGCGAGAACTCTCTCCCCGCGCCGCGCGCGGGCGAGACGCTGCGCGCGGCCTTCGCGCCGCCCGAGACGAACGCGCCGCCGCGTCCCGAGGCGACGCGCGCGCCGCTCGAAGTCCTGCGCTTCGCGCCCGAGGGCGAGGTGGCGCTCGCGCCCTCGCTCAGCGTCACCTTCTCGCAGCCGATGGTGGCCGTCTCGTCGCAGGCCGAGGCGGCGGCCGACGCGCCCGTCCGACTCTCGCCGCAGCCCGCAGGGCGCTGGCGCTGGCTGAGCGCGCAGACGCTCGTCTTCCAGCCCGACGCCGAAGGCGGGCGACTCCCGGCCGCGACCGCGTACACCGTCACCGTCCCGGCCGGCACGAAGTCGGCCCTCGGCAACGCGCTCGCCTCCGCGAAGACTTTCAACTTCGCCACGCCGCCGCCCAAGCTCACCCGCACGCACCCCGCAGGCGATGGCCGCCCGCGCGACGCGCTCGTCTTCATCGAGTTCGACCAGCGCGTGGACGCGGCGCGCGTGCTCTCGATGTTGAGGACGGAGCCCCCGGCCTTGCGCCTGCGCGCGGCGACGCCGGAAGAGGTCGCGGCCGACGAGGATGTCAGCCGGCTCGTGAAGGAGGCGCAGCCGGGCCGCTGGCTCGTCGTCCGCGCCGCGGGGCCGGATGGCGCGACGAGGGACGCGATACCAGCCGACACGACCGTCAAGGTTGTCGTCCCCGCCGGCACCCCCTCGGCCGAAGGGCCGCGCGTGACGGCCGAGCCGCAGAGCTTCTCCTTCAAGACCTACGGCGCGCTGCGCGTCGCCGAGACGGACTGCGGCTACGAGAAACGCTGCTCGCCCTTCGACGGCCTCATGCTCATGCTCTCCAACGCGCTCGACGAGAGCGCCTTCAAGCCCGAGCAGGTCCGCGTCACGCCCGCCATCCCCGGCGCGAAGATAACCGCCGACGGCCGGCTCATACAGATCGAAGGCGACAAGCGCAGCAACACGGTCTACACCGTCACGCTCGACCGCTCGTTGCGCGACGTTTACGGCCAGACGCTCTCGGGCCAGAACATCTTCTCCTTCAACGTCACGACGCGCGAGCCCGGCCTCTTCTCCGGCGGCGAGGAGTTCGTCGTGCTCGACCCGGCCGCGCGCCGCTTCCATTCCGTCTACAGCGTCAACTACCGCCGCCTCAAGGTCGCGCTCTACAGGGTCGCGCCCGAAGACTGGCCGCGCTACCGCGCCTACCAGTCGAAACGCTACGACCCCGCCGCCGACGGCAACCCCAAGCAGCCGCCGCGCCCGCCCGGCGCCCTCGTCTACGAGAAGGTGATTGAGATAAAGGCCGCGCCCGACCGGTTCGTCGAGACGTACGTGGACCTCTCGCCCGCGCTCACGAACGGCTACGGGCAGGCGTTCGTCCGCGTCGAGCCCGTCGAGCGAGGTGACGCGCCCGTGCGAATCTACGCGCGGCAACCCGACGCGGCCGTCGAGGCGTGGGTGCAGGCGACCGACATCGGGCTCGACGCCTTCGTGGACAAGAGCCAGCTCGTCGCCTGGGCCAGCTCGCTCAAAGACGGCCGGCCGCTCTCGGGCGTGCAACTGGCGGTCCTGCCCGAAGAGCTGAGCGGCACGACGGGCGCCGACGGCCTCGCCCGCTTCGCGCTCACGAGCGACGAGAAAGACGGGCAGGCTTTCATCGTCGCGCGGCGCGGCGGCGACACGGCCATCCTGCCGCAGCAGCACTCGGCCTGGGCGGACGGCTCGGGCCGCTGGCGGCGGACGGACGACGAGGAAGTCTTGCGCTGGTTCGTCTTCGACGACCGAAAGCTCTACAGGCCGGGCGAAGAGGTGAGCGTCAAGGGCTGGGTCCGCAAGGTCGCGCTGACGCCGGGCGGCGACACGGAGCTCTTCGCCGCCGCGGGCCGGGTGCTCTCCTACGTCCTGAAGGACTCGCGCGGCAACGAAGTCTCGAAGGGTCAGGCGACGTTCAACGCGCTGGCCGGCTTCGACCTGAAACTGAAGCTGCCGCCGACGATGAACCTCGGCGACGCGGCCGTCGAGTTAGCCTTCCCCGGAAACGAGCGGTACAGTCACCGCTTCCAGGTGCAGGAGTTCCGCCGGCCCGAGTTCGAGGTCACGACGCGCGCCTCCGAGGCGCCGCACTTCGTCGGCTCGGCCGCGACCGTCGCCGTCTCGGCCGACTACTACGCGGGCGGGCCGCTCGCCGACGCCGAGGTCCGTTGGTACGTGATCGCGCAGCCCACGAACTACACGCCGCCCAACCGCGACGACTACACCTTCGGCATGTTCGTGCCCTGGTGGGGCGATTACGCGGACGGCGGCGAACAGACCCAACAGAGCTTCGAGGCGCGCACCGACCCGGCGGGCCGCCACACGCTCCGCATAGACTTCGACTCTGCCAGGCCGCCGCGCCCCTCGACCGTCGTCGCCGGGGCCACCGTGCAGGACGTGAACCGTCAGGGCTCCACCGCCGCGGCGACGCTGCTCGTCCACCCCTCGGAAGTCTACGTCGGCCTCAAGACGGCGCGGACCTTCGTCCAGAAGGGCGAGCCTTTCGACTTGAAGTTCATCGTCACCGACCTCGACGGCCGCGCGCTCGAAGGGCGCGAGGTGCGCCTGCGGCTGGCGCGGCTCGAATACGTCCGCGAAGAGGGCGAGTGGAAGCTGAAGGAGCAGGACGCGCGCGAGCAGACGGCGCGCAGCGGCGGCGACGGAGTGGGCGTGCGGCTGCCGACGGGCGAGGGCGGCCAGTACCGCCTGACGGCGCGCGTGCTCGACGACCGCGAGCGGCCGAACGAGACCGAGCTGACGCTGTGGGTCGCGGGCGGGCGCGTGCCGCCGAAGGGCGCGGGCGTGGAGCAGGAGGCGGTTCAGCTCATCCCCGGCCGCAAGACCTACAAGGGCGGCGACGTGGCCGAGATACTCGTCCAGTCGCCCTTCGCGCCGGCCGAGGGCGTCGTCACGCTCCGGCGCTCGGGCCTGCTCCGCACGGAGCGTTTCAGGATGGAGGGCAACTCGCACACGCTGCGCTTCCCCGTGGAGGAGGGCTGGACGCCGAACGTCCACTTGCAGGTTGACCTCGTCGGCGCGACCCCGCGCACCGACGCCGAGGGCAACGAACTGGGGAAGCTACCGCCGCGCCCGGCCTTCGCCTCGGGCGGGCTGAACCTTGAGATACCGCCCGCCGCGAGGAGGCTGAGCGTGACGGCCGCGCCGCGCGAACGGGTGCTCGAACCGGGCAGGGAGACGGTCGTCTCCGTCGAGGTGAAAGACCCGCAGGGGCGCCCGGTGCAGGGGACGGACACGGCCGTCGTCGTCGTTGACGAGTCGGTGCTGGCGCTGACGAACTACAAGCTCGAAGACCCGCTCTCGGTCTTCTACCTCCCGCGCGACGCCGACACGAGCGACTACCACCTGCGCGAGAGGGTGAGGCTGGCCGACCCGGCGCTCCTCGGCGGCGCCGCGGGCACGTTCAGGATGGAGACCTTTATCGGCAGCGGGGGGGGCGGCGGCGGCGGCGCCCCTGTGGTCTCGACGGAAGAATTGGCCCCGGCGACCCGCGCGATGGTGCTAGCCCGGAGCGTAGAGGGGTACCCGGCGACCGAGACGGTCCAGGTCTCCGCGAGTCTGACTTCGAGCGTCGAGCCCGAAGCCTTGATCGCCCTGCGTCAGAACTTCAACGCGCTCGCCGTCTTCGCAGCCTCGCTGCCGACCGACGCCGCGGGCCGCGCCGAGGTCAAACTAAAACTGCCCGACAACCTGACGCGCTACCGCGTGACGGCCGTCTCGGTCGCGGGCGGGAGGCTCGCGGGCGCGGGCGAATCGAACATCACGGCGCGGCTGCCTTTGATGGCCCGCCTGTCGGCTCCGCGCTTCCTCAACTTCGGCGACCGGGCCGAGCTGCCCGTCGTCCTCCAGAATCAGACCGACCGCGAGATGACGGTCGGCGTCGCGGTGCGCGCGACGAACGCCGAGCTGACAGAGGGGCAGGGCCGGCGCGTGCGCGTGCCCGCGAACGACCGCGTCGAGGTGCGCTTCCCCGTCTCGGCCGCGCGCCCCGGCACGGCCCGCTTCCAGGTGGCGGCCGCGGCGGGCGACGCGGCCGACGCGGCCGAGGTTTCGCTGCCCGTCTACACGCCCGCGACGACCGAAGCCTTCGCCACCTACGGCGTGATTGACGAGGGCGCGGTCGCGCAGCCCGTCCGCGCGCCCGCCGGCGCCGTGCGGAGCTTCGGCGGGTTGGAGGTCACGACCTCCTCGACGCAGTTGCAGGAGTTGACCGACGCCTTCATCTACCTGCAAACCTACCCGTTCGAGTGCAGCGAGCAGATCGCCTCGCGCGTCCTGTCGGTGGTCGCGCTGAAAGACGTGCTCGAAGCCTTCAAGGCCAAAGACCTCCCGCCGCCCGCCGCGCTGCGCGCGTCGGTCGAGGCCGACCTGAAGCGGCTCGGGGCCATGCAGAACGACGACGGCGGCTTCGACTTCTGGCGCCGGGGCCGCCCGTCCGTGCCCTACGTCTCGGTCCACGTCGCGCACGCGCTGGCGCGCGCCCGGCGGAAGGACGCGGCCGTGCCCGAGGGGATGGAGGAGAGGGCGCGCGAGTACCTGCGCCAGATTCGCTCGAAGATACCGAGCACCTACAGCCCGGAGGCGAGGTGGGCGATAGAGGCTTACGCGCTCTACGTCCGCGCGCTCATGCAGGACGCGGACGCGGCCGGCGCCCGCCGGCTCACCGCGGAAGCTGGCGGCGTCGAGAAGCTTTCGCTCGAATCGCTCGGCTGGCTCCTGACCGTGCTCTCCGGCGACGCGGCTTCGGCGCGCGAAGTGGAAGCCGTCCGCCGCCACCTCGACAACCGCGTCACGGAGACGGCCGGCGCGGCCCACTTCGCCGACTCTTACCGCGACGGCGAGTACACCGTCCTTCACTCGGACCGCCGCGCCGACGCCGTCATCCTCGACGCCTTCATCGGCGACCGGCCCGAAAGCGACCTCATACCGAAGCTCGTGCGCGGCCTGCTCGGGCACAGGAAGAGCGGGCGCTGGGAGAACACGCAGGAGAACGTCTTCGTCCTGCTCGCGCTCGACCGCTACTTCCGCACCTACGAGCGGGCGACGCCTGACTTCGTCGCGCGCGTCTGGCTGGGCGACGGGTTCGCGGGCGAGCGGGTCTTCAAGGGGCGCACGACCGAGCGGCAGCAGCTTGAGCTGTCGATGCCTTTGCTCGCCGAGCGCACGGCCGGCGGGCCGTCGAACCTCGTCATCGGCAAGGAGGGCGCGGGCCGCCTCTACTTCCGCGTCGCGTCGCGCTACGCGCCCGCGGACCTGAAGCTCGCGGCGGCCGACTACGGCTTCCGCGTCGAGCGCGTGTACGAGGGGGCGGACGACGCCGCGGACGTGCGCCGCGACGCGGAAGGCGTGTGGCACGTCAAGGCCGGGGCGCGCGTGCGCGTGCGCGTGCGCGTCCTGAACCCGGCGCGGCGCTACCACGTCGCGCTCGTTGACCCGATGCCGGCGGGCCTCGAAGCACTCAACCCGGAGCTTGCGACGACGGGGAGCCTGCCCTCGCAGACGGGCACGCGCCGCGTCTTCGCGTGGCGCTGGTACGAGCACCAGAACCTGAGGGACGAGCGCGCCGAAGAGATGTACTCGCCCGAGACCTTCGGCCGCGGCCAGACCGACCGCGTCGTCGTCGAGTAAAGGCTTCTATGCGTCGTCAACGGAGTTTGAGAGTCGTGCTGGCCGCCGCGTTCCTCATCTCGGCGTGCGCGGCGGTGTCGGGGCAGGGGCGCGATTCGTTCGAGGGGCGGCGGAGGGCGGCCGCGCGCTCGAACCCGCCGGGCGTCGGCTTCGCCGTCAGGCTGAAGGGCGGGCAGACGCGCTTCCACCCGGGCGAGGTGATAGCGTTGGAGCTGGCCTTCTCAAGCGACGCCCCCGGCGCCTACCAGCTCGACAACGCCAGCTACGACCGCGGCGGCCGCCTCGAAATTGACGACTTCCATCTCGACCCCGAAGACGGCACCGCCGACCCGCTCGAAGACTACTTCGGCTCGGGCCTCTTCGGCTTCATGGGCGGCGGCCTGCGCGCCTACCCGGAGTTGGAGGCGAAGCCCTACGTCGTCAACGCCGAGCTGAACGAGCGGGTCAGATTCGAGCGGCCGGGCCGCTACAGGCTCTACGTCACCTCGCACCGCGTCGCCCCGCTGCGCCGCCGCGAAGAGGACGGCGAGACGCTCGTCACCTCCAACGTCGTCGAGTTCGAGATACTGCCCGCGGACCCCGCGTGGTCGAAGCGCGCGCTGGCCGAGGCCGTGAGGGTTCTGGACTCGAAGGGCGCCGGCGCCAACCATCGGGCCGCCTGCCGCGTGCTGCGATTCCTGAACACGGAGGCCGCGACGCGCGAGCTCGCGCGTCACTTCCGCGAAGACGAGTCGCCGGGCGGCTGCGAGCGCGAGTTCAACTTCGGCCTGCTCGCCACGCCGCACCGCGCGCTCGCCGTCTCCGAGATGGAGCGCCGGCTCGTCGCGCCCGACCACCCCGTCACCACCGAGTTCCTTCGCACGCTCGCCTTCCTCTCGCTCCTGCAACAGCAGGGCTTCGCGCCGCTCCCGCCTTACGTGCCGGGCGACGAGGCGCGGACGGAGCTTTTTACCAAAGAGTACGAGCGTCGGCGCGCGGCCTACAAGACGACGCTCGACGGCTACGTGCGAAGGCTCGCGCTCGCCGTCTTTGCGAAGGAGGGGCGGGCGCGCGCCTTGAGCCTCGACGCGCTGCTCTGGATGCGCGACCACGCGCCGCGACGCGGAGGGGAGGCGGGGCAGGACGAAAAACTTTTGAAGGACGCGCTGGCCGCGGTCTTCGCTGAGCTGCCGGTGCGGGACCAGGCGCAGCTCCTCGAATACCAGTGGGACGTGGTCGCCACGCCCGCCATGCTGCCGGCGCTGCGCCGCCTCTACCAGAGCCCGCCGAAGGGCGACGACAGGCTGCCGGGGCTCGCGCTGCGCCGCCTCTACGAGCTGGCGCCTGAAGAAGGGCGGCGGCTCGTCCTCGAAGAGTTGCGCCGCGCGGGCGGGCCGAAGGTTTCGGCGGAGGC
>DATHBF010000349.1:0-1575 GCA_035296285.1 Pyrinomonadaceae bacterium | reverse complement strand
GAAGGTCGGCGGCCAGAGGCCGACGAAGATCGCCGCCTGCCTGTTGCCCGCGAAGTAGAGCGCCAGCGAGGCGCCTATCGAGCCGAGCGTCAGGATGTGAAAGAGGCTGATGCCGGTCGCCTTCTTCGTCGTCTGGTCAATGTCGCGCAGCACCGACTCCGCCATGTCCTTCTGCCCGCCCGCCGTCGCATCTTCCGTCCCGAGCCTCGCGGCTGTTGCTGTCTGTGCCATCTCGATATCCCCCCTGTGTTATTGATGAATCTACTTATCCTTGACGCGCCCCTTCAGGAACGCGAAACCCCAGAGCAGCGCCAGCGACGCGGCCGCGATCAGAATCCCGCGCGCGCGCCCACCCTCAACGACGCCCTTTGTCACTTGGAAACCCTCCCCCGCCCGTAGCGAGCGGCCTTCAAGACAGATGCATGATACCCGATTCGCTCAATTCGTTCATCACGGATTCATGGCAAACGTGGGACTTTATTATTTTTACTAAGAAACCGCGGAAACCTTTGAAACCCGGCGAAGTTAAAGTATCCTAGAACGCTCTAAACGCTCATGGCACAATCCACTAAATTCATGACGACGCGGCAGTTGGCCGGCCTCTGGATGGTCAGCGAGGCCACCATCAAGCGTTGGGCCGACGCCGGCCAGCTCGGCTCGACGCGCACCGTCGGCGGCCACCGCCGTTTCCCCGTCCAGGAGGTCGTCCGCTTCCAGACCGAGCGGAGTTTGGGCGCGGGCGTCGTCGCCGCGTCGAAGGTCGCGCCGGCTTCCGAGGCGGCGGGGCGGCCCGACGAGGATGAGCTGGCCGAAGGCTTCTTCCGGGCCGTGACGCACGGCCACTCGGCCGAGGCCGCCGCGACGCTCCTGGACGCGCACCTGCGCGGGCTGCCGCTCGCGCGCCTGCTGGACATAGTCGTGGCCGCCTCGATGCGGCGCGTGGGCGAACTCTGGCACGACGCGGAGATGTCGGTCGCGGAAGAGCACGTCGCCACGAGCGCCGCCGGGCACGCCCTCCGCATCCTCTCCGACTCGACGCGGCGCCCCCCCGAGCACGGGCGCCTCGCCGTCTGCTGCGCGGCCGAGGGCGAGATGCACGTTCTGCCCGTGCTCTGCGCGCAGTTGATGCTTGAGAGCGAAGGCTGGGAAGTCCTGAACCTCGGCCCGCACACGCCCTTCTTCGCGCTCGCCGAGCTGGCCGAGCGCCGCCGCCCCGCACTGGTCTGCGTCTCCTCGACCGTGCAGCTTGAGCTTGAGCACAACGCGCGCGACTTCGGCCGGCTGCGCGAGGCGGCCCGGGACTGCGGCGCGCGCGTCGTCCTCGGGGGCGAGGGCTTTAAGGTCGAGGCCGTCCGCCGCCGCTTCCCCGCGGACCTTCACGCCGAGAGCTTCCGGGAGTTTGAGGAGTTCCTGCGGCGGGCGGAGTGAGGATTTGACTTGGGGAGCGGTTTGACGTAAGAAGCCAACGCGAGGAGTCAACCGACGATGTCAGGCATCATCACACGCGCGAACGCACAGGGCGCCCCCGCCGGGGGCGGGCAGGAAGTTCTCACGCTCGGCGGGCTGGCCGAAAGG
>DATHBF010000348.1:0-5804 GCA_035296285.1 Pyrinomonadaceae bacterium | reverse complement strand
CGGCCGCCGCGAGCTTCAGGGAAGAAGGCGCGTACTGCATCCCGATGCGGTAGTAGAGCCGGCCGGCGCCCTCCTTCTGAATCGTCAGGTTCTGCTGCGCGCCGCCCGGCGCTTCCGTGAGCCGCCGCATCGGCACCTCGAACTGCTTGCGGTCGGTCGAGCGCCCGCGGAACTGCTGCTCGCCCGCGTAAGACTCGCCGAGCCACGCGCGCGCGACGAAGTCCGGCGTCGTCTTCTCGTAAGTCCCGAAGTAGCGGTCGAGCGCGAGCAGGACGAAGACGTTCTCCTGCGTGTTCTCCCAACGCCCCTTCTTCTTGTGCGCCAGCAGGCCGCGGACGAGCTTCGGTATCAAATCGCTCTGCGGCTGGTCGCCGATGAGTGCTTCGAGGATGACGGCGTCGGCCCTGCGGTCGGAGGCGAGCAGCAGGTAGTCGTCGTCCGCGTAGCGCGAGGTGAAGTGCGCGGCGCCGGCCGTCTCCTCGACGCGGTTGCCGAGCAGCCGGCGGATGGACGCCACCTCGGCCGCCGAGCCGGCGTCGCCCGAAAGCACGGGCAGCAGCCAGCCGACGGATTCGAGCGAGAGCTTCTCCAAGCCCTCTTCCGCGATGAGCCTCCGGGCGCGGCCGGCGTCGCGGTCGCCCGTGCGGTTGCGAACGTAGAGCGCGTAGGCGATGAGCGCGTTGCGCGCCGGGCGGCCGTAACGCTTCGGGATGCGACTCTCGACGCTGCGGAGGTAGGACTTCGACTTGTCGAGCATCGGGTCGGGCACGTCGTAGCCCTTCTCCTTGGCGCGTGCGAGCGCGTGCGCGACGTGGATGCTGACGTAGGGCCATGACTCCTCGCCGCGTCGCCAGAAGCCGAAGCCGCCGTCGTCGTTCTGCATCCCCTGGAGCCGCTTGATGTCGCGCCCGACGGCCGCCTTCATCTCCTCCGGCGACGGCAGCTCCTTCGCCTTGAAGGCCGTCAGCACGTCGCGCAGCGCGGCCACGCCGAGCACGCGCGACGCCAACTGCTCGGAGCACTCGAACGGGTACGAGACGAGGTAGATGACGGCGTCGGTCAGAGCCTGCAACTGCGTCGAGGAGGTCTGAACCTCCAGCCCGCCGAACTGCTTGAACACGTCGGCCGGCGCCTTGACGGGCTGGACGACGACTCCGCCCCTGTCAACCTCGCCGTAGGTGGCGAAGGCTTCGGTCGTCGCCGGCGTCCAGACGGGAAGCTCGACCTGCGCGGCGTCCGCGTGGCCGCCCGAGACTGCGCCGGCCTGGAAGCGAGCCTTGCCCGCCATCGAAGCCGAGGCCGGGAAGCGCACCTCGACGCGGTCGTTCGCGGGCACGGTCACGCGCCGGCCCTGCCCCTCTGTGAACTCGGCGTTGGCGGCGCGCACGGCCACGTCGGCGACCACGGCCGCGTCGGTCTGGTTCTGCACGACGACGGGCAGCTCGAAGCGGTCGCCGAAGTTGAGGAAGCGCGGCGCCGACGGGCGCACCATCAAAGGCATCCGCGCCGTGATGTTGGACTCGCCCGAGCCGAACTGCTTGCCGCCCGCGACCGAGACGGCCATCACGCGGTAGCGCGTCAGGCTGTCGGGGACTTTGACCTTGACCTCGGCGCGGCCGGCGGCGTCGGTCAGCACGGAGGGGACGAAGACGGCCAGGGCGTTAAAGTCCGCGCGCACGCGAATCTCCCCGCCTTCGCCTATCCTCACGACCTCGTCTTCATCGTAGCGTGATTCGGACTTCACATGCTCCTCGGCCTGCTCGGTGCCGGCCTCCGCCCTCCTTCGTGCGACGGCGCCGCCCGCCATGCTCGGCCGCGGGGCGGCCAGCGTCGCGGATGCGGCGCGGCCGTTGACGCCCAACTCCTGCACCTGCAAGGCGACTGCGGTGTTCGGGTCGCGCAGCATTATCTCTCTTCGCAGGTGGTGGTCGCTCACGTCGGGTCCGCGCAGCGCGTAGAAGACCGAGAGCGGGTCTTCCAGCCTGTAGCCCGTCAGCGAGAGCACCGACTCGTCAACGACGACGACGGCCAGCTCGCCCCCCTGCACGGGGCGGCCCGCGGCGTCCTTGACCTCGACTGAGACGGTCGTCTCCGCGCCCGGCTCCAGAGCCTTGTCGCGCGGCGTCGCCGTCACCCGCAGCTTGCGCGCGGCGGGCGGGACCGTGAGGTTGAGAGAGCCGCTGGCGAAGGCGGGCCGCTTGGGCAGCTTGTCGTCGGCCTCGCCCTTGGCGTTCACGCGCGCCGCCGCGCCGACGAGGTCAACCTGCGCGTAGACGTTCGGCGTGAACGCCTCCTCGATGGGGAACTTCAGCGTGTGCGAAGGCCCGTCCATGCTGAAACGCACGGCGCGCTCAAGGCCGGAGCGGCGCAGCGTGAAGACGCCCTCGGCCGGGTAGAAGGGCGCCTGCACGAGTATCTCGGCCGACTCGCCGGGCGCGTACTCGCGGCGGTCGGGAATAAGCTCGACCGACTCCTGCTCGACGTTGCGCTTCGGGGGGAGGCGCCCGCCCGCCACCCACAGCGTCAGCTCCGACTCGTTCGGCCGCTCGCGGTCGTCAATCACGCGCGCCGTCACGCGGTACTGGCCGCCCGCCTGCGGCCGGAACGTGCACCTGACGGCGTCGGCGGCCGACGAGACGTTGCACTCTTCCACCTTCGACTCGACCTGCTGCCACTCGCCCTTTTTGTAAGTCCACTCCAACTGCGCGGCGCGCATCCTTATCTCGCGCCCGGCGACTGCACGGCCGTCGAGGTCCGTGACGATTGATTCGACGACGAGCGGCTGGCCCTGCTGCACGAACATGCGCGGGCTCCTGAGGCCGACGTAGAGGTCCGAGGGGTGGACGAGCATCGTCGTCGTCCCCGTCCACGTCTGGCGGTTCACGTCCGTGACTCCGGCCTGCGCCGTGACGGACGAGGGCTGCGGCGGGTCAACCGAGTCGAAGTCGAGCCGCAGGCGGTGCAGCCCGGCGGCGTCGGTCTGCCCCTTGTAGGTCTGCACGTTCGTCTGCCCGCCGGGCGCGTGGACCCCGCCGCCCCACCAGGGCACCCACTTGCCGAAGGTGTAGTCGCCGCGGTTGGGCGGCGTGTAGCGCGTCGGCGAGGCCGTCACGCGCCAGTTGACTTCGGCGTTCGGCAGTCCGCCGCCCGCGAAGTAGTTGGCGGCGACCGTGGCCTGCGCGTGGCCGCCGACGAAGTGCGGCGCCTCGGAGGCGCGCGCCGTGACCTCGAACTCGGGCCGGCGGAACTCCTGCACCTGCGCGTAGTGGTAGTGCAGGCGCGCGCCGATGTCCGGGTTGCCGCCCTGCGCCTCCAACTGGAAGAGGACGTTGCCGAGGTTGACGGTCGGCGGCAGCTTGAAGCGCAGGTCGAAGCCGCCGAGCGGGTTCAGGCGCGCGGCCCCCTTCCCTATCTCGTTGCCGCGCACGTCGCGGACCGTGTAGACGACGCCCGACGCCGCGCCCGCCAGCGGCCCCACGTCGCCGCCCTTGCCCGCCCCGACCCTCCGCAGCCAGCCCTTCAAGCTTATCTCCTCGCCCGGCCGGTACATCTTCCGGTCGTCGAAGACGTACCAGCGCAGCGCGTCCGGCTGCGGGCTCCGCGCCCAGCCGCGCGAGCCGCTGTGCCACCAGTCGCCGTGCTCGGGCAGGATGGCCGTGTCGGCGCCGCGCCGCGCGACGAGCAGCCGCGAAGCCTCGGCCGGCAATGGCAGCCTCGCCATCCCGTCCTCGCCGCTCGTCGCCCTCCCCTGGCCCGGCGCGAGCCACATCTCGACGCCCGGCAACGGCCGCCCGTCGGCCAGCGAAGTCGCCCAGAGCAGCATGTCCGTGTGGTCAACGAAGGCGCCGAGCCCGACGTTCGTCACCTGCACCCACGAGCGCACGGCCTGCCGCTCCTGCACCTTCCCGGCCGTCGGCTCGACGACGACGACGGCGTGGCCGAGCCCGCCCTTGAGAGCTTCGCTCACGTCAATGCGCGTCTCGGTCAACTCCTCCGCCTGCCCCGCGACCTGGACTGTCTTCGAGGAGACGAGGCGGCCGGGCGGCGTCGCCGGCCCCTGCTTCGCCTTCTCGTCGTAATAGTTGTAGACGCGCCGCATGTGCGCGACGAAGGTGTCCCAGTCGTCGGGGCCGACGGCGTAGAGGCTCACCTTGAGCGCGGGCTGGTTGACGCTGAAGACGGAGAAGCGCGGCTCGGCCGAGGGTTCGAGGACGACGAAGCTGCCGCCCGGCGCCGTGAGGCTCGGCGGCGCGGCGCCGACGTTGAAGGAGACGACGGCGGGCTGCCCGAGAGTCTGCCCGAACTCGTCGCGGATGGAAGAATCGAGCGTGACCCTGTAGGTGGTGCGCCCGCGCTTCCACCCCTGCACGTACAGCTCGTTGCCTGAGACGAAGAACTTGGCCTCGGGCGCCGCCGGCTCGACCTTCACCTTCGACTCGTCGAAGGCTTCGCGGTCGAGCGGGTTGCTGAAGGTGATGCGCCACACGTCCGAAGGCAGACACTGCCTCGGCTGCCAGCCGCACTGATGGCCGGTGACGCGCAAAGGGCCGTAGGTGCGGAACGAGAAGGACTGCGCCTCGGCCGTCGTCCGCGGCCCCTCGGCCGAAGGCGTCCCCGGCCCGACCGTGACCACGACCTGCGAGTCGGCCGGAAGCCGCGCCCCGCCGGCATTGCTCTCATCAACGCCCGCGCGCACGGCGAGCCAACGCCCCTTCGTCGCGCGCGCCGCGAGGTTGCGCACCGCCTCGTCGGCTTCAACCTCGGCGTCGGTCGCGAGCCTGACGCGCACGTTCGCCCCGCCCGCGAGCACGCGCACCCCGCGCAGCACGGCCGCCGGGTCCACCCTCTGGTCGAACTCCATGAAGACCAGCGACTCGCGGCGCACGGGGCCGCCCTGCGGGTACATGGATTTGAGCTTGGGCGGCGGGGTCGAGAAGGTCCAAGAGACGGGCGTCTTCGTCGCGCCGCCCGCGGCCGAGCGCGTGCCGGCCGGGACGGTCACGCGGAACTCCGTCGCCATCGGCAGACGCATGTCGGCCGGGTCGAAGATGATGGTCTTCGTGCCGAGCCAGCGCCAGCGCCCCTCGGGCTTCGGCGTGATTTCGGCGGGGGTCTTCGCGGCGGCCTCGTCCTGCGACGTGACGGCCACCATCGGCTGCGAGAACGTGACGCTCAACTGCGGCGCCAAAGGCACCTGACCCGTCGGCTGGTAGCGCACGACTTCGAGCGCGCCCGCGCCCGACTGCTCCGGCCCGGGCCTGCTCTCGTCGGCCGGGAAGGCGCTCAGAACGGTCGCGCCCGCGCGCGGCGGCGGCAGCGAACGGTCGCGCAGATTGAAGTCCTGGCGGTCCGACTCCTCCGCCTTGAGCGGCGGCAGGCGCCGCAGCACGCGCTCCGTCTCCGCCTCCGACAGTCTCACGGCCGGGGCCGGCGTCGCGCCCGCCTGCGCCGACTCCTTCTGCTCCTCGCCCTCGCTCAGCCGGAACCGCAACCCCTTCGCCGACGCGCCCCGCGCCGCTTGCGCGCCCGGCTCGGCCGCGAAGCCGCCCCCGCCCTCGTCAATTAAACCTTCCGCCCGCGCCCGCCGCGCGAAGGGCGCAAACATCCCGAGCAAAAGCTGAAACATAAGCAGAATGGCCGTGGCGTTTCTGAGCCGCATCGTCTGGAGCCTCACGAGGTTGAATGTCGCAACAGAGTTCGGGGAGCAAGGCGGGCCGCCCCGCCGCCGCAGAGAGAGAACGCCCGCGGGCGGCGCGACTTGCGGGCGAACATAGCATTAGACGCGGGCCGGGCGAAAACGGCCC
>DATHBF010000347.1:0-6660 GCA_035296285.1 Pyrinomonadaceae bacterium | reverse complement strand
ACTGCGAGAAGGTGCGCACGACGCCGCCGCGCTGGCCGCGCGAGCGCGCGAGGTGGAGGAGGATGAGGGGCACGACCTCGTGCATCGTCATCGTCTCGCCCAGTTCGTTGACCGCGCCGACGCGGTCGGCGTCGCCGTCGGTGGCGAGGCCGACGAGCGCGCGCGTCTCCGAGACGCGCGCCTTGAGAGGGCCGAGGTTGCGGTCAATCGGCTCGGGGGCTACGCCGCCGAAGAGCGCGTCGCGCTCGGCGCGGATGGTCTCGACTGCTAGCCTGCCGCCGCCGAGGAAGCTTTCGACCCAGCGGCCGCCCGTCCCGTGCATCGGGTCAACGACGACGCGCGCGCCGGCCGCGCGGAGCCGTTCGAGGTCAACCAAAGACGCCAGCTGCCGCCTGTAACTCTCCGTCTCGGCTTCGACCGCGTCGCGCGAGCAGGCGGCGAGCGAAGTTGACACGGCCGGGCTCTTATCCAACAGCGCCTCGACGGCGGCCGTCGTCTCGGGCGTCGCGCTCCCGCCCCACGCGGCCTTGAGCTTGAAGCCGTTGAAGGTCGCGGGGTTGTGCGAGGCGGTGATGACGACGCCGCCGGCCGCGCCGCGCTCGCGCACCGCCCACGAGACGAGCGGCGTCGGCACGTCGCGGTCGAAGAGCGAGACGGAAAGGCCGTTGCCCGCAAGAACGCACGAGACTTTTTCGGCGAACTGCTCGGAGAGGAATCGCCGGTCGTAGCCGACGACGACCAGGGCGGGCGGGTCCTCTCTCTTATGTTGCGCGCGGATGAAGTCGGCGTAAGCCTGCGAGACTCGGGCGACGTTCTCGAAGGTGAAGCCGTCGGCGATGACGGCCCGCCAGCCGTCGGTGCCGAAGCGGATGGGATGGGGACTGTCGGGATTCTTCGTCGTCACAGCGCGCCTCCGGCCCGCGTGTAGTCCGTCAGGCTCGTCTTGTCGCCGAGCACGGCGCCGGGGCCGACCTGGGCCGAGCGTCCGATGTGGCAGCCGCGGCCGACGACGGCCCCGACGACCTGCGCGGCGGAGCCGACGCGCGTGTGCGGCCAGACGACGGAGTTTTCAATCCGCGCCTTCTCCTCGACGTGGACGCCCGCGCCGAGGACGGAGTTGACGACCTGCGCGCCCGGCTTGATGGTGCAGTCGTCGGCGATGACGGAGACGCGGTCAACCTCGGCCGCCGTCGCCATGTCGAAGGCGCCGCGGCGGTCTTTCAACTTCAAGCCGCTGATGCGCCCGGCGAGGATGTCCAGGTGGGCTTGCAGGTAGCGCGCGGGCGTGCCGATGTCGAGCCAGTAGGCGGACTCGGGGACGTGCGCGTAGAAGCTCTCGCCGCGGCGGAGCAGGTCGGGGAAGAGGTCGTACTCGAAGGAGTAGTTCTCGCCGGCCGGGATGTATTCGGGGACGCGCGGGTCGAGGACGTAGATGCCGGCGTTGACGGTGTTGACGTGAATCTCCTCGGCCTTCGGCTTTTCGAGGAAGGCGCGGACGCGCCCGTCCTCCGCCGTCTCGACGAGCCCGTAGGCGCTCGGGTTCTCGACGGGCGCGAGGACGATGGTCGCGGCGGCCTTGCGCGTCTCGTGCTCGCGGATGACGGCCTTCAGATCGATGTCGGTGAGGATGTCGCCGTTGAGGACGACGAAGGGCTCCTGCGATGACTCGGCGGCGAGGCGGTAAGCGCCGGCCGTGCCGATGGGCTTGGGCTCGTAGGTGAAGTTGAGGTTGACGCCGAGGCCGGGCACGTCGCCGAGTTTCGCCTCGACCTTGTCGGGGTCGTAGGAGAGCGAGACGGTGACGGAGTTGATTCCGGCGCGGCGCAGGAGGTCAATCTGGTAGAGGAGGAAGGGGCGGTTGCAGACGGGGAGCACGGGCTTCGGGGTGTAGACGGTGAGCGGCCGGAGTGAGCTTGCTTTCCCCCCGGCGAGGATGAACGCTTGCATAATTCACCTGAGCCAATCGCGCAGCGCCTCGCCCCGGCGCGCGTCGAGTTCGTGGCCGTCAACCTTGCTCATCAACTCGCCGGCCTCCTCGAACGAGAGCGGGTTGCCGAGGATGGGGCGCTGGTAGTTCTCGCCGCCGTAGTCCCAGATGTCTTCGTTGGAGACGAAGTCCTGCGGCCCCTGCGGCAGCCAGAGGGTCGTGTGCCGGCCCCCTTCCGGCACGTTGACGTTCGGGCCGACGGAAGCGAAGGCGATGCCGCGCGGCCCCGTGAAGCTCATCTCGTCGGCGGCGCAGAAGAGGGCGCTGCCGCCGTGCGGCATCCGGAGCGAGCGGAGGCGGCTGCCGACGATGACGCCGCCGCGGACGGCCGCGCGCGGGTCGAGGATGACGGAATCGACGACGACGGAGTCGCGGATGTCGGCCGCGTCGGGGAGGGAACTGTTGACGAGGATGTTGCCTTTGGCGTCGCGCTCGTGCGGGATGCCGAACACGTCGCGCGAGGCTCTCCCCTCTTCCGTGTCCGTGATGAGCGATTCGAGGCACCTGCGCAGGGGCGCGTGCAGGCCGATGTCAACCCAGAACGCCTCGCCGAAGTTGAGGGCTCTGACGCGCAGCGGCCTCCCCGTCCGCTCCGCGAGCGCGCGGCGCAGGCGGGCGAGCTTGCGGTAGAAGTCTGGGAAGCGTTCTTCGAGTGCGCGGATGCCGCTGCGGCCGATGCGCGTTTCGTGCTCCTGCTCGGCTCGCCAGTCCGACTCGTCACGGCAGAAGAGGGCGAGCCAGACGTAAGGGTCCCAGTCGGCCGAGAGCGAGGGGGCGAAGACTTCGTCGCGGAAGATGTCGAGCGCGAGGTCGAGGAAGTCGTAGGAGAGCGCGAGGCTGCCGAGGTTGACGCCCGCCTGCCGGCCGGGCCGGGCGAGGCCGTCGAGGCGCGAGCGCAGGGAGTCCATCTCCTGCCGCGAGAGCGCGAAAGTGATCTCACCCGACTGTTCGTCTATTAAAAACCAGTCCTTCTCGCGCGCCAGCGTCTCGGTCGGCTCGGTCTGCCAGACGAAGCGGACGGCGTCCACGTCGCGGAAGTCCTGTGCGCCCTTCGGCCAGAGCGTGCCGGGGATGATCGCCTCGTCGCCCCACTTGACGAGCAGGCCGCGGAAGCCGCCTTCGCGCAGGTGGTCAACCCAGCTCGTCGAGAAGAGGTTGGAGAGGTCGGCGGTGTTCATGTAGAGGCCGGAGTCGCCCGCGCGCCTCGGCGTGAGGAAGGCCGGCTTGCGGTTGCCGAGCGACTGCGTGAAGGGGCTCAGCCTCTTGCCCTTGCCGAAGACCATGCTCATGAGGGCGACGCCCGAATCAAGCGCCGCGCCCGCGCCTTCGGACCCGCGGATTTGAGCCCACGCCAGGAGGGTGCCGAGAAAGTTGCCCTTGGGCCGCCTCTCGCAAAATGAGTAGACGGGCACCGCCGCCTCGGCGTTGAAGACCTGGCCCCCGACCGCCTCGAAGTGGCGCTGCCAGTAGGCCCGGTCCGACTCCGAGCCGGAGACGACCGAGACGAGCGAAGGGCCGCGCCCCGCGCGCACAAGCTCCAGGTTCTCTTTGATGTTCCGGCGCCAGACTTCAAACATTAGGTCAAGTCCTGACAGCGTGAAGGTCTGAAGACGCGGGGACGGGCGGGAGTCGTCATGCGCGGGCGAGTCTATCACCCCGCCAAGTTTGCGCACAAGCAATGTTCCGGCGGCCGGATGCATTGCTTGACACCCCCCCGCGCGAACGTATAATCAAATCGTAAATCGTTAACCGTCAATAGATTTCTTGTCATCCACACCGAGGTGTATTCATGCCTGAGAGAAGAGAAGCCGTCATCGTCAGCGCCGTGCGCACGCCGACGGGCAAGTTTCAGGGCGCGCTCAAAGGTTTCGCCGCGACGGAGCTCGGCGCGCTGGTCGTGCGCGAGGCGGTCCGCCGCGCGGGCGTCGCGCCCGAAGACGTGGACGAAGTCATCATGGGCTGCGTCATCCAGGCCGGGCTCGGGCAGAACCCGGCGCGGCAGGCGGCGCTGAAGGGCGACATCCCCTTCGGCGTCTCTGCCGTCACCATCAACAAGGTCTGCGGGTCGGGCCTCAAGTCCGTGATGATGGCCTCGCAGGCGATTCAGCTCGGCGACTCGGAGGTGGTCGTCGCGGGCGGCATGGAGTCCATGTCTAACGCGCCCTACATCCTGAAGAACGCGCGAGAGGGCTACCGCATGGGCGACGGCAAGCTCGTGGACTCGATGATTCACGACGGGCTCTGGTGCGCCTTCGAGAACTACCACATGGGCAACACAGGCGAGGTGGTGGCCGAACGCTACGGCGTGACGCGCGAGGAGCAGGACGAGTACGCCCTGAACTCGCACCGCAAGGCCGCGGCCGCGGCGAAGGCCGGCAAGTTCAGGGACGAGATTCTGCCCGTCGAGATTCCGCAGAAGAAGGGCGCGGCCGTAGTGTTCGACACGGACGAGCCGGTGCGCGAGGACTCGACCATCGAGGCGCTCGGCAAGCTGCGGCCGGCGTTCAGGGAGAGCGGGACGGTGACGGCCGGCAACGCGCCCGGCGTCAACGACGGCGCCTCGGCCCTCGTCGTCACCTCCGAAGAGAGGGCGCGGCAGTTGGGCGTGGAGCCGCTGGCGCGCGTCGCCGCGCAGGCCACGTCGGGCATCCAGCCCGAGCTGGTGATGATGGCGCCGGTCGAGGCCATCAGGAAGGTCTTGCGCAAGGCGGGCTGGTCGCTGAACGAGGTCGACCTGATAGAGCTGAACGAGGCGTTCTCCGTGCAGGCCGTCGCCATCATCCGCGAGCTCGGCCTGGACCCGGAGCGCGTGAACGTCAACGGCGGCGCCGTCGCGCTCGGCCACGCCATCGGCCAGTCGGGCTCGCGCCTGCTGACCACGATGCTCTACGAGATGAAGCGGCGCGGCGCGCGCAGGGGCCTTGCGGCGCTCTGCCTCGGCGGCGGAAACGCCGTGGCGCTGGCGGTCGAAAGATAAGGCGGAGGGGTTGAAGATTGGCTGAAATTATCGGCGTGGTCGGGGCGGGGACGATGGGTAACGGCATCGCGCAGGTGGCGGCGCGGGCCGGCTATCAGGTCGTGATGCGCGACGTGAAGAACGAGTTCATCGAGCGCGGGATGCAGGCCATTGACAGGAGCCTCCAGCGCGACGTTGACAAAGAGCGTTTGAAGGAGGACGAGAAGCAGGCCGTCCTGACCCGCGTCATCGCGACGACCGACCTCGCCGACCTCGCCCGCGCCTCCTTCGTCGTCGAGGCCATCACAGAAAACCTCGAAGCCAAGCGCGAGCTGTTCCGGGCGCTGGACGAAGCGGTCCAGCCGGACGCGGTGCTCGCCTCCAACACTTCGTCCATCTCCATCACGAAGCTCGGCGCGGCCACGCGGCGGCCCGAGAAGGTCATCGGGATGCACTTCATGAACCCGGTGCCGGTGATGAAGCTGGTCGAGGTGATTCGCGGCGCGGCCACGTCGGACGAGACGTGGGAGCGGACGCGCGCGTTGACGGAGAAGCTCGGGAAGACGGCGCTCGAATGCAACGACTCGCCCGGCTTCGTCTCGAACCGCGTGCTGATGCCGATGATCAACGAGGCCATCTTCGCGCTCTACGAGGGCGTCGCCACGCGCGAGTCCATCGACGGCATCATGAAATTGGGCATGAACCACCCGATGGGGCCGCTGACGCTCGCCGACTTCATCGGCCTCGACGTTTGCTTAGCCATCCTCAACGTCCTGCACACCGAGCTGGGCGACCCGAAGTATCGGCCGTGCCCGCTGCTCAAGAAGTACGTTGACGCCGGCTGGCTGGGCCGCAAGACCGGCCGCGGCTTCTACGAGTATTAGACAAGTGACGCAGATCAGACGCGGACAAATCTTCTGCCAGCGTTGCAGCGCGCCGAACGCGCTCGGGCAGGACTCGTGCGCGCGCTGCGGCACGCGCCTGATGCTCGTCGTCGAGCCGTCGGCGTCGCGCTTCGAGGGCGAGGGCGTGGCGCGCGGCGGCGTCGAAGAGCACCTGCTGGAAAGAATCTCCGCGCTCGAAAATCACCTCTCGCGCCTGACCGACAAGGTCCTCCAACTGGCCGAACTCTCCCTCCGGCAGTCGAGCACCAATTATTTAGACCAGACGCTCCTCCAATCGCTCATCGGGGTCTTGTCCGACGCGGGCGCCCTCGACCGGCGGCAGCTCGACGCCGCGTGGCGCACCGTCCGCGAGAGCGAGCGCGCCGAGAAGGAGGCGCGGGCGCGGCGCGAGGAGCTTTGCGAGCGGATAGTGGCGGCGGGCGAGGGCGCGCAAGGCGGAGGGTTCGCGCAGCTCGTCCGCGAAGGCTTCCGGCTGCTCGGCGAGGGGAAGACGCGTGCGGGCGTCCGCGGGCTTGAGCGCGCCTCGGCCGAGTCGCCGCAGAACGCCCCGCTCAACTCCTTCCTCGGCGAACACCTCTTCCGCGCGGGCAAGACGGCGCAGGCGCTCGACTATCTCGCTCGTGCCTACGCGGCCGACCCCGAGTGCGGGCGCGTCGGGCTCCTGCTCGGGCTGGCTCTTAGTGATGAAGGCGAGGCGTCGCGGGCTGGCCCGCTCTTGCGCGTGGCCGTCGAGCGCGTCGGCCCGTCCTTCGCCGCCCACTGCGCGCTCGGGCGGCTCTCGGCCGCGGAAGAGGATTGGAAGGGCGCCCTCC
>DATHBF010000346.1:0-3980 GCA_035296285.1 Pyrinomonadaceae bacterium | reverse complement strand
TGGGCGACGCCGAAGCGGTCGTCAACTTCGAGCGTCCGGCGCAGGCGCTCTTCGGCCTCCGCGTACTGGCGCGCGTAATAATGGTAAAGGCCGGCGTTGGCGCCGATGATGGGCGAGAGCGGGTCGAGCGCCTGCGCCTGTTTTATCTCCGACAAAGCCTCGCCGAAGCGGCCGACCTGCAAAAGATAAGAGGCGTACCACTGGTGGGCGGTCGCGTAGTTCGGGTTCAACTCCAAAGCGCGGCGGAAGTCCTGCTCGGCCTCGGCCCACTTCCACTCGTAGGCCATGCGGACGAAGGCGCGCGAGGTGTGGGCCTCGGCGAGCGCGTCGTCGATGGCGAGCGCCTCTTCGGCCGCCGCCCGCGCCTTCGGCATCGCCTCGCGCGGCGGGACGATGCTGTAGTCGCTCATGAGAGCATACGTGTCGGCCAGCCCCGCGTGCGCGAGCGCGTAGCGCGGGTCGCGCTCGATGGCGCGGTCGAAGAACTGGACGGCCCTGCGGAAGCCCTCCTCGGTCCGCTTGTTCCAGAAGTAGCGGCCGCGCAGGTAGTCCTGGTAAGCCTCGCCGCTCTCGGTGTAACGCTTGCCGCCCTGGCCCTCGCCGCCGAGGCGCGAGCGCAGGCGCGCGGCGATCTGGCGCGCGATCTCCTCCTGCACCTTGAGCGCGTCGGAGAGCTTGCGCTCGTACTTGTCGCCCCAGATGTGCGTGTTGTCGCGCACGTCTATCAGCTCGACGCTGACGGTCAAGTCTTCGCCGCGCTGCGCGACCTGACCGGCGAGCACGGCGCCGACGCCCAGCTCGCGCCCGACCTGCCCGGGCTCGATGTCGCGCCCCTTGTAGCGGAAGACCGAGTTGCGCGACATCACCTTGAGGCCGGCGGCCGGCGAGAGGCTGTTGATGAGGCTTTCGGTGATGCCGTCGGAGAGCCATTCGGTGTCGGGGCTGCCGCCGACGTTGACGAAGGGGAGGACGGCGACGGCGTCGATGCGCGGCCCGGCCCAGCGCCTCTTGTAGACGACGAAGCCGCCCGTGAGCAGGGCGGCGCCGAGCACGGCGGCGACCAGCGCGCGCGTGCCGCGCCGCATGAGCGCGGGCGCGACCGTTTCGAGCCGCGTCGGCGTGACCGTGCGGCGCGAGGGCGGCGTGGTATGCGTGTCAGTCGCCTCGTCGCGCGTGTCGCCCGCGCCGCGCAGGGTCGTGTGATGCGCCCCGTTGACGCCTGGCGCGGGCGGGGGCGCGGCGGCGGCCGAGAGCAGGCCGGGCGAGGAGGCGAGCGCGCGCAGGTCTTCGAGCATTTCGCCGGCCGTGCGGTAGCGCGCCGCGCGGTCCTTCGAGAGCGCCTTCGAGAGCACGCGCTCAAGCTCGGGCGGCGTCGCGCCGCCGAGTGACTGCGTGAGCGGCGGCGGCTCCTTTTCGAGTATCGAGATGGTGACGTGGCTCGCCGTCTCGCCGGTGAAGGGGGGCAGGCCGGCGAGCATCTCGTAGAGCACGCACCCCAGGGCCCACACGTCCGTCCGCTCGTCCACCACCTCGCCGCGCGCCTGCTCGGGCGACATGTACCAGACCGTGCCCATCACGGCGCCCGGACTCGTGCGCGCCATCTGCACCGTCGCCGCCTCCTCGATTGAGCCCGTGTCGCGGCGCTGCTCGACGAGCTTCGCCAGCCCGAAGTCGAGCACCTTGACGTAGCCGTCGCGGCGCACCATGACGTTCTCCGGCTTCACGTCGCGGTGGATGACGCCGGCCTCGTGGGCGGCGGCGAGGGCTTCGGCCATCTGGGTGGCGACGCGGACGGCCTCGGCGGGCGCGAGCGGCGAGCGCTTGATCTTGTGGCGCAGCGTCTCGCCGTCAACGTACTCGGTGGCGATGAAGTGGCGGCCGTCGTCCTCGCCGATTTCGTAGACGGTCAGGATGCCGGGGTGGTTGAGCGAGGAGGCGGCGCGGGCCTCGCGCTCGAAGCGCAGCAGGCGGGAGGGGTCGCGCGTGTATTCCGCGAGCAGGAGCTTGAGGGCGAGCCGCCGCCCGAGCTTCACGTCCTCGGCGAGGAAGACCTCGCCCATCCCCCCGCGGCCGAGACGGCTGATGATGCGGTAGTGTGAGATCGTGCCGGGGGCCACGGCGGAAGTCCACCTCTCTGGAAAACGGCGACGCGGGGCTCGGTGACGGCGCGGATTATAGCAGAAGGCAGTAGACAGTGGTCAGTGGGCGCTCCGCGTCTCGCGCGACGACGACGAGAAGCAGGCTGCTCGACGTGGAAAGTATTTCCACTGACTACTGTCTACTGGCTACTGTCTACTGGCTTTTGCTATCCTGTCTGCCAAAAGGGAAGCAACGACCGGGCGCGCGGAGGGCATCGAAAGTGGTGCCGAAGCGCCCGCCGGAACTCCGAGTTTAGGTCCCGCGCTCCCCGCAAACAAGATATGAAAATCGGCAGGCTACTGTTTCTCCTATGTCTCGCGGCCGCGGCCGCGCACGCGCAGCCGGGCGCCCCTGCGCCGCGCCAGACCCCCACGCCCCGGCCCGCTCAGGACGCCCCGCAGCAGGAGCAGGGGCGGGCCGAAGTCATCACCATCCGCGAGGTGCGCGTCCCCGTCACCGTCGTGGACAAGAAGGGCGTGCCCGTCACCGGGCTCCTCAAGTCCGACTTCCAGGTCTTCGAGGACAAGGTGCCGCAGGACTTCCAGTTCATCGGCGAGCTGAAGGAGCTGCAAAGGCTCCCCGTCTACGTCGCCGTCCTGATGGACACTTCGTACTCGACGGCCGGCAAGCTGAAGTTCGAGCAGGAGGCCGCGCTCAACTTCCTCCACACCGTGACGCGCCTGCGCAAAGACCGCGCCGCCTTCGTCACCTTCGACGACGAGGTGAGACTGAGGCAGGACTTCACCACCAACCTCGACCTGCTCTCGAACGCCGTCAACGCCGTCAAGAAGCCGGGCCTGCACACGGCGCTCTACGACGCCGTCTGGCAGTTCTGCGACGAGAAGATGCGCGACATCGGCGGCGGCGGCCGGCGCGTCGTCGTCCTCATCACCGACGGCGAAGACACCTACAGCCGCGTCACGCTGCGCGAGGCCATCGAGATCGCGCAGCAGACCGACACCATCATCTTCTCGCTCTCGACGAAGGGCGGCTTCACCGGAAGCTCGGTCCCCGGCGTCGAGGCCGGCACGGTCAAGGACACGGGCGACAAGAACCTTGAGAAGCTGGCCGAGGAGACGGGCGGCCGCGCCTTCTTCACCGGCGACATGCTCGCGCTGGAGCGCGCCTTCAAGCGCATCGGCGAAGAGCTGCGCTCGCAGTACATCCTCAGCTACGTGCCGACGAACAAGGCGTTCGACGGCAGCCGGCGCGACATCGACGTGAAGCTCGCGAACAAGAAGGACGGCTGGAGGGTGCGCGCCAAGAGGGGCTACCGGGCGACGAGAGACCTGGTGGCTCCGTGACCAAGGGGGGCAGAAGCAAGTTGATGTTCTACCGAACGCGAATCGTCCGCGCCCTGGCGCTCGCCGTGGCCGCCTGCTTCGTGCTGTCGGCGGCGGGGGCCGCGCAGCAGCCGCAGGCGCCCGCCTCGCAGCAGCAACAGCAGCCGCGGCAGCGCCCGACGCCGCAGAGGCCGGACGAGGCCATCGACGAAGACGACGTGGAGCGCGTCGAGACGGACCTGACGAACGTCCTCTTCACGGCCGTAGACAGGAACAAGCGTTTCGTCACCTCGCTCAAGAAGGAGGACGTGCGCGTGCTCGAAGACGGCGTCGCGCAGCAGGTCTTCGCCTTCCAGCGCGAGACCGACCGGCCGCTCTCGCTCGCCATCCTCATCGACACCAGCATCTCGCAGGAGCGGACGCTGCCCGAGGAGAAGTCGGCCGCCCAGCGTTTCGTGGACGCCGTCATCCGCCCGAGCAAGGACGAGGTGGCCGTGCTCTCCTTCACCGGCGACACGACGCTGGAGCAGGGCCTGACGGGCAACCCGTCGCGCGTCC
>DATHBF010000345.1:0-2545 GCA_035296285.1 Pyrinomonadaceae bacterium | reverse complement strand
CGCGTGCCGGGCGGCGTCGAAGGCTGCGCGCCGGGCGGGGTCTCGGGCGCGGGCCCGGGCGAGCCCGAGCGCGAGCCCGAGAACGTGCCGGGGCCGCGGCCGACGACCTGGACGGCGCCGCGCATCTCGTTGCCGGTGACGGTGCCGTTGAAGATGGCGTCGGTGGTCTGGGTGCCCGGGCCGGGGAGCGTGATGGGCACGGTGAAGCTGATGTCAGAGCCGGCGAGTGTCCCGGAGCCCTGGCTCGTGCCGAGCGGCCCCTGAATGGAGCCGGTGAGCCGTTCGCCCTGCTGCTGGAGGACGAGGGTTATCTGGAACTGTGGCGACTCGCTCTGCGCGCCGCCGAGGTTGACGCTCAGGGACCAGGTGCCCGAGGCGCTGGTGGCGCCCGTGCCCGTGGCGGCCGGGCGGATGTCAACGGGCCGGCCGTCTATGAAGACGTGCGTGATGCGGCGCGTGCGGTCGAAGAGGTCGCCGCGCGTGACGGTCAAGTTCGCAATCTTGCCGACCTCAATCGAGCCGAGCTGATTCTGGACGCCGAGAATCTCCGCGGCGCGCAGCGTCATGGCGCGCACGGCGTCGTCCTTCGAAAGCCCCTGCTCGACGGCCCGTGAGGCGTTCGAGAGGAAGTCCGACATCGTCGTCATGCCGCCCGACTGGAAGGCGAAGCGGACCCCCGCCGCGGCGAGGCGGCCGGCCGTCTTCGGCGCCTCGGCGCGCTCGCGCAGCACGCGCACGGGGTCGGGGTCGGCGTCGGGCGAGGCGGCGGCCGTGCGGCGCGGGAAGTTCAGCGAGAGGAGGACGGGCACGTCCTGCGCTTTAAGACGCGCGGCGTGCTGCGCCGACTCCGTGCCGCCGTTGATGACGAGGCGGACGTTGAACTCGCGCGCGAGGTCGAGCGCGCGTTCCACTTCGCGGGCGCGGTCGGCCTGCATGACGATGGGCATCTGGCGCGCGAGCACGGGCAGCAGAGCGGCGAGCGACTTGTCCTGGTCGGGCCTTCTCAGGCCGCGCGGGTTGCGCTCGTAAATCTCCTGCGCCTCGCGGTAACGCTGCGCGTCGAGGAGCATCTGCCGGACCGTCGAGAAGACGCCCATCAGCGAGCCGGGGTATCGGCCGCCGCCGATGGGGGCGAGCCCGACGTAGAGCGCGACGGGCGAGCGGACGATGGCCGCCTGCGGCGTGTCGCCCGCGAGGTTGATGACGGCCGACTGGCCGAGGAAGACGTTGCCGCGCGGGGCGGTCTGCGCGGCGGTGATGCCGGCGTTTCTGGCCGCCTCGATCTCCGTGCCGCCGGGCCGGATGATGTCGGCCGCGAGCAGCTCGGGCTGGAGCCCCGGCGGCTGCGGCGAGTTGGGCGAGACGGCCGAGGGCTGCGACTGCCCGAAGAGGCCGGCGAGCCCGCCCCCGCCCCCGGCCCCGGGCGTGGGGCTGGGCGAAGGCGTCGGCCGAGGTATGCCGAGCGTGGTGCTGGCGTCTATGAGGCCGGGGTAGACGGTCAGCCCCGTGCCGTCTATGGCGCGCGCGTCGGGCGGGGCCGCGAGGTTCGCGCCGACGGCGGCGATGAGGCCGTCGCGGACGACGACGGTGCCGCGCTCGATGACGGGGCCGGAGACGGTGACGACGCGTGCGTTCGTGATGGCGTAGGTGTCGAAGCCGGCGGGCGGGCGCTGCGCGTGGACGCCCGCGGGCGCGGCCGTGTGCGCCGCCCAGCCGAGCGCGACCGCGGCGGAGAGGGCGACGAGGAGACGTGTCTTGATGTTTCGCATAAGAGTTTTCGGGCTTTCCCCTTTCGGGGGAAGGCGCGCGGGCCGAGAAAAACTGTTAAGGAAAGATGCCTGCCGGGGGGGCGTCGCTGTTACGCGAGCCGCGGGGGAAAAGTTTCTACCGATTGCGGATTGCGGATTGGGGATTGCGGAGTCGGCGATTCAAGAGTGATTGAATCCGCAATCCGCAATCCCCAATCCGCAACCGAGCGGGCTTACTTCCTGTTGGCGTTGCCGTTCGCGTTGGCGTTGCCCCTGTTGGCGTCGCCGTCGGCTTTGACTTCGAGCTTGTTGACGACGTTCTTGACGCCGTCGATCTTCTTGGCCTCGGTGGCCGCCTTCGCCTTCTGCGCGGCGTTGGCGACCGTGCCGCGCAGCGTCACGACGTTGTTGTCAACGTCAACGTTGATGGTCGAGTCGCGCAGGTCGTCAACGGTGGCGAGCGCGGTGCGGGTCTTGAAGTGAATCCAGCCGTCTTCCACCCCCTGGCCGATGCTGGAGCCGGCGTTCTTGGCCTCGGCGCGGTAGTTGGCGTCTTCCCTCGTGTAATCGTCCTTCGAGTTGTAGTTCCGGTTGTAGACGCCGCCGCTGGCGGTGTTGGCGTTAGCGTTGGCGTTGGTGTTCGCGTTGGCGTTGGCGTTGACCGCGTTGGCGTTGGCGCGGTTGGCGTTGGCCGCGTTGCCGTTCGTGTTGTTGGCGTTGTCGCCCGCCGAGCAAGCGGACGCGAGAGCGAGCACGGCGAGGGCCAGAACGAAAACTGTCAATCTCCTCATCTTCGT
>DATHBF010000344.1:0-4750 GCA_035296285.1 Pyrinomonadaceae bacterium | reverse complement strand
CTGCGCGAGCTGGTTGCTGGTGGCCTGCGCGTTGCGGCGCGCGCGCACCACGGAGTCGCCGGCGCGGGCGACCTTGAAGGTCACGGCGGCCGAGGTGACGCTCTGGCCGGACCAGTCCGTGGCCCTCGCCGTGAGGACGTGCGTGCCGGCCGGGACGTTGTTCCAGACGAAGGTGTAGGGCTTGGCGGAGGACTCGCCGAGCAGCGTCGCCCCGTCGAAGAACTCGACCTTGCTGACGCCGCCGCTGCCGGGCGTCACGTCAACCGTGACGGTGACGTTGGCGGGCTCGGTGAACTGCGCGCCGTTGGCCGGGCTGGTGATGTTGACCGCGGCGGCGACGGGCGCGGGAGTCGGCGCGGGTGTCGGGGTGGGGGTCGGCGCGGTCGCGGCCTGGCCCAGCCTCCAGGCGAGGAAGCGACCGGACGCCCTGTAGTTCATGGCGTAGTCCTTGCCACGGCCCGTGTTGGCGTACCCGCGGATGCCGTCCACGCGCTCGCCGTACGACGCGTCGAACACGTCCTCTCCCATCTGAAGGTACTCGGCGTTGCCCGTCAGCGCGTATGCGTAGCCGAAGGCGTGATGCACGGTCGAGTTCAGGTGGCGCGCGCCGCCGATGACCCATACCTCGCCGTTCGTCTTCAGGTCGCCCGCGCCCTGGCCGCGCTCGTAAAGCGTCGGGTCCTGGGCCGTGCCGCCGCCCCAGAAGTACCACATGCCGCGCCACTTGTACTGCGGCATGTCCGAGACCGTCTCGGTCCCTCGGTAGGCTTGCGTGTAGAGGTGGCGGACGCTCTTCTCAAGCTGCGTGCGCAGGGAAGCCTTCACGGCCGGGTCCTGCGTGATGCGGTCGAGGGCGACGACCGACTCAAGGTAGAGGCCGACCATGAAGGGCTGCTCGGTGGCTATCAGGTTGACCCCGTCAATAGTGATGTCCCAGCGCCAGGAGCCGTCCGGCTTCTGCAAACGGCCGAAGAACTCGACGGCCGTGCGCCCCGCGTCGCGCAGCAGGTCCGCCCGCTTCTGGGCGCCGTCCGTGACGCGCCCCGCGGCCGGCGCGAGCGTCCCCTGCGGGTAAGAGTCGTAAGAGTCGGGCAGCGCCTTCGCAATCAGCACGGCGTAGAGCTGCGCGAAGGCGTCCTCGCGCATGTCGTAGTAGAGGGTCTTGTCGTTGACGCGCTTCAGCACCCAGTGGTCGAAGATGAAGCTCCCGCGGCGGTGGATGAAGTCCCACATCTCGGGCCGGCCGTCGAGCGCGCGCAGCATCAGCCCCGCGTATGCCATCGAGCGCGGCGGCAGGCTGTTGGGGCCGGAGTCAACCGTCCCGTGGCCGATGTAGGGCGAGCCCCACCAGGAGTCTGCGGCGCGGCGCGCGTAGGCGAGGAAGGCGGGGTCGCCGGTGCGGTAGTAGTTGATGTACTGGACGAGGGCGAGGTCGTAGTAGGCCGAGTCGAAGTAGCGGTCGTAGTTCCAGTAGCCGAGCGTGGCGTCGTAGTGGTGCGTGTCGGCCTCGGCCACGGACGCCGAGGCGTGCGGCCAGGCGGCCGTGAGCACGAGCCGCGCGTCGGAGGCGACCGAGGCGACGCGCGCCTCGCGGTAGGTGCCGTCCGCCATCTTCACGCGCAGCCAGCCGTTGTAGAGCGGCGCGGGTCCGTTCGGGTCAACCTCACTCGTGAAGCGCGTGCCCACGCCGTCCACGAACGTCGAGCCCTGCTGCACCGTGACCTTGCCGGTCAGCACGCGCGGCGCGACGGCCGGCGTCATGCGGCCGAGCGCGTGGCCCTGCTCGACCTGAGTCTTGTCGAACCAGGGGAAGGGGTTCGAGGCGCTGCCCGTCTTCAACTGCGGGCCGCAGATGAAGCCGATCTCCTCGCTCGGGTACTGCACCAGCTCGCCCGACTGCGCCGAGGCGGAGCCCGCGCAGGAGGCGATGAGCGCGGCCAGGAGTAAGAATCGAAGGTAAGAAAGGCGGGAGGAGCTGAGGCCCTGCGGCGCTCTCTGGCCGCGGCGGTTCAAACGGAACATTTCCTTGGTCCTCACTTCGGTAACCGGACGATCTCGCCGGCACGGCGAGACTCCTGGCTTTGCGGACCCGCATCGCTGCGGGGGTGCCTTTGTCGGTGCGGCTCGTGTTTCGAGCAGCGGTGGCGAGGGAGAGTTGGGGGAGTCTGACGAGGTGGGGTGCGGAGGGTTCGCGCCTGGAAGACACGGCGGCGCGGGCGCCCCTTAAAGGAAGACACGAAGGGGCGACCAGAAAGGCGCGAGCTGGTTTGCTGAAGGGATGAAGGGGTGTCGGAGGGTCTTGGAACCGACGACTACTTGAAGGGCGACGCCCGGACGCGGTTCCGGCCCGAGCCTCTGGCCGCCTGGAGGCGGCACGAAGAGTTTAAAGGCTCGGCTTTCTCCGATGGCCCATTCGGCAACCAGACAATCTTCCGCGGGGGAAGACTCACGGCTTTGCGTCCCTGCCTCGCGGCAGGTTTGCCTTTATCGTGTGCAATCGTCAAACTCCCAAAGCGTCGTCTTCGGCGGTGGCCGGCGACGACAATAGAAATTAAACACGGGCAGGCAACGTTTGTCAACAACTCATTTTTTGGCGCCGGGCGGGGCGTCAGAGGGGTTTGCGCGGGCCTTCCAGTTCCCTTTTCAGCCTCTTCTCTTCACGCTTGTCGAGGGCAGAATTGATGTAAAAGGCCAGGAAAATGACGAGCCCGACGAAAAGGACGACCAGAAAGAGCATGAATCTTCACCTCCGCCTGACGCGCTCGGAGGCGCGTTTGAGTCGGGCCGCCGCCCACTCGACGCGCTGCCTCGCCGTGTCGTCCGAGGCGTCGGCCCCGGCCCTCGCGGCGGCGAGCGCGGTCCGCACGTTCCCGAGCGCCGCGTCCAGTTCCGAAAGCACGGCCTCTGGCGCCGCGTAGCCGCCGGCCCCTGCCGAGAAGGCCCGGCGGGCGGCCTCAACTTGGTCCAGCAACCCCCTGATTTGCGGGTCGCCGGGGCTCCGGGCTTTGGAGAGCCCGAGCGCGCGTGAGAAGGCGGTCGCGATTAATTCGTGCGGCTCGCCTCTCGTCGTGAGCGCGGCATCGCCCCCGGCCGGCCCCGAGAGGCGCCAGGCCAGATAACGCCCCGAGGCGCGGAAGTTCATGGCGTAGTCCTTGCCGCGGCCCGTGTCGGCCTGCCCGCGGATGCCGTCCACCCGCTCGCCGTACGACGCGTCGAACACGTCCTCCCCCATCCTCAACAGTTCCTCGTCCCCGGTCACGGCGTACGCGTAGCCGAACGCGTGATGCACCGTCGAGTTCAGGTGCCGCACCTGGCTTATCATCCCCACCTCACCCTTCGAGGTCATCTCGCCCGCGCCCCGGCCGCGCTCGTAGAGGGTCGGGTCTTGCCGCGTGCCGCCGCCCCAGAAGTACCACATGCCGCGCCACTTGTACTGCGGCATGTCCGAGACGGTCTCCGAGCCGCGGTAGGCTTGCGTGTAGAGGTGGCGGACGCTCTTCTCAAGCTGCGTGCGCAGGGAAGCCTTAACCGTCGGGTCCTGCGTGATGCGGTCGAGGGCGACGACCGACTCAAGGTAGAGGCCGACCATGAAGGGCTGCTCGGTGGCGACAAGGTTCGTCCCTTCGATGTCCACGTCCCAGCGCCAGGAGCCGTCCGGCCTCTGCAAACGGCCGAAGAAGTTCAGCGCCGCGCGCGTCGTGTCGCGCAGCAGGGCGGCACGCCTGGCCGCGCCGTCCGTGACGCGCCCCGAAGGCGTCGCCAGAGTCCCCTGCGGGTAAGCGTCGTACGAGTCCGGCAGGACTTTGGCCAGGAGGACCGCGTAGAGCTGCGCGAAGCCATCCTCACGCATGTCGTAATAGATGGTCTTGTCGGCGACGCGTCGGCCGACCCAGTTGTCGAAGGTGTCGCGCGCCTGCCGGTGCAGGTAGTCCCACATCTCGGGCCGGCCGTCGAGCGCGCGCAGCATCAGCCCCGCGTAGGCCATCGAGCGCGGCGGGAGGTTGTTCGGGCCGGAGGTGACGGTGCCGTGGTCAATGTAAGGCGAGGCCCACCAGGAGTCGGCCGTCTTGCGTGCGTGGGCGAGGAAGGCGGGGTCGCCGGTGCGGTAGTAGTTGACGTACTGGACGAGGGCGAGGTCGTAGTAGGCGGTGTCGTAGTAACGGTCGTGGTTCCAGCTCGTGGACGCGGGGTCGTAGAAGGAAGTGTCGGCCTCCGCGTCAGCGACGGGCGGGTGCGGCCAGGGGCTTTGGAGGGTGAGCCGCGTGTCGGACTCCACCGCCGTCACGAACAGGTCGCGGAACGTGCCGCCGGCATCTTTCACGCGCAGGTGCCCGTTGAAGAGCGGCGCCGGCCCGTTCGGGTCAACCTCGCTCTTGAAGCGCGTCCCCGAGCCTTCGATGATGCGCGAGCCCTTCAGCGCGGAGACCTTTCCCGTCAGCCTCCTCGGCGCGACGGCCGGGAACTGCTCGCCCAACGCGTGCCCCCGCGCGAGCTGCACGCGGTCGAACCACTTGTAGGGGTTGCGCGCGCTGCCGGCCTTCAACTGCGGCCCGCAGAGCAGTTCAACCTTCTCGTCCGGGAAGACGACGAGGTCGGTGGCGGCGTCGAACTTCGGCGGCGCGAGCGGCGCGGGAGGCGGCCCCGTCGTGCGGCGGCGCGCGGCCCCGTCCTGCGGCCCCGAAAGCGACTGCGCGAGGCAGGCCGCCAGCAGGAGGCCGCACAGCGGCGAGGCCACAATCCAGATTCGGCG
>DATHBF010000343.1:0-2900 GCA_035296285.1 Pyrinomonadaceae bacterium | reverse complement strand
AGAGGGCGGCGGCGACGGGGGCGAAGATGTCGCGGCCGTGGAAGGTCGAGCTGACGTTCTTGCGGAAGTAGAGTTCGTTCGTCAGGTGGAAGGCGCGGAAGTCTTTCAGGCGTTCGCAGACGTGGCCGAAGACGCCGTTGTCGGGGCCGACGAAGAGGTGGCCGCCGCCCTCGACGGCCAGCGGGCGGCGCTGCGAGCCGACGCCCGGGTCAACGACGGCGACGTGAACCGTCCCTTTCGGGAAAGCCTCGAAGGCGGCCAGAAGCGCGAAGGCCCCGGCCTCCACGTCGAAGGCCGGGACCTCGTGTGTGATGTCAACCACCTGCGCCGAAGGGTTGACGGAGAGCACCGCGCCCTTCATCGCGCCGACGAAATAATCGGCCGTGCCGAAGTCGGTGAGCAGCGTGACGAGCATGGAAGGCAGTATGGCCTTCTTCTTAACGGAGCGGGCGCGACGAGCGGACGCGGAGCTGTTGGCCCTGTTCGAGCCGAATCTCCTTGCCGCGCTGGGTCATGACGCCGCCCGCGCCCGCGCCGCCGCCGATGACGGCGCCGATGGCCGCGCCCTTGCCGCCGCCCGCGATGGCGCCGATGATGGCGCCGATGCCGGCCGCCGCGCCGACCTTCGCCACGTCCTCCTTGGTGGAATTCTTGCCGCGCACGCCGCCCTCGGGGTCAACCTCGCCGACGCCCGTCTCGGCCCCCGGCAGGACTTCGATGACCTGGCCGTTGAACTCCGTCGGGGCCGAGGCGCCGGGCAGGCGGATGTGGTCGAACTTCAACTGGAGCAGCGCGCGGCCGCTGGCCTTGCCCGGCCGCTCGATCTGGGCGAGCGTGCCGCTGATGACGGCGCCCTCAAGGTCGCGCGGCTCGACGACGCGCGCCTGGAAGCGGTCGCCCACCTGGCTCACGTCGGTCGAGAGGCGGTTCAGAAGCTCGACGGTCAGGACCGTCTCGGAGGAGTTGACGGAAGAAGTGTTGACGGAGCCGCCGCGCGGCGTGGACGAAGAACTGTTGCTCTCGTCCTCGTCGTCGTCGCGCGAGGCGGCGGGGTCGGGCCGGCCGCCGCGGTCTGTGCCGTTGCCGTCGGTGACGATGGCCGTGTCGTCCGTGTTATCCGAGGCCGGGCCGCGGCGCGAGAGGCCGCCCGCGGGGAGCTGCGAGTCGAAAGCCGCGCGGCCGTAGCCGGCCCTGTAGCCCTTCTCGAAGCCCTGCTGGTAGCCGTCCCGGTAGTCTTCGAGCTGGCCGTAGGAGGCGACGTAGGCGCGGTCGGCACGCCTGTAGTCATCCTTGCCGCGGAAGTCGGCGGGCGCGCGCCGCGACTGGTCGCCCCAGCCGGCCTGATAGCCGTCCGAGTAGCCCGTGCGGTAGCCGCGTTCGAGCGCGCCGTACTGCTGCTGCTGGCCCTGCGCGGGGGCGGCGGCGAGCGACGAAAGCGAGGCGAAGGCGAGCGCCAGCGCGCAGGCGGCGGCGTAGAAACGTTTGCGGGTCCTCATCATTTTCTCTCCTGTAGTGGGGCTGCCGGCGACCTCCGACCGCCTTGACGCTCTCTCCGGCACCGCCTTAGACTCGGCTTGTCTCGTAATACTTTAGCGGAAAACGCGGGGGAGAGATACTGCCGCAGCCTTTGATGCCGCGCCCGCCGCGGCAGGTTCGATAAAAGTTTTCACACTATCTTATGCACCGCGTCTACCTAGATCACAGCGCGACGACGCCCGTTGACCCGCGGGTGGTCGAGGCGTTGATGCCGTACCTTACGGGCAGCTTCGGCAACCCTTCGAGCGTCCACTTCTACGGGCAGGAGGCGCGGGCGGCCGTGGACCACGCGCGGCGCGAGGTGTCGGCGCTCGTCGGCGCTCGCCCGAACGAGTTGGTCTTCCTCTCCGGCGGGACCGAGGCCAACAACCTCGCCATCCGCGGCGTCGCCGAGCAGAACGCTCAGCACGGCCGACACATTATCACCACTTCAATCGAGCACTCGTCCGTGCGCGGCATCTGCGACTCGTTAGAGGCGCGCGGCTGGGAGGTGACGCGCCTGCCCGCATACGAGGAGGGCGTCGTCCGCGTCGAGGACGTGCGCGCCGCCCTGAGGCCCGACACCGTGCTCGTCAGCGTCATGCTCGCCAACAACGAGCTCGGGACCGTCCAGCCCGTCGCCGAGATCGGCGCGCTGGTGCGCGAGCGCAGGGCCGCCGGCCGGAAGCACCTCTGGCTGCACACGGACGCGGTGCAGGCGCCCGGGAGGATGGGCGTGGACGTGGACGAGTTGGGCTGCGACCTGCTCTCGCTCTCGGCGCACAAGCTGCACGCGCCGAAGGGCGTCGGCGCTCTGTACGTCCGGCGCGGGACGCGGCTCGCGCCGCAGAACATCGGCGGCCACCAGGAGCGAGAGCGGCGCGGCGGCACCGAGGCCGTCCCCCTCATCGTCGCCTTCGGCGAGGCGGCGCGGCTGGCGCGCACGGAGCTTGACGAGCGCGTGGGGCACATGCGGCACTTGCGCGACCGCTTCGAGGCCGGCCTCTCGGAGCGCGTCTCGGACGTGGTCCTCAACGGCGACCGCCTGCGCCGCCTGCCGCACATCTCCAACGTCTCTTTCCGCTTCATAGAGGGCGAGGGCCTGCTCATCAATCTGGACATGCAGGGCGTCGCCGTCTCGACCGGCTCGGCCTGCTCCTCGGGCTCTCTGGAGCCCTCGCCCGTCATCCGCGCCCTCGGCCGCGACGACGAGCTGGCGCGCGGCTCCATCCGCTTCAGCCTCGGCAAGGACACGACCGAGGAGGAGGTCGATTACGTGCTCGAAGTCCTGCCCCGCGCCGTCGAGAACCTGCGCCGCCTCTCGCCGCTCTACCAAAAGGAAGTAGGCGGTAGGCAGATGGCAGTAGGCAGTACGCTCCGCGTTT
>DATHBF010000342.1:0-3619 GCA_035296285.1 Pyrinomonadaceae bacterium | reverse complement strand
ATGGGGTCCGAGGGCGTGAGGTCCAGGGCGTAAGCGCGCGCCGTGATGCGGTAGGTGCCGGGCGCGAGCGCCTCGATCTGGAACTGCGAATCGCGCGAGAGCTTCTGCTTGATGGCGCGGCCCGCGGAGTCGTGGAGGAGGAAGGCGTACTGGAACTGCTCGGGGAAGGTGCGCGTGGCGGTCGCGGCCACGTCAACGACGAGGCTGTTCTGCGGGTATTCGAGCCGGAGCGAGGCGCCGCGCTGTAGCTGCTCGGGCTGCAAAGAGCGCGAGGCCGTCGCGCGCGTCAACCTTAGAGAAGGAGGCCGGCCCCCCGGCTCGTAGCGCGCGAGCCCCCTCGTCGTGCCGACGAGGAGCGAGCGGGCGCCCTGCTCTTCCTCGGCCAGCAGGACGGCGAAGGCGTTGTCGGTCGGGAGCCCCTGCTCGGCGTCGAGCCGCGCGACGAGCGCGCCGAACTGCCCGTCGAGCGCGGCCTTGACGACGCCGCCGCCCGCGGTCGCGCACCACGCCTGCGGCGCGTCCGCCCCGTTCTCCCTGACGGCGACGACGCCGCGCGCGTCCAGGCCCGGCGCCACTTCGACGAGCTTCTGCCCTTCCTTAAAAGCGTAGAGGCCGCGGCCCGTCGCTATCCAGAGCCAGCCCTCGGCCGCGCCGAAGCCCCAGACGGTGCTCTTGGCGAGCGGCGCGAGCGCGGCTTCCGCCTTCACGCTTTGGCCGTCGAAGTAGAAGGCGCCCGCGTTCGCGGTGCCGACCCAGACGCGCCCGCGCGCCTCGTCGGCGTAGAGGCTGACGACCTCTCGGCCGCGCGCGTCGTCCGCTTCGCGCGGCCAGACGAGCGTGCGCCGGCCCGGCCCGTCGAAGCGTTCGAGCCCGCGCCCGAACGTGCCGACGTAGACCGCCTCGCCGAGCGCCGCGATGGCCCGCACGCTGCCCTTCAGCGCCGGCTCGGCCGACTTCTTCACGGCGGCCTTCTCGTCCTCCGCCGCGGCGGGCTTGCCCTCCCCCGCGCCGGAAGGCTTCGCCGTCTCCCCGGCCGATTTTCCTTCGCCTTCGGGTGGTCCTCCGACCTCGGCCGCTTCGCCCTTCTCACCCTCCGCCGCGTCTTCGCCCCCCGCCTTCTCTTCGGGCGCGAGCTTGACGGGGGCGGAGCGCGCCTGGGCTTCGGCCTGGAGGCCGACGTAGAGGCCCGCGGACGTGCCGACGAGGAGGAGCCCGCCGCGGTCTTCCGAGATGGCGTGGACCGTGCCGGCGCCGACCTCTTCGACCTGACGCCAGACGGGGCCGCGGCGGTCGCGCACGTAGAGGCCGGCGGAGGTTCCCGCCAGCAGCCGGCCGCGCGAAGTGCGGTAGAGCGTGCGTACGAAGTTGCCCTCGGCCTCCGTCGCGACCTGCTCGACGCGCACGCCGCGCGGGTCGTAGCGGCAGACGCCGCGCGGCGTGCCGAACCAGACGACGCCCTCGCGGTCAACGTAGACGGCGTCCACACGGTCGGACCTCAGGGCGCCGGCCGTGCCCGCGAAGGTGAAGTGCTCGACGGCCAGGCCCGCGCGGTAGCGGAAGACGCCGCGCCCGTCCGTCGCCGCGTAGAGGTCGCCCGAAGGAGTTGAAGCGAGCGCCCTGACCGTGCCGGTCGGCGAGCCCGCGAGCTTGGAAGGCCGCGCGAGTCTTTCACCTTCGACGCGGTAGAGCCCGGCGTCGGCGGCCGTCGTCTGCGCGCCGAAGAATAGCTCGCCCGACGCGACGCGCTCCAGGGCCTCGACGAAGAAGACGCGCGGCCGGCCGACGACCTCCTTCGCGGCCCCGTCTTCCTCGATGGTCAGAAGCCCGCGCCCCCTGGTCCCGACGACCAGCGTCTCGCCCGACTCGGCGAGGCTCGTCAAAGCGAGCGGCTCGGCCTTGCCCGACGCGACCGTCAAACGCTCGCCGAGCTGCCGCGCCTCCGGCTCGCCGCCTTCCCCGACCCGGCAGTCGAAGACGAGGCCGTCGCCCGTCGCCAGGACCGCCCGCCGCTCGCCCCGCGCGAGCACGGCCGTCACCCGCTTGCCCTTCGTCTCGGCGACGGGCCGAAAGCTCCCCTCGCCCACGCGCACGAAGGCCCCGCCGTCCGTGCCCACCCAGAGCGCGCCCGCGCCGTCTTCTCTGAGCGCCAGCACGCGGCGCGCGGCCAGCCCCTCGTCCGACACGGTCTGGACGCGGCGGCCGTCGTAGCGCGCGAGGCCCGCGTCCGTGCCGAACCACATCACGCCCTCGCGGTCCTGCGCGATGGCGTGGACCTGGTCCGAAGGCAGGCCGTGGAAGAGGGTGACGGCGCCCCAGCGGTGAAGGCTCGCCGTTTCGGTCTGCGACTCGGACTGGCGGAGGCCAAAGGCGAGAGGCAGAAGGCAAAGGGCGAGAAGGAAGGCGAATCGTTTGAACGCCTTCCTTCTCATCTTCCGTGCTTTGTCTTCCGGCTTCACTTCGGCTCGTCGTGGAAGCGTTTGCGGTCGCGCTCGATCCAGTTTTCGAGGTCGGTGGAAGCCTTCTCAAGCTCGTCGGAGTTGATGAGGCCGCGGCGCAGCGCCTCGAAGAAGGCGCGCGTCCGCATGTTGTAGGCCAGCTTGTCGTACGCCTCGTTGGGCGTGCCCTCGGGGGTGGAGACGAACAGCTTCTCGTAGAGCGTCGCCAGCCGGCTCTCGACGCCGCGCAAGGAGAGCGCGCACTTGCGGGCGATGGCCCAGTTCGAGAGGCCGAGCGCGAGGTAGTACAAAGCCTCGGCCTCGAACTCGGTGAGGAGCGGGCGCTTGAAAGAGTCCTTGAAGGCCGGGTCGATCATGTCCGCGCCGTCTTCGAGGACGGCGGCGACGAAGCGCAGGAAGCGACTCTCGGGGTTGTTCTTGTGGATGAAGCCGTAGGCGGGCTGCGGCTCGACGGAGCGGACGATCTTGCGAATCTCGTTGATGTAAATCTCGTGCGGGAACTGCGTCCAGAAGATGATGCGCGCCGAGGGGAACTCGCGCCACACGGCGCGCGCCGCCTTCACGCCGGAGAGGCGCGGCATCTGGATGTCGAACACGCAGAGCTGCGGCCGCTCCTTCAAGGCGACCTGCAAAGCCTCCTCGCCGTCGCCGGCCTCGATGACGGGCGCGTGGGCGGGGAACTCGCGCTCCAGAAGCTCGCGCAGGTAGCGCCGCTGCGCCACGTTGTCTTCGGCAATCAGGATTGACATGGCAGTTGCGGGATGCGGATTTCGGATTGCGGATTCGAGGGCACTTGAACTCCTTAAACCTTGCCCCGGCCGGCGCGGCAGATTCTAACAGAACACCGGGCGGCTAACATCTAACACCCGGCGGCTCACCTTTTGAATGTGGTTATCCACATACGGGCGCGTTGGGAGAGACACGTGAGGGGCGTGCGTGGCGCGCGGCATAAGGACTGTTGCTGTCCGCGTCGCGGAGTCCACCCGTCTTGAAGATAATCGGCGGCAGATGGCGGAATCGGAGTTAGGGCAGTTCAACCGAGACGCCGTCTCTCGTGCCACGGAAGCGGGGCGCGCACTGGGGAGGGTGCGCCCCGCGTTTTTTTTGCTAGCGCATCCAGGTGTCGCGGTCGTCGAAGTAGGTAGGCGAGACCGAAGGGTCCG
>DATHBF010000341.1:0-1824 GCA_035296285.1 Pyrinomonadaceae bacterium | reverse complement strand
AAAGAGAGGGAGGGGCGACGAACTCGAAAGGCTTCGTCCCCCTCCCTCTCTTTCGTTTGGCCTCCGCGCCGTAGTTTAGATGAACGCGAAGTCGAACTGCTCCTGGTGGACGTGCTCGTCGCTGGTGAGGTCGAGGGGGTGGAGGTAGTCCTCGATCTCGGTGAGCACGTCGCGCTCGGTGGAGCGGAGCGCCTTGGCCACCTCGGGGTGGACGCGCAGCGTCGTCTGCTTGATGGGCTCGCCGTCGTGCGCGCGGGCGAGGCGGCGGGCCTCTTCGAGTATCTCGTAGCAGACCGTCTGCGGCGACTTCACGAGCCCGGCGCCCGTGCAGTAGGGGCACGGCGAGCAGAGCGTGCGTTCGAGCGACTGCTTGACGCGCTTGCGCGTCATGATGACGAGGCCGAAGTCGTTGAAGGAGAGAACCTTCGTCGGCGACTTGTCGTCGCGCAGCGCGTCCTGCAAAGCCTGTAGGACGCGGGCGCGGTTGCGCCGCTCCTCCATGTCGATGAGGTCGAGGACGAGGATGCCGCCCAGGTCGCGCAGGCGAATCTGGCGGGCGATCTCGTCGACGGCCTCAAGGTTGGTGCGCGTGATGGTGTCTTCCAGACGCGACCCGCCGCGGCCGACGTACTTGCCCGTGTTCACGTCGATGGCGACGAGCGCCTCGGTCTGATTGATGACGAGGTAGCCGCCCGACTTGAGCCAGACGCGCGGCTTGATGGCCTTGTCTATCTCGGCCTGCACGCCGTAGGTCTCCAGTATCGGCTCCTCGCGCGTGTAGAGCTTGACGCGGTTTACGAGGCGGGGCTGGATGCGGTTGACGAACTCGACGACCTCCAGGTACTCCTGCTCGCTGTCCACGCGGATGGCCGCGAAGTCGTCGGAGAGCTGGTCGCGGAGGAGCCGCTGGACGAGGTCAAGGTCCTTATGGACGATGCTGGCGGGCTTGGCGCGCTCGGCGCTCTTGCGGATGTCGCGCCAGGTGCGGACGAGGTAGCGGGCGTCGTCGCGCAGGTCGGCCTCGCTGATGCCGACGCCGGCCGTGCGGACGATGAAGCCGCCCGAGGGCACGTCCTCTTCCTTGACGATGGCCTGGATGAGCTTGCGCAGGCGCGAGCGCTCGGAGTCCGACTCGATCTTTCTGGAGACGCCGACGTGCTCGATGGTCGGCATGTAGACGAGGAAGCGGCCGGGCAGCGCGATGTGCGAGGTGATGCGCGCGCCCTTCTGCGAGATGGGCTCCTTGGCGATCTGGACGATGATCTCCTGGCCTTCGCGCAGGAGGTCGGTGATGGTGGGCTGCCCCCGACGGCCGCGCCCGGAGTCGCGGTCGCCGCGGCCTCCGCCGCGCTGCTCGCGCTGCTCGCCCCCGCGCTGTTCGCCGCCACGCTGCTCACCGCCACGCTGTTCGCCGCCGCCGCGCTGCTCGCGCTGCTCGCCGCCGCGTGCCTCGCGGTGCTCGCCGCGCCCGCGGTCGCGCTCGCCGCGGCCTTCGTCACGACTGCGACCGTTGTCGCGGCCACGGCCGCGGTCACGGTCACGACCGCCTTCACGACCGCCTTCACGCGGACCGCGTTCGCGTCCGCCCTCGCGGCTGCCTTCGCGCTCGCGGGCCGCCGGTTGCGGCTGGGCCTGTGCGGGAGCCTCGACGGGCGCGGCCTCGACCGGCGCGGCCTCGACCGCCGCTTCCGAGTCCGGCTCGGCGCCCACGTCTTCGGTCAAAACCTCGGCGTCGCCGTTCTGCTCGTTCTGGCCGTCGGCCGGCGAGTCGCCCTCGCCGGGACGGCGGCGGCGGCGGCGGCCTCCGCGGCGCGCGAACTCGCC
>DATHBF010000340.1:0-13000 GCA_035296285.1 Pyrinomonadaceae bacterium | reverse complement strand
AGATATCCACCTCCGTCGAGCTGCCGCTCGCGCCCGAGACCAAGCGCGTGCTCGCCTACGCGCACGAGGAGTCGGACCGCCTCCAGCACCGACACATCGGCACCGAACACCTCCTGCTCGGCCTCCTGCGCGAAGAGCGCTCGATGGCCGCCGAGATCCTCTATGAGCGCGGCCTGCGGCTCAACGCCGTCCGCGAGGAGGTCTCGCGCCACGCGGGCGGCGACCCGCGCGCCGCGCAGAAGAAGGAGACGCCGCACCTCGCCGAGTTCTCGCGCGACCTGACCGAAGACGCCGCCAACGACAAGCTCGACCCGCTCGTCGGCCGCGAGGCCGAGATAGAGCGCGTCGTCCAAATCCTCTGCCGCCGCACCAAGAACAACCCCGTGCTCATCGGCGAGCCCGGCGTCGGCAAGACCGCCATCGTCGAGGGGCTGGCGCAGAGAATCGTCCGCGGCGAGGTGCCGTCGTTCCTTGAGAACAAGCGCATCCTTTCGCTCGACCTCTCGCTCATCGTGGCGGGGACGAAGTACCGCGGCCAGTTCGAGGAGCGCCTCAAGCAGATCATGCGCGAGCTGGTCGAGAACCCGCAGTACGTCGTCTTCATCGACGAGCTGCACACGCTCGTCGGCGCCGGCTCGGCCGAGGGCTCGCTCGACGCGGCCAACATCCTGAAGCCGGCGCTCTCGCGCGGCGAGATACAGTGCATCGGCGCCACCACCCCGGCCGAGTTCCGCAAGTCCATCGAGAAGGACCGCTCGCTCGAACGGCGCTTCCAGGCCGTCAAGGTGCCGCCGCCTTCGGAGGAGGAGGCCGTCCGCATCCTCGACGGCGTGCGCGAACGCTACGAGGCGTTCCACCAGGTCCGCTACGCCGAGGGGGCCATCGAGGCCGCCGTCTACCAGTCGAGCCGCTACATCCCCGACCGCTTCCTCCCCGACAAGGCCATCGACGTGATTGACGAGGCCGGCGCCCGCGTCAAGCTGAGGGTCCGCCGCGACTCGACCCCCGCCGCGCCGCGCCCGGACATCTTCGAGGAGCGGGGCGGCTACTTCGGCGCCCGCGCGCTCACCGGCGCCGTCGCCGACGACGACGAGGAGGAGATGCTCTTCTCCGTCGAGGTCACGAAGGACGACGTGGAGGAGGTCATCGCGCGCTGGACGGGCATCCCCGTCACCTCGCTCAAGGAGGAGGAGACGCAGAAGCTCCTCCGCATCGAGGAGGAGCTGCGCGGCCGCGTCATCGCGCAGCGCCCGGCCATCTCGGCGCTCGCCCGCTCCATCCGGCGCTCGCGCGCGGGGCTGAAGAGCCCGCTCCGCCCCGTCGGCTCGTTCCTCTTCCTCGGCTCGACGGGCGTCGGAAAGACCGAGGTCGCGCGCAGCCTCGCCGAGTTCCTCTTCGGCTCCGAGCGCTCGATGATCCGCTTCGACATGTCGGAGTTCATGGAGAAGCACTCGGTCTCGAAGCTCATCGGCTCGCCGCCGGGCTACGTCGGCCACGAGGAGGGCGGCCAGCTCACCGAGCGCATCAAACGCTCGCCCTACAGCGTCCTCCTCTTCGACGAGATCGAGAAGGCGCACCCCGACATCTTCAACGTGCTCTTGCAAGTCTTCGAGGACGGCATCCTCACCGACGCCCTGGGCAACACGGTTGACTTCAAGAACGCCATCATCATCATGACCTCCAACATCGGCGCGCGCTTCATCCAGAAGAAGGGCGCGATGGGCTTCCAGGCAAGCCCCGACGCCTCGCGCGAGAAGATGGAGGAGATGGTGATGAACGCGGTCCGCCACACCTTCAACCCCGAGTTCATCAACCGCCTCGACGAGATCATCATCTTCGACCAGTTGCAGGACGATGAGCTGCTGGAGATTGTCGGCCTCCAGATCGAGCAGTTGAACCGGACGCTGAGCCGCCGCGGCCTCGAAGTCCGGCTGACCGACGACGCCAAGGCGTGGATCGTCGAGAAGACCTGCGGCGACCGCTCCTACGGCGCGCGGCCCCTGCGCCGGGCCATCCAGAAGCACGTCGAGGACCCGCTCTCCGAGGCCCTCATCCAGGGCACGCTCGCCGGCGCCACCGTCATCGAGGTCTTCCGCGACGGCTCGGAACTCGGCCACCGGCCGGCCGCAGTCGAGGAGCCGGGCGACGCCCTCTTGATTCACTAAAGCGATGCGTTGAAAGTGCGAAAGGGGAAGGGTTAAACGGGGGTTCGCCCATTTAACCCTTTCCCCTTTTCGCCTTTTGCCCCTTTCCCTGTATAATGCGCCACTTTGCGGGAGCAGTGTGGCTGGCAACCGGGCGCGGCCCGCCGCGAATCAAAGTTTCGCCCGAACAGCAATTCGCGCCCGTAGGCCCGGCCTCGTGCCCCGGAGAGGGCCGCGCCGCTTTCGCCCGATTTCGTACAAAGTCCACGACAGCTCTAAAAAATTTAAAGTCTCCCGGACTCATTCGACCGCCATTCCTAGAGGCTGAAAACTGTAATTATGCGAATCCGCGCGCCCTGGATTTTCGTCACGGCCGTCACCCTGGCCGGCCTCATGTGCCTCGACACGGCGCTCCCGCTCGCCCGGGCCGCGGGCAAGACGCCACGCCGGCAGCAGCCCGCCGCCCCCCCCACGCAGCAGGGGCAGCGCGTCGAGAGGGTTGACATCGAGCGCAACCGCCGACTCCGCGACGAGGACGTGCTCTACCACATCCAGACCCGCGCCGGCGACCCGTTCAGCCCCGAGCAGGTCCAGCGCGACCTCATCACGCTCCTGAACCTGCCCTTCTTCGACAAGACCGAGACGCGCGTCTCGACCGAGACTGGCCCCCTGGGCGGCGTCATCGTCATCTTCACCGTCGTGGAACTGCCCATCGTCCGCGACGTGGAGTTCAAGGGCCTCAGCAGCGTCCCCGAGTCGGACGTGCTCAAGGCGTTCCGCGAACAGCGCGTCGGCGTCTCGAAGGAGACCAGCTTCGACCCCGTCAAGGTCAACAACGCCAAGCGCGTCATCAAGGAGCTGCTCGCCCAGAGCGGCCACCCGAACGCCGTCGTCAACGCCAACGTCGAAGAGGTCTCGCAGACCTCCGTCGCCGTCACCTTCGACATTGACGAGGGCGACCGCGTCCGCGTCGTGGACATCGACTTCGAGGGCAACAAGGTCTTCTCCGACGGCGAGCTGCGCGGCGCGATGAAGTACGTCAAGGAGGCCGGCCTCGTCTCGCGCTTCAAGGGCCAGGACATCCTGCATCTTGAGAAGCTCGACGCCGACCTCCGCTACAACGTCCGCAACCACATGGCCTCCAAAGGCTACCTCGAAGCCCGGACGGGCGAGCCGCGGGTCGAGGGCGTCGGGGAGCGCCGGACCGGCTTCCCCATCCTGCCGCTGCCGCTGCTCTCGTCCGTGGACGAGGGCCTGAGAGTCACGGTCCCCGTCGTCGAGGGCCGGCTCTACCGCCTCGGCCAGATCAAGATCGAGGGCAACTCGATCTACTCCGAGGATGTCATCCGCCAGGTCATCGGCCTCACCCCAGGCGAGGTCGCCAACGGCCAGCGCATCATCAAGGCGCTCTCCGAGGACCTGAAGAAGCTCTACGGCCGCTCCGGCTTCATCCAGTACGAGTACGACGTGTCGCCGGAGTTTAAGCCCAACCCGCAGAAGCCCGACGAGGGGCTGGCCGACTTCACCGTCACCATCACCGAGGGCAAGCAGTTCTCCCTGCGCCGGCTGGAGTTTTTGGGCAACACCTTCACGCGCGACAACGTGCTCAGGCGCGAGGTGGCCGTCAACGAGGGCGACATCTACGACGAGGCGCTGTGGGACTTCTCGGTCCTGAAGCTCAACCAGCTCGGCTTCTTCGACCCCGTCGACAAGGAGAAGGACGCCGAGTTCCGCACCGACGAGGAGCGCGGCGAGGTGGACATCAACCTCCGCGTCAACGAGCGCGGCCGCAACCAGATCGCCTTTAACGGCGGCCTCTCCGGCATCGGCGGCTCCTTCTTCGGCCTCGACTACTCGACGAACAACCTGCTCGGCAGAGGCGAATCGCTCTCGTTCCAGTTCGCCTTCGGCAACCGCCAGAAGTCGTTCCTCTTCTCCTTCACCGAGCCCTACATCAAGGACCGCCCCATCACCGTCGGCTTCTCGCTCTTCACCGAGTCGCGCAAGTTCTTCGGCGAGGGCACGCTCCTGTCGCAGAACCAGGAGGCCATCGGCGGCGCCTTCAGCGTCCTCGACTTCCTGACCGTCGGCGAGGAGAACCTCTTCACGCAGAACACGACGGGCGGCTCGCTCTTCGCCTCGGCCCCGCTCTGGGAGTTCTACAAGCCGCGCAGCCGCCGGCTCATCCAGGTTTCGCGCGCCTCGCGCGTCGGCCTCTCCTACCAGCTCTCGATGTCCTCCATCGAGGAGCCGGCCGTCAACACGACCGGCGACCAGGCGCGCATCATCCCCATCGTCTTCTCGCAGCCCAACATCATGACGAGCCGGGTCACGCCCAGCTTCGTCTTCGACTCGCGCGACGGCTCGATTGACCCGACGCGCGGCCGGCAGGTGGCGCTCCAGTTCGCCTTCGCGGGCCTCGGCGGCGACGTGCGCACCTACCAGCCGACGGCGACCTACATGCACTTCATCCCCCTCAGGCGGAAGCGCTCGCGCACGCCCGAGGTCTTCGGCTACCGCCTCGTGGCCGGCCACGTCGGCAGCTTCGGCATCACCTCGAACGTCGAGACGGCGCAGAACACGTCGCTCTCCTTCATCAACGGCGTGCCCGTCTACGAGCGCTTCTTCCTCGGCGACGAGTTCTCCATCCGCGGCTACAACGTCCGCTCCATCAGCCCCATCGTCCCGCTCGACGTGTTCATCTCGTCGCGCAACGTCAAGCTCTCGACGAGCGCGTCCGACCCCGTGGCGGACATCCCGAGCATCTCCGACGCGCTGCGCAGTCAGCTCGTCACGCTCGGCACCTTCACCGGCGCCTCGGGGGTGAACTCGCTGCGGCTGACGCGCGACTTCCGCTTCCTCGGCGGCGACACGCAGCTCCTGGGCAACTTCGAGTACCGCATCCCCATCTTCGGGCCGGCCCAGTTCGCGCTCTTCGCCGACATCGGCTCGTCGTTCAACCTGCGGACGCACGGCGACCAGACCTTCTCGACCAACTTCCTGGCCGACCAGCCGTTCCTGTCGAGCATCGGCGCCGGCAGCTTGACGACGCTGGCGCTGCTGCGCAACCCGCAGCTCGCCGTCTCGCCGCTCGGCGGCCTGGTCGTCACGGGCGACCGGCCGGTGACGAAGGAGCAGCTGACGGACCTGACGCGCCTCGGGCCGATTGACCCGGCGACGGGCCTGCCCTTCGGCCTCCAGTCCGTCTTCCTGCGCGGCGAGGCGCAGACCAACACGGTCGCGCGCTTCTCCGAGAGCCTTTTTTCAAAAATCGGCGACTACCGGTCCAGCCTCGGCGGCGAGTTGCGCATCCAACTCCCTGTCGTCAACGTGCCGTTCCGCTTCATCTACGCGTGGAACCCGAACGCGCGGACAGAATTCCTCCAGGAGAAGAAGACGACCTTCCGGTTCAGCATCGGGCGCACCTTCTAGGTTTTTTGCGGATTTCAGACCACGGGAAGGCCCCGGAATCCGGCCCTCCCCTTTGACTTAAGGTAAGGAGCTCTACAAGAAGATATGAACGCGATTCGTAACACCGCCGCCGCAGCCGTCCTCGCGGCCTTCGCCGCCCTCAACGTGGGCGCCCAGACGACCCCCGCCCGCCCCGCGCCCGCCGGCGGCGGCGCCGCGCCGGCCGCCGCGAACACCGGCGGCGTCGTGCCCGACGGCAAGGTGGCCACCATCGACACCGACGCCTTCGCCGACCAGAAGGCGGGCATCGGCCGCCTCGTCGCCGTCTACAACGTCGTCGAGCGGGAGTTCAAGCCGCGCGGCGACGAGCTGCGCGCCATGAAGACCCGCTACGACGGCATCGCCAAGCAGATCAACGACACCAAGGCCGTCGCCGACCAGAAGGCGCTGGCCGCGCTCGCCGACCAGGCCGAGTCGCTTGAGAAGGAGATGAAGCGCAAGCAGGAGGACCTCCAGGCCGCCAGCCAGAAGCGCTTCGCCGAGCTGGCCGAGCCCGTCTACCGCGACATCGGCCAGGCGCTCCAGAACTTCGCCCGGCAGCGCGGCATCACGGTCGTCTTCGACCTCAGCAAGACCGGCAACGCCGTGATGGTCGTCAACAACGCCATCGACATCACGGACGCCTTCGTCGCCGACTACAACCAGCGCAACCCGGCGGCCGCGGCCGCGGCCCGTCCGTAACAGCCGTCAATCGTGAATCGTGAATCGTGGCCGAGCCCCCGAAAGGGCGCCGGCCACGATTCGCGATTTCTATCCGCGATTTACGACTGACGCTTCCCGGCCTTTTTTATGGAAACGGTTCTCGACACGCTCGCCATCCAGGCCATCCTGCCGCACCGCTACCCGTTCCTGCTCGTGGACCGCATCGTGGAGCTGACGCCGGGCGAGAGGATCGTCGGCGTCAAGCAGGTGACGATAGGCGAGCCGTTCTTCCAGGGCCACTTCCCCGGCGCGCCCGTCATGCCGGGCGTGCTCATAGTCGAGGCGATGGCGCAGGTCGGGGCCGTCTACGCCTTGCGCCAGATCGAGGACCGTGAGCGCAAGCTCGTCCTCTTCAGCGGCATCGACAACGCGCGCTTCCGCCGCCCCGTCGTCCCCGGAGACACCCTGGTCCTGACCGTCACGCCGGTCCGCGTCGGCGGCCGCGTCCAGCGCATGCACGGCGAGGCGCACGTCTCGGGGCAGCTCGCGGCCGAGGCCGACATCATGAGCGTCGTCGCCGACCGCGCCGCCGTCAAATGAAACCCGCCCGCCGCCTCTGATGCCCGTATTCGTCCACCCTTCGGCGGTCGTGAGCCCCGGCGCCGAGCTAGGCGACGGCTCGCACGTCGGCCCCTTCTGCACCGTCGGCGACGAGGTGCGCTTAGGCTCCCGCGTCCGGCTCGAATCCCACGTCGTCGTGGACGGCCGCACCCACGTCGGCGACGACACGCACGTCTTCCCCTTCGTCTCGATCGGGATGGCCTCGCAGGACTTGAAGTACCGCGGCGAGCCGGCCGAGACGCGCGTCGGGCGCCGCTGCCGCCTGCGCGAGTTCGTCACCGTCCACCGCGGCACGGAGGGGGGCGGGATGCTGACCTCCATCGGCGACGACTGCCTCGTCATGGCGCAGGCCCACGTCGCGCACGACTGCCTCGTCGGCGACCGCGTCATCATGGCGAACGCGGCGACGCTCGCCGGCCACGTCCGCGTAGAGCGCGGCGCCTCCATCGGCGCCTACTCCGGCGTCCACCAGTTCTGCCGGGTGGGGCGCGAGGCATACGTCGGCGGCTACTCGGTCGTCGTCAAGGACGCGCTCCCCTTCGCGCTCACCGTCGGCAACCACGCCAAGTGTTACGGCCTCAACACCGTCGGCATGAAGCGGCGCGGCTACCCGAAGGAAACGATTGACGCGCTGCACCACGCCTTCCGCCTGCTCCTCTCCTCGAAGCTCAACACCACGCAGGCCGTCGCGCGCCTCCGCGAAGAACTCGGGGGCTCGCCCGAGGTCGAGGAGCTAATCCGCTTCATCGAATCCTCCGAGCGCGGGGTCATTAAATAGCACGCGCGGCTTTATGAAGTACGGGCTCATCGCGGGCAACGGCCAGTTCCCGTTCCTCGTCATCGAGGGCGCGAGGCGGGCCGGCGTGTCGCTGGCGGTGGCGGCGATACGCGAGGAGACGGACCCGGCGATTGAGGGGCTGGCGGAGAGCCTGACGTGGGTCGGCATCGGGCAGTTGGGGAAGATGATTCGCTTCTTCAAGCGCGAGGGCGTGGAGAAGGCCATCATGGCGGGGCAGGTCAAGCACGTCCAGATTTTCAGCGGCGCGCTGCCCGACGTGAGGATGCTGCGGATGCTCCTGAGTCTCCCGCGGCGCAACACCGACGCCCTCATCGGCGGCGTCGCCGCGGAGCTTGAGCGCGAGGGGATAGAGCTGATCGACTCGACCTACTTCCTCCGCGACCAGTTGCCGAAGGAGGGCGTCCTGACGCGGCGAGCGCCCGGCGAGCGCGAGCGCGGCGACATCGAGTACGGCCTCGAAGTCGCGCGCGAGATAGCCCGCCTCGACCTCGGCCAGACCATCGTCGTGCGCGCCCGCGCCTGCGTCGCCGTCGAGGCGATGGAGGGCACCGACGAAGTCATCCGCCGCGCGGGCCGCCTCGCCCGCGGCCGCCTGACGGTCGTCAAAGTCGCCAAGCCCGGGCAGGACATGCGCTTCGACGTGCCCGTCGTCGGCCTCCCCACGGTCGAGGCGATGACGGAGGCCGGCGCCACCTGCCTCTGCCTGACCGCCGGCAAGACCCTCATTTTCGACCGCGACGAGATGCTCGCCCTCGCCGACCGCCGCCGCATCTCGGTCGTCGCCGCCCCGCCCGTCTGAGCCGTCCTCCGTGTCGGAACGGCTTTCCGCCAGACTCAACCCCGCCTAATCTTCTCTTCCAGGTAGAAGGAGAAGTAGCCCCTGTACTTCCCCTGCAACTCCGGCCGGCGCCAGTCCCGGCCGGTGATGTGGCGGCGGCACGAGGGGGCGCCGCAGCGGCATTCGAGGCTGTAGTCGTCGTCGTCGGTGGTGGCCCAGTCGTGCGTCAGCTCCTCGCCCGGCTCGATGTCGCGCATGGCGACGAAGACGATCTGGCCGCGGACGCCGATGTTGGGCTCGCACGAGTGGTTGCTGAAAATCATCGAGCCCTCGCGCTCCGCCTCCGCCGAGGGGCCGATGAAGAGGTCTTCGGCCACCTGAATCTCGGCCGCCGCGTACCAGCCGGGCATCGCTTCGAGCGCGCGGCGGTCGAAGACGTAGCCGCCCTTGACGCAGACGATCTCGCCGGCCGCGATGGCCTCGCCGGCGAACAGGCCGCGGCCGTGGATGGGGCTCTCCCCCACGACGGCCTTCGGCGAGATGTAGGAGAGGTTCATAAGACGGGTGTCAGGTGCCGGGCGCCGGGAGTATTGAGCCGGCACCCGATGCCCGGCACCTTTTTACTCTGCGGGGCGGGGGCCGGCGTCGATGCCCTTGACGCTGGCCTGGCTGATGACCTTGACGTGGAGGTCGCCCAGGACGTGGATTTGGCAGGAGAGGCGGACGTTCTCGGCGAGGCCGGTCTCGCGTGCGAGGCGCTCGCGCTCGGCGTCGTTTATCTCGCCGGGGTCGCCTTCGAGGACTTCGACGCGGCAGGTGGTGCACTTGGCGTTGCCGCCGCAGCGGTGGAGGATGTCTATGCCGGCGTCTTCGAGGGCGAGCACGAGCTTGCGCCCCTCCTCGGCTTCGAGCGTCTGCGTGCCGGCGGCCGTCTCGGCTGTGATGTTGGGCATTTCGGGTCGGCTCCTGTTTTGATGGCTGAGTAAAACTGGCGTGGCCGAAGTTATAACACAGAGGGCACGGAGTTCTCACGGAGGACGCAGAGAAGAACAACGTCTTGCTCCGCGGACCCCGTGAGAACTCCGTGCCCTCTGTGTCGAAACTTCCGGCCCGCCCGCCTATGCGGTGAACGACGAGCCGCAGCCGCAGCCGCCGGTCGCGTTCGGGTTCTTGAACGTGAAGCCGGAGCCCATGACGTTCGTCACGTAGTCGATCTCGACGCCGTTGAGGTACTGCGCGCTGAACATGTCGACGAACATGCGGACGCCGTGCTGCTCGACGATGTGGTCGTTCGGCCGCGAAGCCTCCTCGATGTTCAGGCTGTACTGGAAGCCCGAGCAGCCGCCCGGGACCACCCTCACGCGGAGCCCGGAGGTGTCGGGCAGGCCCTCCTCGCTCGACATGAACTTCTTGATCTCCTCGGCCGCCGCCTCCGTGACGTTCAGCGCCATCGTCGGAATCTGTGTTTGTGTTGCTGACATTGGTCCTTCTATCTCCTTCTCAAGTTATCTGATGACTATTTGGCCCTCTTGCCGAGGACGACCAGCTCGGGCTTCATCGCCTCGATGGAAACTTGGCGGGCGACCTCCTCGGCCACGCGCCGGAAGGCTTCCGCCTGCGGCGAGTCGGGGTGGCTCAGGACGACGGGCGTGCCGCTGTCGCCGCCCTCGCGCACCTGCATCCCCAGGGGCACCGCGCCGAGGAAGGGCACGCCGTACTCCTCCGAAAGTCTGAGGCCGCCGCCCTCGCCGAAGATGTTGTAGCGCGTGCCCGTGTCCGGCGCGACGAAGTAGCTCATGTTCTCGACGACCCCGAGCACGGGCACGTTCACCGTCTCGAACATGCGGAGCGCGCGGCGCACGTCGGAGAGCGCCACCTCCTGCGGCGTCGTCACCATCACCGCGCCCTGCACGGGCACGAGCTGCGCCAGAGAGAGCTGCACGTCGCCCGTCCCCGGCGGCATGTCAACGATGAGGTAATCCAGCTCGCCCCACTCCACGTCCTGCAAGAACTGGCGGACGAGGCTGTGCAGTATCGGCCCGCGCACTATCATCGGCTCGTCGCCCGGCTTCAGCACCGCCATCGACATCAGACGGATGCCGTGCGCCTTGATGGGCACGAGCTTGTTGACGTTCACCGCCGGCCGCGCGTCCGAGACGCCGAGCATCATCGGCACGTTCGGCCCGTACACGTCCGCGTCCATCAGGCCCACGCGGGCACCGTCTCGCGCGAGGCTCACGGCCAAGTTGACGGCCACCGTGGACTTGCCGACGCCGCCCTTGCCCGAGCTGACGGCGATGATGTTGCGCACGCCCTCGACGTTCAGCTTCTCGCCGATGCCCCGACCTTTGGGCACCTCGGCGTCCATCGTCACGCTGACGGACGTGACGCCCGCAAGCTCCGAGACGACCGCCCGCGCCTGCTCCTGCAACTGCTCGCGCACGGGGCAGGCCGGCGTGGTGAGCACGACGCGGAAGCTGACCGAGCCGCCCTCGATCTTCAAATCCTTGATAAAGCCGAGCCGCACGATGTCCTTGTGCAGGTCCGGGTCCTGCACCCTGGAGAGCGCGCCGTAAACTTCGGCCTCGGTTACTTGTGCCATATCGTAATCTTTTATTCTTTCGGTTTCATGACGCGGTAGCTGCAACGCGCGGCGCCGCCCGCGATGCGCGACTCGCGGAAGACCTCGGCGCCGAGCAGCTCGCGGTAGACGATAAGCTCCTGGTCGCAGAGCTGTCTGTACTCTCTCGCAAGCTCGACCTGCGGGCAGTTCCACTCCGTCAGGACGTAGGAGCCGTCTTCGAGCCTTTCGACCTCGGCCTCGTAGCCCATCTCGCCGAGAAGCTCCGTCAGGCGGCCGACCCTCTGGTCGAAGCCGAGCCCGTCGAGCCTCGGCCGCAGGCGGCCCACCGTCTCCGACGCGCACCCGCAGAAGACCGTATTCAACCCCCGCTCGCCCCACACCTCGCCTATCTGGCGCAGGACTGCCTTGGCGAACAGGTCGTAGCGGCGCGGGAAAAGCTCCTCGGCCTTCGGCGTCAGGCGGAAGACGTGCGCGGGCCGGCCGCGCTCGCCGCGCTCCGGCGCGTGCTCGACGTAGCCCTCGCGCTCCAGCACGTCCAGGTGCTTGCGCACGCACTGCTTCGACACGCCGAGCGCCTCCGCCAGCTCGTCCGCGCTCACGCGGCCGCGCGCGCGCAACTGCTGCACGATCTCCTCGCGCGACGCCCCCAAACCGCTTTTCAGGCTCGCTACCACGACAATTTCATGCTACGTTTGGGACTCGACTTTGTCAACCGCAGGGTTGTTAAAATAAGCGATGAGCACGGAAGAACTCATTGTCATTCTTGCGGCCCTCTTCATGGTCGCCGTCGGGCTCTGGCGCATCCACGTCGTCGTGCGCTTCTTACGCCGCGTCCTGGGCGGGAAGGGATAAGGGAGGGGCAGGTGGTGGGCGCCGACCCGACGAGTCGTTTTTCGAGCCGCGTCGTGGACTATGTGAAGTACAGGCCGGGCTACCCGGGAGGGGTGCTGCGGCTGCTCGGGGAGGAGTGCGGGCTGACGGCGGCGTCGGTCGTGGCGGACGTGGGCTCGGGGACGGGGATTCTGTCGGAACTGTTTTTGAAGAACGGCAACCGAGTCTACGGGGTCGAGCCGAACCGCGAGATGCGCGAGGCGGGCGAGCGTTTGCTGGCCGCGTTCCCGAACTTCACGAGCGTCGAGGGGCGGGCGGAGGCGACGACGCTGGCCGACGCGAGTGCGGACTTCGTCACCGCCGGGCAGGCCCTCCACTGGTTCGACCTCGCGGCGGCGCGGGGCGAGTTCGTGAGGGTGCTCAAGCCGGGCGGCTGGACGGTCGTCGTCTGGAACGAGCGCCGCACGACGGGGACGCCCTTCCTCGAAGCCTACGAGCGTCTGCTCCTGACCTACGGGACCGACTACCGCGAGGTGGCTCACAAGTACGCCGAAGACTCTTTGGTCCGCCCCTTCTTCGGCGCCGACGAGGTGCGCCTGAAGAGGTTCGAGAACCAACAGACCTTCGACTTCGACGGCCTCAAGGGCCGCCTCATGTCGGCCTCCTACGTGCCGCAGCCCGGACACGAGAATTACGAGCCGATGTTGAGAGAGCTGGCCGCGCTCTTCGGGGAGCACGGCCGCGGGGGCCGGGTCCGCGTCGAGTACGACACGATGGTCTATTACGGGCGGCTGTCGGCCTGAAACCTGTCGGCCCTGCCATCTTGCCTCTTGCCTTTTCCACTTCGCCTCCATAGCATAGCCCCTGGTCTTCCCTTGAAACTCCGCGCCGGATGACGGGCGCGAGAATCGCCACTTGAGTTCCATGACAAAAACACACGAGGGGGCGTCCGGCCCTCGCCGCACGCCCACGGCCCGGCCCGCGCCGCTCGCGCTCTGCGCGCTCCTTCTCGCCGCCGTCGCGGCCTCGGCGCAGACGCCCGGGCCGACGCCGAAGCCCGCGCCGAAGAAGGCGACGCCCGAGCGGCGGGCCACGCCGCAGCGCAAGAACGCGGCCGTGACGGCCGAGAC
>DATHBF010000339.1:0-1912 GCA_035296285.1 Pyrinomonadaceae bacterium | reverse complement strand
GCGCGATCTCTTCGGCGCGGCGCGTGCTCTCGAAGGCGGCGCGGTTGTCGCCCTGGCTGTTCTGCGCGAGCGCGATCTCGTTCCAGGCGCGCGCCTCGGCCGCCGCGTCGCCCGAAGACCGGGCCGCCGCGCGCATCTCGGCGTAAGCCTCGACGGCCTCCGCGTAGCGCGCCTGCACGCGCAGGACTTCGCCCAGGCCCTCGAACCACTCGACGCGGCGCGCGAGGGCGGCCTGCCCTTCCCCCTCCGGTAAAAATTCGAGCGCGTGTCGGTAGTAGCGGATGGCCGACTCGGGCGCGTAGGTCTCGCGCGCCTGCCGGCCCGCGCGGCCGTACCACTCGGCGGCCACCTCGCGCTCCTGCGCGCGCTCGTAGTGCTCGGCGACGAGGCCGGCGTACTCGCCGACGCGTTCGCCGCTGTGCCGCGCCAGCCACTCGGCCGCGCGGCGGTGGTACTCGCGCCGCTCGCGCCGCAGCACGCTTTCGTAAGTCACATCCCGCAGCAGCGCGTGCTTGAACGAATACTCGCGCGCGCCCGCGAAGCCGGAAGCCTCGCGGCGGCGAACAAGCTCCTTGCGGCGCAGAGATTCGAGCGACTCGTAAACGCCGCCGCCCCCTTCGGCGCAGTCCGTCGTCGTCCCCGCAGCGAGCGAGGTCTCGCGGCGGATGGCGCCCGTCTGGCTCGCGCCGAGGTGGCTGACGGCGCCGTCCCAGAAGACGCGCCCGACGACGGAGGCGCGCTGCAAGACTGACTTCTCCACGGCCGTGAGCTTGTCCAGGCGGGCCTGCAAGACGCCGGTCAGCGTGGGCGGCACGTGAACTTCCCCGAGGCGGCTCGCGTCCACGTCCCACTCGACGGCGCCGGGCACGATAACCCTCTGGTCGATGAGCATCTTGATCAGCTCTTCGACGTAGAAGGGGTTCCCTTCCGCGCCGCCCACGACCAGCTCCCTCAGCTCCGCGGGCACGCCGCGCGCCCTCCGCATGATCTCCTCGACGAGTTGGCGGCTCTCCTTCTTCGAGAGCGGCTGGAGCTGCACGCGCGCGTGGCGCTCAAGCCCCTCGCCCCACGCGGGGCGCCGTTCGAGTAAGGTCTGGCGGGCCAGACACAGGACGAAGACGGGCGCCGACTCGCAGGAGCGCGCGAGGTGGTCTATGAAGTCGAGCGAGCCGTCGTCGGCCCAGTGGATGTCGTCGAGGTAGACGACGATGGGGTAGTCGTGGGAGGCGTCGGCGAAGAACTGCGCGGCGTAGCGGAAGGCGCGGTCGCGTATCTGGCGCGCGTCGTCTAGGATGCCGGAGAGGTACGGGCTCTCCGTGTAGTCGAAGCCGATGAGCTGGCCGATGAAGTGAGCGCGCACGCGCGCCTCCTCCTCGCCGGCCCGCGGGTTCATGCGCGCGACGCCGCGCTCAAGCTTCTCGCGCGCCACGTCGGGCGCGTCGCTGTCCTGTATCTCGAAGCGGAAGGAGAACACGTCGCGCACGAGGGCGTAAGGCAAGCCTTCGGTCGCCTCGCTCGCCCGCCCGTTGAAGACGTACCAGGCGTCGGGCAGAAGCTCGTGCCAGTTGCTGAACTCGTAGAGCAGGCGCGACTTGCCGAGGCCCGCCTCGCCGACGACGGTGACGACCTGCGGCTCCCTCTCCTCGAAGACCTCTTCGAGCGCGTCCATCAGGCGGCGCAGCTCGGCCTTGCGGCCGACCATCCGCGTCTCGACGCCCTCGACGCCGCGCGTCTCCACGCGGAAGGCGCGCGGCTTCGCGCGCTTCACCCTGTAGACCTCGACGCCGCGCCCGCCGAACGTCAGGGGCTCGGGCGAGAGCACGTCGAAGACGCCGCGGACGTGGCGGTAGGTGTCGTGCGTGATGAGGACGCCGCCCTCCGCGGCCGACTGCTGGAGGCGGCTCGCTAGCTG
>DATHBF010000338.1:0-3219 GCA_035296285.1 Pyrinomonadaceae bacterium | reverse complement strand
GGCTCGACGACATCGGCCTCACCCTCCGCCACGAGGCCGACATCTCCGCCTACGAGGCCCGCCGCGCGGCCCGATAGAGCTAATGGTCACTTCCCTCCCATCCTTAATCTCAACCCGAAGCGGACCGAGGCCGGCGGGCCGACGGTGAGGACGGGCGTGCGGCCCACGTCGTAGTGCGCGCCCGTCAGGTTCTCGGCCGCGGCGAACAACTCCAGCCCGCGCCGCAATCGCCGAGCGGCGAAGGCGTCGAGCGCGAAGTAGCGCCCGAGGCGGAGTAGGTTCTGGTCGTCGTCGTACTGCGCGCCGCCCGCGCGCCCCTGCGCGGCGAGGGTGAGCCCCGAGGCCGCGCCGTAGCGCGCCTGAAGGGTCGCCTGGTGGAGCGCTACCTGCGGGACGCGCAAGCCTTCGAGCGCGACGTTCGCGGGTAAGCGCACGACGCGCGCGTCCGAAAGAAGATACCCGCCCGAGATTGTCACCCGCCCCGACAAGCGCGCCTCGACCTCCGCCTCGAACCCGCGCGAACGCGTGCGCCCGAGGTTCTCGCGCCGTCTGGTGATGAGCGCGGGCGTCGAAGAGAGCGTCACGTTCGAGACCGCCCGCGTCACCTCCGACCAGAAGGCCGTGCCCCGCGCCGACACTCGACGCGGCGCTTCGAGCAGGAAGCCGGCCTCGACTCCCGTCAGCCGCTCGGCGCGCAAGGCTTCGTTGGCGAGCGTCAGGACGTTGCCGACGCGGAAGGAGCGGTACAGCTCGTTCAAGGTCGGCGCGCGGAAGGCGCGCGAGGCCGAGGCGTTGAGCGAAAGTCTCTCGTTGACGTGAAAGAGCGCGGAGAGCTGCGGGCTGAAGGCCGTCTCCGTGCGGTCGCGGAAGGTGACGACCGACGTGCCCGCACCCGTCAGCGGCCGCGTCGTCTGCCTGCCTTCGGACTCGCGCCAGCGGTCGAGGCGCGCGCCCGGCGTGACGACGAGCCGCGGCGTTACGCGCACCGTGTCGCGCGCGAAGACTCCGAAGCTCCGCTCGCGCCCGCCCGCGCCGACGAGCGAGGACGGGCGACCCGCGACGTAGACGATCTCGTCGCTCGCGCCCCTCACCTCTCGCGCTTCGACGCCCGCGACGAGCGCGTGACGAGCGCCGAAGAGTCGCGCCCACTGAAAATTTAATCCGGCGACCTGGGCCGGCGTGCGCTGGAGCCGCGTCAGAGTCTCCGCGCTTCGGTCCGCGGAGACGGCCGTGAAACTCTGGTCGAAGACCTGCGTGCTCGCGTAGGCGCGGAGTCGGAAGTCGCCCGCGCTCGCGCTCCTCCAATCGCCGCCCGCGACCAGTTGCCGCAGGTGCGTGCGGTTGAACTGCAAGGGCGTTCCGTTCTGCCTCGACTCGCCGTAGAAGGAGCCGCGCGCGAAGACGCTCGACGCTTCGCCGAAGCGCCTCTCGACGGTCAGCTCGGTCGTCGCGTGGCGGGAGGCGGCCGGCGTGTCTGCGCGCCCGCGCTCGCGCTCGGCGACGAGGACGTAGCCTTCCGTCCTGAAAATCTCGGCGGCGAGCGACGCGCCCCAAGGCCCGCGCGCGCCGCTCAGGAAGAGCGAGCCGTCGGCCGTGCCCTGCGAGCCGTAGGAGAGTTCGAGGGCAAGCGCGTTCTCCGCGGGCCTGCGCGTGACGAACTGCACGGCGCCGCCCAGCGCCGCGCTGCCGTAGAGCGAAGAGGCGCCGCCGCGCAGGACTTCGGCGCGTTCGAGCGAGGCGCGCGCGACGCGGCCCCAGTAGACCCAGCCGCCGAAGGGGTCTGAGAGCGGCACGCCGTCGGCGAGGACGACGGCCCGGCTGGCTCCGCTCGCGCCGACGCCGCGCAAGGTGACGCCCTGCGCGGTCGGGTTGGCCGCGCGGCTCCCCGTGCGCCGGAAGAGCTGGAAGCCGGGCACCTGCCTCAGCGTGTCGTCCGGGGTCAGAGCGGCCGTGCTCTCAAGCTCCTCGCGCCCGAGCACGACGACGCTCGCGGCCGTCTCGCCCAGACGCGCCTCCGTCCGCGAGGCCGTCACCGTCACGCGCTCCGCCATCCCCGCGGGCGCGAGCACGACGCGCACGAAGTCGTCACCCTCGAACACGCGCTCGAAGCGCGCGAAGCCCTCGGCCCGGACCGTGAGCGTGAAGCCGCGAGAAGGGGCCGGGTCGAACACGAACCGCCCCTCGGCGTCGCTCGCGCGAATCGCGGCCGACCCGGCCCCTTCCTCGCGCAGCGTGACGACGGCCGCGAACACGGGCGAGCCCCGCTCGTCCTTCACGACGCCCGACAAGCTTTGCGCCGCCGCCTGCCCGCACCAAAGGACGACGAAGGCGAGCCCGACGACGATTCGGTTTTGAAGCTTAAGACCCTTGGACACGCGCCGATGATAAATCATCAGTCGGGCGTTTGGTTACGGCGGCGCGCGGTGTGCTAGTCTGGCCGGACCCATGGACATCTGGCAGGTGGCGGTCATCGCCGCGGCGGCGTTCGCGGCCGGGCTCATCAACTCGATAGCGGGCGGCGGCACGCTCGTCTCTTTCCCGGCGCTCATCTGGATAGGGCGCGACGCCGTGCTCGCCAACGCCACCAGCACCGTCGCGCTCTGGCCCGCCTCGGTCGCGGGCGCTTACGGCTTCCGGAGGGAGCTGGAGGGCGGGCGGCGCTGGCTTTTGCTCTTCGGCGCGCCGTCGCTTTTGGGCGGGGTGCTCGGCGCCCTGCTCCTGCTTCAGACGCCGCCGGGGCTGTTCGCGCGACTCGTTCCCTACCTCATCCTCTTCGCCACGCTGCTCATCGCGCTGCAAGACCCGATTGCGCGACGCCTCAACAGCAAGGGCCGCGAGGAGGAGAAGCCTTCGCGCGGGTGGCAGGCGGGGGCGGCCCTGTTCCAGTTCTTCGTCGGCGTCTACGGCGGCTACTTCGGCGCCGGCATCGGCATCCTGATGCTGGCGGCGCTCGGCCTGCTCGGCTTCAGCGACATCCACCGCATGAACGCGCTGAAGAACATCCTCGCGCTCGGCATCAACGGCGTGGCCGCCGCCCTCTTCGTCTTCGCGGGGGCCGTCAACTGGTCCGACGTGCTGGTGATGACCTTCGCCGCCATCGCGGGCGGCTACTGCGGCGCGCGCCTCGCCTACCGACTGGGCCGGCGCTTCGTCCGCCTCGCCGTCATCCTCATCGGGCTGTTGATGGGAGTCTCGCTGTTCCTCGCGGAGACTTAGAGG
>DATHBF010000337.1:0-2692 GCA_035296285.1 Pyrinomonadaceae bacterium | reverse complement strand
GTGGCCTCCTGAATCAGGACCGCGTTAGACCAACCGTCAAAAACGATGTGGTGCAGACTGAGCAGGACGATGTGCTCGTCCTCGCCCAGGCGCAGCAGCGCGACCCTCAGGAGCGGGCCTTGTGACAGGTCGAACGGGCGCCGGGGCTCCTCGGCGGCGAGCCGTAAGACCTGCGCCTCGGCCTCTGTCCGATTCAGGTGACTGAGGTCTACGAGAGGCAGCGCCAGCTCAAGCGACGCGGCGGCGGATTGCGACGCCCGCCCGTCGTCGTCGGCGACGAAGGTCGTGCGCAGTATCTCGTGACGCCTGATGATCTCGTTGAGGCTCTGCTCCAACGCCCGGACGTTGAGCGCCCCCTTCAGGCGGATGGCCGAGTGCTCGTTCGAGACGGCGGGCGCTAACTGGTCGATGACCCAGAGCCGCTGCTGCGCGAACGAGAGGGGTAGTCCCGCGTCGCGCCCCGCGCGTCGAATCGGCGGCAGGGGCGTCGCGCCTCCCGCCCGTATGGTCTCCTTAATCGTCCGTGCGGCGGCGGCCACCGTCGGCGCTTCAAATATTCTGCGCAACGGCAACGCCACGCCGAAGGCTTCCTCTATGCGGTAGATAAGTTTTGCGGCGAGTAGCGAATGTCCGCCGAGGTCGAAGAAATCGTCGCCCGCGCCGACGCGTTCGAGCCCGAGCACGCTCGCCCAAATGTCTGCCAGAATCTCTTCCAACTGGTCGGAGGGCGCGGCGTAACTACCTGCCGCCGGCGGCTGGCCCGGCGACGGCGCGGGCAAAGCTCGCCTGTCAACCTTGCCGCTCGTCGTCAAAGGCAGTGCCTCCAACAGAACGAAATGGGCCGGAACCATGTGGGCGGGCAGCCTCTCTTTGAGGCGGCCGCGTAACTCTTCCACCTCCGGCGACGCCGACTGCCGGACGACGACATAAGCCACCAATCTTTTCTCGCCCGCCGTGTCCTCGCGCGCCAGCACTACCGCATCCTGCACGCGGCCATCCTGCCTCAGCGCCGCTTCTATCTCTCCGAGCTCGATGCGGTAGCCGCGAATCTTCACCTGGTGGTCGAGACGATTCAGGTATTCGATGCTGCCGTCGAGGAGGTATCGCGCGCTGTCCCCGGTCTTGTAGAGACGCGCGCCCGCGTCGGCGTTGAAAGGGTCGGGGATGAACTTCTCGGCGGTCAGGCCCGGGCGGCTCAGGTAACCTCGCGCCAGGTTGACGCCGCCGATGTGCAGCTCGCCGGCCACGCCGACGGGGACGGGCCGAAGCCACTCATCCAAAATGTAGATCTGCGTGTTGGCGATAGGGCGGCCGATGGGCACAACGCGTCTCTCGCCCCCGCGCGGACATTCCCAGAAGGTCACGTCGATGGCAGCCTCGGTCGGCCCGTAGAGGTTGTGGAGACTCGCCTGCGGCAAGCGCGCCAGCGCGCGTTCCTGTTGCTCGTAAGGCAAAGCCTCGCCGCTACAGATGACGCGCTTCAGAGAGGCGCAGGCTTCGAGACGCGGCTCCTCCAAAAACGCCTGAAGCATCGAAGGCACGAAATGGATCGTCGTGATGTGCCGCTCCGCGATGAGCTTGACGAGATAAGAGCTATCCTGGTGCCCGCCCGCGACGGCGACGACGAGCGTGGCACCCGTCATCAAAGGCCAGAAGAACTCCCAGACCGACACGTCGAAGCTGAAGGGCGTTTTCTGCAACACGCGGTCCGACGCGTTTAATTGATAAGCCTCCTGCATCCAGAGCAGGCGGTTGCAGATGGCCCGGTGCGTGTTCATCGCGCCCTTCGGCTGGCCCGTCGAGCCCGACGTGTAAATGACGTAAGCGAGGTTGCCGCCCGTCGCCACGGACGCGGGATTGCTCGCCGCGCAGAGTTCTATCGCCGGCCACTCGGTATCGACCGAAATCACGCGCGCCCGGCTCGCCTCCAGTTTTCCCGCGAACCTTTCCTGCGTCAGGACCACGCCCGCGCGCGCATCCTCCGTGATGTAGGCCAGGCGGTCTTCCGGGTATCCCGGCTCCAGAGGCACATACGCGCCGCCGGCCTTGAGGATGCCCAGAAGGCTCAAGACCATCTCAGGCGAACGCTCCATCATGACGCCGACCAGGACTTCCGGCCCGACACCGAGAGAGCGCAGGAAGTGGGCCACCTGGTTTGCGCGACGGTTAAGCTCGCGGTAGGAGAGCTCCTGGTCTTCAAAGACCAGCGCCACGGCATCCGGCGTGCGCGCGGCCTGCGCCTCGAACTGTTGATGAATGAGATGGTCGAGCGGATAGTCCGCGCCCGTCTCATTCAATTCAAAGAGGAGGCGGCGCTCTTCGTCCGCGGCTAAAAGCCGTAGCCCGTCGAGTCGCTGCGCACAATCGGCGGCGATGCTTCGCAGGAGAATTTCAAAGTGGCCGAGCGTGCGTTCGATGGTCGTTTCGTCGAAAAGGTCGGCGCTGTATTCCAAGGTCCCCTTGAGCGCGCCGCCCTCTTCGTGCATGGAGAGCAGCAGGTCGAACTTCGACGTGCGGTTGTGGATGGGGACGAGACTCACGCTGAGCCCCTTCAGTTCGAGCGCGGTCGAGGGGGCGTTTTGCAGGACGAACATCACCTGGAACAGGGCCTCGCGGCTCACGTCCCGCTCCAGCCGCAGCTCTTCGACCAGCTTCTCAAGCGGCAAGTCCTCGTGCGCGAAAGCGTCGAGCG
>DATHBF010000336.1:0-3090 GCA_035296285.1 Pyrinomonadaceae bacterium | reverse complement strand
TGACGTTCTCGGTGTGGACGCGGACGGGCACGGGCTCTTCCGTCCGCACGTCGCCCATCACCATCGCGAGGTGGACCTCGCCGCTCAGCACGTTCTCGAAGGCGACGGCGCGGAACAGCCCGTAGACCGTCGGCAGGTCGGCCTCGACGGCGCGGCGCACCAAGACTTCCTTGCGGATGCGGTAGCGGACGAGGTCGGCGACCGTAATCATCTTGAGGCCGTGCTCGGCGGCGAACTTCTCAAGCTCGGGGAGCCGCGCCATCGTCCCGTCCGGGTTCATGATCTCGCAGATGACGCCGGCCGGGTAGAGCCCGGCGATGCGGGCGAGGTCAACGACCGCCTCGGTCTGGCCGGGCCGGACGAGGACGCCGCCCTTCTTGGCCCTTAAGGGGAAGACGTGGCCGGGGCGCGCGAGGTCCTGCGGGCGCGTCTTGGGGTCTACGAGCGTGAGGATGGTGGTGGCGCGGTCGGAGGCGGAGATGCCGGTCGTGACGCCCTTGCGGGCCTCGACGGAGACGGTGAACGCCGTGCCGAGGAAGGAGGTGTTGTCGGCGACCTGCATCGTCAGGTGCAGGTCGTCGCAGCGGTCCTCGGTCAGAGGAGTGCAGATGAGGCCGCGGGCGTGCGTCGCCATGAAATTGATGACATCGGGCGTGACCAGCTCGGCCGCGCAGGCGAGGTCGCCCTCGTTCTCGCGGTCCTCGTCGTCCACGATGATGATCATGCGGCCTTCGCGCAGGTCAGCGGCGGCCTCTTCGATGGAAGCAAAAGGCATTGCTTGTGTCGCCCTAAGAGCAAGTGTGGAGAGCTTTAGCGGTCGGCGGTTATGTTACCCGAAACGACCCGTTTTGGCGAATGGATTGTGCGGGGAGGGCGGGGCGGCCCGTCAGTAGGGCAGCCGCTTTATCTGCTCCTGCGTGAAGACCGTCCTGAGGCCGGGTCCGGTGTCCGTCAGGGGGTCGAGGGCGACGCCGCCCACCACCACCTCCACCGTCTCGCCCGCGACGTTCAGGGAGAGTTCTATCCGCACCACCTCGTCGGCGCCGACGGAGAGCTTCGACAGCCTGAACCGCTGGAAGCCGGGGCTGTGAATCTCGACCTTGTATTCGCCGGGCGGCAGCGCCCTGACCTCGAACGTGCCCTCGTCCGATGTCGCGCCCCCGTACAGCGTCTTCTTCCCCCTCGCGCGGAGGAGGATGTCGGCGCCGGCGATGACGGCCCCGTTCGGGTCCACCACCCTGCCCTTGAAGGCCGAGCCCTTGCCCCCGGCGGCCTCCCTCTTCAGCTTGTACGTGGTCCCGCCCGCGCACGCCTGCGGCTTGTCGTCCGGCCCCGCCTTCTGGCCGAAGGCCCCGCCGCAGAGCGCGAGGACGGCGGCCAGGGCGGCCCCGGCGCGGCGCGCGACGCGACGCCGCAGGGCGCGAAGTCCCACGGGGCAGTCTTTGGTGATGACGGTGCCGTCGGCGCGGCGGTAGAGTCGCGCGCAGAGGCGGCCCTCGGTGCGGCGGATGAGCGCCTCGGCCTCGCGGCTTGTCATCTCCGAGAGGTTGTAGACGTGGAGGCTGCACAGGCGGCAGAAGCGCGTCCGCTCGTCGCCCTCCATCCCCGCCCAGTTCGCCGGGCAGGGCGAGGCCACGCGCAAACGCTCGATGAGGTCACTTCTCTCGGACATCCGTTCTCTCTCCCAAAGCCCGCGACCCGGCCGGCCGCCTTCGTGTGTGGACTAAACATGAGATGCCGCCGCCGGGCCGCGCGGGTTGCCTCAGAGTGTCGGCTTGTCGCTACGGGCGGTGTCGGCGATGAGTTTTTTCATCTCGGCGAGGAGGTCGGTGGTGTCGAGGGAGACGGCGACGCCGGGGCCCGTGATGCGTTCGACGCCGGCGAGGCGGTCGGCGAGCACGTCGCGGATGAAGACCTTCTGGACCTGGGCGGGGAAGAGCTCGCGGATGGCGCGGTAGACCTCCGGGTCCTTCTCGCCGGAGTCGCCGACGAGGATGAAGCGGCGGCCGGGGAGGTTGAGCATGAGCTGCGTGATCTGGCGGACCTTCTGGTCGAGCGTGGCGAGGTCGCCGCCCGTGGCGAACGCCTTGATGGTGTCGAGCGCGCCCGGCTCAAGCAGGTTCTTCCGCAGGTTCTTCATGTGGAAGGTGCCGGCGGGGAAGCGCGACTCGTCTATCAGGAAGCGCGCCAGCAGCTCGTACAACTGCCACGGGCTGCCCGACACGTAGTGGAAGCACACGTCGCCGGCCGGCCCCGCCTCCTCGACGAACTTCGAGTACCTTTCGCGCATCCCTTCGGCCGCGCGGAACTCGCGGAGGAAGGTGTTGCGCAGCACCGTGCGGCGGCCGGCGGGCACCTCCGTGACCTTGACGGTGTCGTCGATGTCGGAGATGACGGAGAGCCCCGCGGGCTCCAGGAAGCGGACGGCGCCCGAGCCGCGGCCGTTGCCGCCGTCGGCCGTCGCCGTGAGCTTAAGCCAGCGCGCGTCGCCCGCCTTGCCTTCGAGCAGCGGCGACAGCTTTCCGGCGGGGACGCGCACCTCCTCCTCGATGATGCCGTTCGGCGACGTGCGCGCCTTGAGCGGGAAGACCTCGCGGCGCGGGTCGGCGTCGAAGGCGAGCTCGACCTCCTCGCCGGACTTGTCGTCGGCGATGAAGTTGGCGAGGCAGGCGTCGAGCCTCGTCTTCTCCTCCGGCTTCAGCTCGCGCCCCAGGTCCTCCGCGAAGCGGCGCGCGGCGAGGCGCTCGATGGCGTCCTCGACGAAGGGCGTGTCGCGGTTGTCGTGGACCCAGACGCGGACGGGGATGACCCACTCGTCGCCCTTCCTGTAGGCGTAAGACGGGTAGACCGTCACGTTCTTCCCGACGACGCGTTGGCGCAGATTCCCGACGACCTCTTGCAGCCTGTTGATGAAGCCGGACATGGCGGGACTCCTTTCGTGAAGGAAGGGGCGGCGAGGCGGTCGGGGCCTACTTGTAACCCAGGTCGGCCAACTTTTCCAGCGTCAGGGGCGAGGCGGCGGCGGCCCCCGCCTCGCGCGGCGGGGCGACGGCCAGGATGCGCTCGACGTACTTGGCGATGATGTCGGCT
>DATHBF010000335.1:0-8950 GCA_035296285.1 Pyrinomonadaceae bacterium | reverse complement strand
GCAGGAGTGCGGAGGGCACACCCAGCAACTCGTCGGAGGTGGCCGCGCCGCGGGCGGCGGCGCGCGTCAGTTCGAGCAGGTGCTCGGCCTGCTGGCGCGCGTCGTCCTCCTCGGCGAGCCGCGCCTGCCTGACCACGTCGCCGGGGAAGAAGCTGAACCACTTCTCCAGCGAGCGGTTGAAGAACATGTAGGAGAAGAGCGCCATGCCCGTGATCGGGAGCAGGCTGACGGCGATGAAGTAGACGACGAGGCGCGTCTTGAGCTTCGAGCCGAGGAGGCGTTCGCGCCGCTCCCGCCGCAGCTTCAGGAGGCTGCGGATGAAGATGAAGCTGAAGAGGAAGAAGGCGACGAAGTTGAGGGTGGAGAGTGCGAAGAGGAGCAACGTGTCGGGCGCGCTGTCTGGCGCCACCGACTCCCAGAGGCCGAAGACCTGTAGGAAGACGAGGGCCGAGAGCAGCACGAGGACGAGGCCCCCGAAGAGCCACGGCGCCCCGCGCCTCTGCGCGCGCCCAGCCCCCTCGCCGCCCGACTCTTCGCCTCTTACGCTCATACCCTTCGACCGCGGGCGAGTTTAGCACGGCCCGCCCGCGGTGAAGAGCCGCGCGCCGTCGCACGGACGATTGCCGCCCGCTCAGGCCGGGCTGAGCGCGATTGCCCGGAGGGGGCTCCCGCTGCCGTCCACTATCCTGAGCGGCGCCGCGATCACCACCGCCCCGGTCGCGGGCAACTGGTCGAGGTTGCAGAGGCTTGCGAGGCCGAACTTCCCCGCGCCGTGCATGATGTTGTGGTTGGGGAAGGGCGGGTCGAACCGTGCCGCCTGGCCGGCGTCGGTGCCGATGGTCTCCACGCCGACGCCAAGCACGTCGCGCTCGTAGGCGAGAAGCCGTGAGGCCGACGGGTGGAAGCCGGGGCTGTGCGGCCCGTCCTCGGCCACGTTGAGAAAGGCCGCGCGGTCCGTGCGCTTGCTCCAGTCGGTCCTGAGCAGGAGCCAGGCGCCCGCCGGAATACGCCCGTGCTCGGCCTCCCACGCCTGAACGTGCTCCGCGGTGAGCAGAAAGTCGGCGTCGGCCGCCACCTCGACCGTCACGTCTATCACGCAGGCGGGGCCGACGAAGCGCCGCACAGGGATAGTGTCGCAGCGGTTGTCCGGCAGGTCTTTGCCGGTCGCCCAGTGGACGGGCGCGTCGAAGTGCGTGCCTGTGTGCTCGCCGACGTGCAGCGTGTTCCAGTACCAGGCCGGCCCCCGCTCGTCGTAGCGCGAGATGACCTCCATCGAAAAGCACGGCGAGGCGGCGAACATCGGCGGCAGGCCGATGACGGGCGTCTCCGCGTCCAGCGGTTGTGTCAGGTCAACCACGCGCACCCGCCCGGCGTTGAGTTCGTCAACCAGCTGCGTGAGCACATTCGTCATGACGGAAGCTCTCCCTCCTAATCGCTAATCCGTTCGCCCTCGATGAGGCTTACCAGCGCCTGCGACGGAACGACCCTCGCCAACCTGAAACCCGCCCGCCCGAGCAGCGTTCGATACTCGCCTTCGGTGCGCTCACGCCCGCCGGTCAGCACCAGCATGTTGAGGTCTGAGACGGCGGCCTCGAACAGAGGCTCGCGCGCCCCGCCGCCGCCCTGTTCCGGCATCAACAGTTGGACGATGAGGACGCGCCCGCCCGCGCCCATCGCGCGGTGGCAGTTTTGCAGCAGGCGCACCGAAGCGTCGTCGTCGTGGTCCATGAGGATGCGCGAAAGAATGTAGAGGTCGCCGCCCTCCGGGAGCGACTCGAAGAAGTCGCCCGCGACCAGCTCGGCGCGGTCCGCGAGTTCCGTCCCACGGATGCGCTCCCCCGCCCGCCCTATCACCTCCGGCCTGTCGAAGAGCACGCCGGAGACCGTCGGGTTCGCGCGTAAGATAGCCGACAGTAGGCGGCCGTGGCTGCACCCGATGTCCACGACCCGGCGAACGCCCGAGAAATCGTAGCCGGCCACGACGGCCTTGGCTATCAACCGGGCGTAGTCGAGCATCGCCTGCGAAAAGTCGTGCCCGGTCTCGGGGTGCTCGGCGAGATACTGATAGAACGAAGTGCCGTGCGTGTACTCGAAGGCGGTCTCGCCGGTCCGCAGCGCGTGCGGAAGGTTCATCCAGGCGCCCTGGTAATACTCGGCCCCTTCGCACAGAGCCCATGCGCGCATCCCGTCGGGCGCGTCAGAACGCAGGCACGCGCCGGCCGGCGTGAGGGTGAACAGGCCGTCGCCCGCGTCGGCCAGAAGGCCGATGCTCACCAGCGTCCGCAGCAGGCGATAGAGCGCCTGCGGATTCAAGTGCAGCCGGGCGGCCAGCTCGGCCGCGCTCTGCGGGCTCTCGCCCAGGTGGTCCGTGATGCCAAGCTCGGCGGCCGCCTTGATGGCGTGCGTGATGCGATAACTGCCTATCAACCGCCGGAGAAGAAGCGCGGGCGGCATGTCCGCTGACGGGTTGAGCAAATCATCCATCCTGACGCGCCCTCCTGTCGCCTGCCTGTCTCCCCTCACGCCGCCGCCTCGAACGAGGCGATGGCATGGTCAATCTCTTCAGCGTCCGTGTAGATGTGCGGCGAGAACCGCACGCCGTATGCCGGGCGCACGTCTACGAAAACCTTCGCCTCTTTTAGTCGCCGGTAGACCCGCTGCGGGTCCGGGAAGGCGATGCACACCGTCCCCCCGCGCCGCTCCGGGTCGTGTGGCGTGCGAAGCGTCAGGCCACGCTCAAGCGCCGCGCGCACGAGGCGTTCGGTGAGCGCCTGGTTGTGCTTGCGTACGCGGCCCATGCCGACACGGTTGACTAAATCTATGCTCGCGCTTGCCATCACGTAGGGCAGGACCGACGGCGTCCCGCCCCAGAAGCGCCGCGCGTCGGCGGCGTACCGGAAGTTTTGGATGCGAAATTCAAACGGGTCTTCGTGCGAGAACCAGCCCACGTCCGTCGGCTCGAACCGCTCCACGCCGGCCGGGTTCGCCCAGAGGAAGCCGGCGCCGGGGCCGCCGCACAACCACTTAATTGCCGACCCGACCACGAAATCAGCGTTCCACGCCCGGAGGTCAATCGGCACCACGCCCGCCGACTGGGCGACATCCACCAGCGTAAAGACCTCGCGCCTTTGCGCGCAGCGGATGACCTCCTCGACCGGGTTCAGCCGTGAGTTGCCGTATAAGACGTGCGTGACCAGCACGAGCTGCGTGTCGGGCGTCAGGTGTCGCTGCCAGCACTCAAGCGAGCTCGTGTCGCAGTCTGCCGGTATGAACTCGACGGTGTAGCCCGCCCGTTCGGCCTGCGCCAGCGCGAAGCCCGCCGAAGGGAAATCGAGTTCGGAGAGCAGCAGCTTGGTCTTACCCTTGCGCCGCGGGAGCGATGACAGGATTTTCGCCAGGGCGGACGAGATGTTGGGCTGCGGGCAGAACTCGGCGGCCTCGCCGTTCAGCAACGTCGCCAGCGACTTTTGAAAGTCGCCGATTGACGCCAGCCAGCCGTCCCACGCCTCGCCCCCCTGCGTTCCCCACGACTCGAAGAACTGGTCGGCGGCTTCCCTTGCCGCCCGCGGCAGGCAGCCGACGGAGTGGCTGAGCAGGTAGGTGCCGTCGGGCAGCACGAAGTCGTGCTTACGCGGCCGCATGACCATGTTGCCGGCTGAGCGAGTCGCGGACGACGCCGTAGGTCGCGCCCCAGTCGTCGGTCATCTGGTCCCTGACGGCCCACAGCTCCGGGAAGAACTGGTAGCGGATGCCCGCCTCCAGCATTTCGACCGGGCGCCCTTTGAGTGAGCGCGCGCCCAGGCCGATCGAGCGCCGGATGAGCTGTATGTGATGGAACCGGAACTGGCGGAACAGTGAGTCGTACTCGGCCAGCGCCTCCGCGACCATGTAGGCGTCAGAGTGGGAGTATTCGGAGTTGTAGATTTTTTCGACCGTCAGCCCCTGCGCGTCGAGGTAGTGCGCCTGGAACGACTGCCAGAGCTGCCGGCTCATCCTCATCAGGCTGCGGAAGCCGGGCGACTCCTGGCCGCTGCCGTTGCCGAGCGTCGCGCGGATGCTCTGATAGTCCTTGGGCGACATCGTCTCCAGCAGCGAGAACTGCATGTTCATCAGCTCCTGTATGCGGTGGACGCGCCGGAACAAGGTGACGACGCGGTTAGTGTGCCGCGCCTGGATGCACTCGTCAATTTCGAGCAGCGTGTAACCGATCAGCTTCATCCACAGCTCCTCCACCTGGTGGACGATCTGGAACTGAAGCTCGTCACGGTTGCACAAATCCTGATAGTCCTTCTGGCAGGCGAGCAGCGCCGGGGTGTTGAGGTACAGCTCGTAATCCGTGGTCCCCGCGCCCTGCATGGTGGCATACATCGCTTCTCGGTTCATAGCTCCCTCCTGTGGTCCAAGTAAGGCTTCGAGCTTGAGGCTGACGTGCCGGGTCTGGCGTCCCTATCGACTAACGCGCGAAGGGGGGCCGGGAGGGATCAGGTGAAGTAAAAGCGAATTTTCGGTTATAGTGTCGGCCCGATGAACCTACCTGATCTCTTCGTCAACGGGGCCGGGCGGCTGCGGGCCTTCTGGCGGCTGGCCGCGTTCACGGTCGTCTACATGTGCGTGCTGACCGGGCTCTTCCTCGCCGTGCGGTTCGGGGCCGCGCGGCTGCTGCCGAAGGGGTCGGGGCGGCTGCTCGCCGAGACCGGCTGGGGCTTCGCCGTCCAGTCTCTCATCTTCTTCGCGGCGGCGGCGGTCGTCGGGTGGGTGTGCGCGCTGGCGCTGGAGGAGTTGCCGTGGCGCTCGCTCGGGTGGGCGCTCCATCGCAGTTGGTCGCGCGACCTGGTGAAAGGCTTACTGGTCGGCGCGCTCTCGGTGGGGCTGGCGGCGGCGCTCGGCGCGGCGCTCGGCTCTTACCGGTTCTCGTTCGGCGGGGAGGCCGGGTCGGGGGCGGTCGCGCGCACGCTGCTCGTCTCGTGCGTCATCTTCATGATGGGCGCGGCGGCCGAGGAGATGCTGTTCCGCGGCTACCCTTTGCAGACCATACTGCGCGCGTGGCCCTTCCGGCTCGCGCTCGTCCCGACCTCGGTCGTCTTCGGGCTCGTCCACATGGACAACCCGAACGTCGCGCCCGCCTTCACCTTCGTCAACACCTTCCTGGCCGGCGTGCTGCTCGTCGTCGCCTACTGGCGGACGCGGAGCCTCTGGTTCCCCTTCGGCCTCCACTGGGGCTGGAACTACGCGCAGGGCGCCCTCATCGGCTCGCCCGTCAGCGGCATCAAGAGCATCACGCCCCACCCCGTCCTCAACTTCAGCGACACCGGCCCGGCCTGGCTCGGCGGCGGCGCCTACGGCATCGAGGGCGGCGCCCTCTGCACCCTCGTCCTCGCCCTGACGACCCTCTACGTCTGGCGCACGCGCCTACTCTCCGCCACGCCCGAGATGAGACAGTACACCGAAGGCGAGAACCCCGAAGACAAGCGGGGCGAGGGCGGCCACCTGAATCTTCAATGAGGCGTTAAGGAGGGCCGATGGACAAGAAGGCTCTGATCCGCGAGTACAAGGAGACGCCGCGCCCGATGGGCGTCTTTCAGGTTCGGAACAAGGTCAGCGGGAAGGTCTTTGTCGGGACGAGCGTCAACCTGCCCGCCATGCTCAACCGCCAGCAGTCGCAGCTCCGCTTCGGCGGCCACCCCAACCGCGAGCTTCAGAAGGACTGGGCCGAGCTCGGCCCCGAGGCTTTCGAGTTCGAAGTCCTCGACACGCTCACGCCGCCCGAGAGGCCCGACTACGACCCCTCGAACGACCTGCGCGCCCTGGAAGAACTGTGGCTCGACAAGCTCTCGCCCTTCGACGAGCGCGGCTACAACGCCCGGCCGAAGCGGACGGCCTGACGGCGGCATCCGCCCGGCGCCTCTCGTCTCGGCGACGCCGGGGCCGCGACGGTTCACGGACGCGGAGGACCCCGTAGCCCCGCCCCCGGCGCCGCGCGGCGAGTGGCCGGCGAAATAGCCCTTGAATTTTTCACGGCCGCTGATAGAATCCCTGCCCCTCGCGCACGCGCTCACTTCACCCGACGCTCCTCGCGCTTTGCTCTCTAACTAGAGAAACGACTCACCACCCAAGGAATTAAGTCGTAGCCGACGCGCAGCCCCGCCGCGTCATGGCCTGACCAATATTCGACCTGCTCCGGGCGAACGGCAGTTCGCCCAGCGGGGCGGAGCCTCAACCGTTTCGGAAAGGAGCACTCCCATGAGTAGATTTCTTCAGGATATCGGCAACAAGGTGGAAGCAAGGGCCGGCGAGGTCCGGCAGGTCGTGGAGTCCGGCCGTGACGCCGCGGCCGCGAAGGGCAACGAATTGATGAACACCGTCGCCGGAAAGGGCGGCGAGGTCGTAGACGCCGGAATCAAGGGCGGCGAAGCGATTGCCGGGGCCGTCGCGTCGGGCGCCGACATCACGCAGCAGGCGCAGCAGATCGTGGCGAGGGCCGTCCGGGATGTCGAAGCGGCGGGGTCGAGGGCTGGACAGACCATTGAGGCGGCGGCGGTCAGGGCAGCCGGGGACGCCCAGAGCGTCGCGGCCACGGCCAACCGGGAGATTAACGATGTCGCCACGCGGGCGAGGAACGACATCACGAAACTGCTCGACCTCATCGGCGGCCAGCTCAAAGATGCTCTCGGCAGCCTCCCCGACGGCTCGATAGGCACGGTCAACGGCGAGAAGTTCTACACCCCGGTTGACTGCTACATACTGGTGCTCAAGGCGGTCAACGACCGGAAGCCGTCTATCGAAATCAAGGCCCACGAGCCGGAGATCGTCAGGGCGCTCGGTTTCATGGTCGCGCGCAACGCCGAAGAGTTCAAGCGGAAGATGGAAGAGCAGCTCAGGACGACTCTCCGCCTCCCGAATGAGGACATAAGTAAGCTCCTGACCAAGTCTCTCCAAACCCAGTCCCACGTTCAGCCGGCGGCGGCTTTGCCCGCAGCGGCAGCGGCAGGGGCCGTGGGCGACGCCCTGGTGATCACGGCGATTTTCGCGGGCGTGGCGGCGGTTCTGACGGCCTCGGCCGTGCCCATCCTGGCAACGGGCGCGTCCATCGCGCTGATTCTCCTGGTCCTCGCCATCATCTACGCCATCAGCGAGGGCTACGACGTGGAGAACGTCGAACTGAGCGTGGGGGCGGACGGGAGGCCGACGCTCAAGTTCAGCCTGAAGAAGAATTGACGGGCCCGGGTCTCGAAGCAGGCCCGGCGCGCGTTAAAAGCCGGCGGCGCCGTCTCGCTACGGCGCCGCCGGCTTAGCTCGTACCCGCGGCGTCACGCCGCTCAGCGTTCTTCAAGCGGCACGTACTTGAGGCCGCGCGGGCCTGTGTACTCGGCGCGGGGGCGGATGAGTCGGTTGTTGGCGTACTGTTCGAGGATGTGCGCGGTCCAGCCGGAGATGCGGCTGACGGCGAAGATGGGCGTGAAGAGGTCGAGCGGGATGCCCATCAGGTGATAGGCCGAGCCCGAGTAGTAGTCAACGTTCGGGTAGAGCTTCTTTTCGCGGAACATGGACGCGCGCAGCGTCTCAAGTATCTCGAACCAGCGCGTCTCGCCGCGCTCCTCGCCGATCTCCTTCGAGAACTTGCGCAGCCACACCGAGCGCGGGTCCTCCGTGCGGTAGACGCGGTGGCCGAAGCCCATGATCTTCTTCTTCTGCTGAAGCGCCTCGGCCAGCCACTCCTCCGCGCTCTCCGGGCTGCCGACTTCGAGCAGCATCTTCATCACGTTCGTGTTCGCCCCGCCGTGCAAAGGGCCGGAGAGCGCCGCAATCGCCGCCGTCACCGCGCCGTACATGTCGGCGAGCGTGCCGGCGACGACGCGGGCCGTAAAGGTCGAGGCGTTCAGCTCGTGGTCGGCGTGGAGGATGAGGCACACGTCGAAGATGCGCGCCTCGCGCTCGGGCGGCTCCTCGCCCGTGAGCATGTAGAGGAAGTTGGAGGCGAGGTTGTAATCCGCGCGCGGCTCGACGGGCTCAAGCCCTTTTCTCAAACGCTCGAACGTGGCGACGACGACCGGGAACTGCGCCGTCAGCCGCGTCGCCGTGCGGAGCGCCGCTTCGCGCGAGAGGTCGCGCGCGCCGCGGTCGTAGAAGGCGAGGGCGGAGACGGCCGTGCGCAGCGCGTCCATCGGCTCGGCGTCGCGCGGGAAGCTGCGCATCAGCGAGAGGACCTCTTCGGGCAGCCTCTGCTCGGAGGCGAGCGCGCCGCGCAGCTCGTCCAGCTCTTCGCGCTGCGGGAGGCGGCCGTGCCAGAGCAGGTAGACCGTCTCCTCGAAGGTCGAGTGCTCGGCCAGCTCGTGTATGTCGTAGCCCTGGTAGATGAGGACGCCGTTTATGCCGTCCACGTCGCCGACCGACGAGTCGGCCGCGACCACGCCCTCAAGCCCCGCGGGCGACTTCGCCGCGGGCGCCTGCTTGTTATCGGTTTTGTCCATTCGATTTTTTAGCCTTTGCGCTGATGGTGGGTTGAACATATCAAACAGGCGCGGCCGCGTACAAGCCGCCGCGCCCGCCCGACGCGAGACAGAAGCGGAGCCCCGCGTCCTTCGGCGCGCGCGAGAGCACCTCTATGGAGAGGTCTACGCCGACGACCTCTCCGGCGATTCCCTTCAGCGCGAGAGTCGAGAGGCCGGTGCCGCAGCCCACGTCGAGGGCGCGCGGGAAAGGCCCGCCCGCCGAGACGAGTTCGCCGATGCGCGCGACGAGCGGCGGGTGAAAGAATGGGCGGCCCTTCGCGTACCTCTCGGCCGCGGTCCTGGGCGCGAAGTAGTTCATTTGATTTTGACGGCCGTCCCCCGCCCTGCGTCGAGCACGCGCGCGGCCGAGTCGCGGAAGACGGCTATCTCAAGCAGGCCGGCGCTGCCCCAGATGGCGAAGGGGTGGCCGGCCGCGTCGCCGCCCTCTTCGGCGAAGAAGC
>DATHBF010000334.1:0-9895 GCA_035296285.1 Pyrinomonadaceae bacterium | reverse complement strand
CGATTTCCTCTTCGGTTTCGATCAAAAAACTTTTTTCGCACTGCTCTTTACACACGGTAAGCAGCTTGCGGCTGTTCGACGAATGACGCCCTCCGATAATGTAAAAAGCGTCAACCTCGCCCGCAAGAGCGCGCGCCGCGTCCTGCCGGTCGCGCGTCGCCGAGCAGATGGTGTTGACGACCTGCGGCTCGCTGTCGGCCTTGGCGCGCACGGCCTCGGCGGCTTCGAGGAAGGTCGAGAGCTTGAGCGTCGTCTGCGAGACGACGAGCGGCGCGTGCAAAGGTGGGAGCGCTTCGACCTCGCGCGCGTCGCGGACGACGTAGGCGCGGTCGGGCGCATAACCTTTCACGCCGATCATCTCCGGGTGGTCGGGGCTGCCGACCACGACCACGTCGCGCCCCTGGGCGGCGGCGCGCTCGGCCAGCTTCTGGACCTTGGTGACGAACGGGCAGGTGGCGTCGATGACGCGTTCGGCCCGCGACTCAAGCTCCCTCTGGACCTCGGGCGTGACGCCGTGGGCGCGGATGACGGCCGTCTCGCCCTCCGTCACCTCGGCGGGCGCGCCTATGGTCCTGACGCCCCCGGCTTCGAGCCTGTGTATCTCCTGCGTGTTGTGGATGAGCGGCCCGAGCGTGCGCACGGTGGCGCCCTCGGAGAGCGCCCCCTCGACCATCTCGACGGCGCGCTCGACGCCGAAACAGAACCCGTACTCCTCGGCCAGCAGGACTTGCATCAATAACCCTTGCCTTTCAAATCACCCCCGGCCCCGGCGGCGGGGGCGGCGGCGGTGTCGTAGCCTCCCGGTAGCGCCGGGCGTTCCATTCGGCGCGCAGGCGGTCGGCCGCCAGCAGGCTCTCGTCAATCCAGCCGATGTTCTTCTCGGCGAACCAGCGCACGCCGCCCCAGAAGTTCTTCTCGAACTCGCCCACCTTCTGCGCCGCGTCGCGCGGCAGGACGGCGAAGGACGCGTCGCACAAGAAGCGGAGCGCGTCGAAGACGGGGTTGCCGGTGTTATACCGCGGGTCGTTTGTGTCAGCCATCAGGTATTTCTAGCCTCCTTGCACAAACCATACGGCGGCCGGCGGCCGTGCGTTCCGCGCCTCATCATCTTAAGGTTAAAGGGCGCGGGGCACAAACGCCCGTCAGACGGCGGCCTCCGAGCGCACGGGCTCGCGCAGGACGGCCGAGGCGGCGGCCGAGGCGATGCGGGCGGCCTCCGGGTGCGACTCCTGTAGGTTGGCGATTTGGAGGAGCGATTCGCCGGTCCGCGAGAGCATGCGGAAGAGGTCGCCTTCTTCGGCGCGGGTCTGGCGGACGAGGGTGGGCCAGTCGAGGCCGGCGGCCCAGCGCGCGGCCGTCGCGGCGGCGGAAAAATTTATCTCGGGCGCCGGCTCTATCTCCTGCTGCCACTCGACGCTCGCCACGTCGTAGGCGATGCGGTCGAACCTGGCGAGCGCGGAGATGAGCGCATCGTCGAGCTCAAGCTCGCCGTAGTCGCGCTCGGCGTCGGCCGCGAGGGCGGCCATCAGTCCCGCGGCGCGCGGCGCGTCGAGCGACGAGAAGAGGCCGCGCGCGAGGGCTTCGCCGACGAGCAGCGGGCGGTCGAGTCGGAGGTCGGCGAGCCAGCGGCCGGGCTCCGTGACGCGCTCGGCGAAGAAGTCGAGGTAGCCGAAGTGGTACAGCACCCTCGCCCTGCGCTCGAAGGGCTGCCACGACTCGCCGCGCACGGCCTCGACCCTCCGCTCCATGCGCTCGACCGTCTCGGCCTCTTCCATCACGGCCCAAAGGGCTTCCTCGCATCGGGCGCGGTCGCCGCCGCCCGACGCCGAGAGCGAATCAATCAAGTCGTTGATCAAGTCCACGGCCTCCTGCGCGGGCGCGCGGGCGTCGCGCAGCCGCGGCTCCTGTATGGGCGTCGCGCGGCCCGCCTGCACCTGCTCGAAGGCCGCGTCTGCCGACTTCGGGTTGAGCGGGTGGACTTCCTCGTAGACCCGCCCGACGCGTTCGAGCGCGAGCGTCACGCGCCGGCCGTTGTCGCGGATGCCGGCGAGCCCGTCGCCGCGCCGCTCCATGACGAAGACGAGGCGGCGGCTGCCGCGCCCGACGGAGACGACGCGGCCGGGCACGACCTCCTGGTCGAGCCAGCGCATGAAGGCGTCGGCGCGCGTCTGCGGCGCGTCCTCCAGAAGACGCTGTCGCGCGCTCGTCAACCTCTCAAGGCCGCGCGCCACGTCGGGCGGCAGGCTGCAACCCGCCTCCTCCAGCTTCGCCTTCATCCTCCGGCCCGCCTCCTCTCGCGCGCGTTCGAGGCGCGCGACCTCGGCCGCGTCGTCGCGGCGGGCGAAGCTGCGCTCGGCGATGTCGCGGACCTGCGCGAAGGTGCCGTAGGCGTCGAGCAGATTTAAGAGAGTCGTGTAGGTGGCTCGGAAGCGGCTCTGTAGCGGGTCGGGGTCGGCGCTCAAAAGCGAGGCGAGCTTCTGCGGGTTCTGGTGGAGGCCCGGCGCGGCGACGACGAAGCCGACGCGGTCGCGCCCCCGCCGCCCGGCGCGGCCCGTCATCTGTTGCAGCTCGGAAGCCGAGAGGGGACGCCAGCCGTTGCCCGTGCGCACGTCCATGTTTTCGAGGACGACGGTGCGCGCCGGGAAGTCAACGCCCGCGGCGACCGTGGCGGTGGCGAAGATGGCGTCGAGCAGGCCCTCGCTCATCAGCCGTTCGATTAAAAGTTTCCACGCGGGGAGGTGGCCGGCGTGGTGCGAGGCGACGCCGCCGCGCAGGACCGTGTCCCAGTGGCGGTGGCGGCGGACCTCCGGGTACTGCTCGACGAGGCGGTTAAGTATCTCGCGCCTCGCCTCGCGGCGCGCGGGGTCGCCGCTCCCCCTGCGGGGCGCGAACGCCGCCTCGGCCGCCGCCTCGTCGCAGCGCCTCCGCGTCGGGAGGAAGACGATGGCCGGCAGAAGGTCGTATGAGCCGAGCGCCGCGAGGAGGATGGAAGGCGGCATCTGGGGCAGTCCCGGCCGGCCCGTCGGGCCTCCGCCGCGCCCGCCGCCGAAGCGCGGAGGCGGGGACTGCCGCTCGCTCTTCGCCGTCTGCATGAAGCGCGCGATCTCGGCGTTGTAATGGCCGCGCTCGTCTAAGAGCGGCGTGAGGCCGCCGTCGGGGAAGAGGAAAGCGGCTCGTAAGGGGACGGGGCGCGCGCCGGGGCGCTCGACGACGCGGACGCGCGTGCCGCGCACCTCGGCTATCCAGTCGGCGAAATCCCCCGAGCGCCCGACCGTCGCCGAGAGCAGGAGCATGCGGACGCGCGGCGGCGTCAGGATGATGGCCTCCTCCCAGACGTGGCCGCGCTCCTGGTCCGAGAGGTAGTGGGCTTCGTCGAGGATGACGAGGTCGGCCTGGAGCTGGTGGCCGCCGCGCAGGGCGTCGAAGAGCTGGTTGCGGTAGACCTCGGTGGTGCCGACGATGAGCGGCGCGTCGGACTTCTCCTTGCGGTCGCCCGTCAGGATGCCGACGCGCCCCTCGCCGAACTCGGCGGTGAACTCGTGATACTTCGAGTTGGTCAGCGCCTTCAGAGGGCTCGTGTACCACGCGCGTTTCCCTTCGGCCAGTAGCCTTCTTATCTCCTCGCGCGCGATCCATGTCTTGCCGCTGCCCGTCGGCGCGGTGACTAAAACGTCCTCGCGTTCGAGCGCGGCGAGTGCTTCGAGCTGGAAGGGGTCCGGCTTGAAGGGCGCGGCGTCGGGCGTGCCGATGCCTTCGAGGAGCTGGCGCAGGGGGCGCGTGCGCGCCTGACGGGCCGCGACGCGCGAGGCGGACTCGGCCGCGGCCGGGTCGGCGCGCGCGGGCTCAGCGGGGCGGCGCGGCGGCCCCTGCCCGCGGCGCGGAGGCCCTTGCCCGCGCTCGTCCGCCGGGGAGTTCTGGCGGCCGTCGTCCTGGCGGCCCTGCCTTGCGTCGTGCCGGCCCCTGCGCGGGCCGCGCCCACCCTTGCGCGAGCGTGTCATGGGGCGACATTTTACAGCAGGCGCTTTGTGAGAAGGCCATTTTTAATGGTAACTTTTGTGTGGAGCCCAACCTCCCCCGATAGCTTGGCCGGCTTTAAAGTGCCCGACGCGTGCCGGGACGGGGGATTGCCTGCGCAACTGGCGGGGCGCGGGCGGCGTCTAAGCTTTTCGGCCCCTGCCGGGCCGCTTGACGAGGGGGAGCCGGACGGAAGGATTTATGGCGGAACTTTTCGAGAGATTCGAGGTTGACCGCGTGCCGCGCTGGCCGTTGCTGTCGCGGCTCGTGGCGCTCTCGGTCGTGCTGCACGGCCTCTTCTTCGTGGCGACTGCCTACGTCCCGACCCTCCGCAGCCTGCTCTTCGTCGCCGGCACGGTCTCGGGCTTTAAAATTGTCAGCGAGGACTACGACCCCACGCTCGTCGGCCAGCGCGCGACCATCGTCAAGCTCGAACCGCACGAAAGACTCGTCTACCCGGCCGACTACTTCGGCGCGCCGCCCACGCCCGAAGACATGATGCTCGGGACCGACGCGATGCTCGTGCAGCAGGCGCCGCCGCCCCTGCCGCCGCCTCCGCCCGTCATCTCCTACGCGCCGCCGCGCAACCGCCGGCCTCGGGCCGCCGCCGAGCCGACTCCCACGCCGGAGCCGACGCCCTCGCCCGAGATAGCGCACGCCAGCCCGACGCCGACGCCGACCGCCGCGGACGAGGAAGCGCGTAAGAAGTCGGACGAGGAGCTGAACAGGATCGCGCAGCAGACCGGCATCGAGCGGCCGCCCACCATCAACACCAAGCCCTTCGAGGACCTGGCGAAGGAGGGCAAGAAGCTGTCCGACGAGGGCAAGCTCAACCTGAACAGCGCCATCGAGGTCGTCGCCTCCGGCCCCGTCAACTCCGACGGCACGCTCGACGTGCCGAAGGTCAACGTGGAGTGGAAGACGGTCAGCGACCCGAACACACAGGCGCTCGCGCAGCAACTCCTGACGGCGCTCAGCCAGAGCAAGATTCTCGGCGTCCTGAAGGGCGCCCAGGACGTGCGCATGGAGCTGAAGCTCGACCAGCAGAACGTCTCGGTCAGAATCATGAGCGACATGCCGTCGGAGGAGGTCGCCGGCAACTACGCGACCGGCTACGGCCTGATGCTCGCCATCGCGCGCAACAGCAAGAAGGGGACGAGCGAGGGCGAGCTTTACAACAAGGTCCAGGTGAACCGCACCGGCAAGCAGTTCGTCATGTCCTTCGACATGACGAAGGAGGCGGCCGGCAAGATGATCTCCGAGATGCTCGCCAAGAAGGCCAAAGACCAGGCCGCGGCCGCCACGAACGGGAAGGGTTAAGGGGGAACAGTCCGAAGTGAAATCAAAGAGAGTTAACAAACCGCAGGCGTTCTCGGGGCTGGCGCGCTTCGTCGTCGTCGGCGCCTTCGTCCTCGGCGTGCTGCCCAGCCCGGGCGGCGCGCTCGTCCTCTTCGCGCAGTCGCAGAAGGCCGCGGGCGCGGGCGTGAACACGAAGCCGGCCTCGGCGCCCGGCAAGGTAAGCATGGCGCCGCTGCGCGCCTTCCTCGCCCGCTCGAAGCGTCTGAGCGCGCAGGGCAAGCTCGACATCTCGAAGCCGCGCACCATCACCGTCGAGGGCGACCGGCAGGAGGACGGCACGCTCACCAACGTCCAGATCACCGGCGACTCGTCCTCCGACCCCAACTTCCGCCGCGCCGCCCAGGACTTCGTCACCGCCCTCAACGAGAGCCGCGCGCTCCAGTTGCTTGAGACCGTCTCGCACGTCCGCATGACGTTCGGGCTCGACGCCTCGCGCTTCACCGTCCAGAGCACCCACGACACGCCGACCGAAGCGCGCGCCGCCGAGATGGCCCGTGGCTACCGCGTCATGGTCAACGTCGGCCGCATGGCCAAGCGCGGCACGGACGAGGGCGCGCTCCTCTCCGGCCTCAAGATCTCTTCGAGCGGCAAGCAGCTCCTCATGAACCTCGACATGCCGCGCGAGCAGATGGGCAACATCCTCCACCGCCAGATAACGCCCAACTAACCCCGCCCGGGTCTCCGGGGGCGCTGCCTTGCGCCCCCTCCGCCGCTCAAATACAATCGAACATCGGCATACTGTCGTGACGCTCCAGTTTGCGGGGCGGGGCTCGGCCCCTCCCCCGCGGTCACGACGCGAACGGGCGGGGCCGGTGCCCGACCCGACAGGACTCAGAAGCGATGATAGACAAATTCCTGACCAAAGTTTTCGGCAGCAGCAACCAGCGGTACCTGAAGACGCTGCTCCCCCTCGTCGGCCGCGTCAACGAGCTGGAGCCCTCCGTCAAGGCGCTCTCGGACGACCAGATGCGCGCCCGCGTCGTGGAGCTGCGCGAGCGGATCGCGCGCGAGGTGGGCGACACCACGGGCAAGGGCGAGGAGGCGCGCAAGGAGCGCAAGCGGCGCACGCAGGAGGCGCTCGACTCGATACTGCCCGAGGTCTTCGCCCTCACGCGCGAGGCTTCGGTCCGCGCTACGGGGATGCGCCACTTCGACGTGCAGCTCATCGGCGGCATCGCGCTCCATCAAGGGCGCATCGCCGAGATGAGGACGGGCGAGGGCAAGACGCTCGTCGCCACGCTGCCCGCGACCCTCAACGCCCTGACGGGCCGCGGCGTCCACGTCGTCACCGTCAACGACTACCTCGCCACGCGCGACGCCGATTGGATGGGCCGCATCTACAAGTTCCTCGGCCTCACCGTCGGCGCCATCGTCAACGACCTCGACGACTGGGAGCGCAAGGACGCCTACGCCTCCGACATCACCTACGGCACCAACAACGAGTTCGGCTTCGACTACCTGCGCGACAACATGAAGTTCGACCTCGCCACCTGCGTCCAGCGCGCCCACTACTACGCCGTCGTGGACGAGGTGGACTCCATCCTCATCGACGAGGCCCGCACGCCGCTCATCATCTCCGGCGCCTCCGACGAGGCCACCGACAAGTACTACCAGGCCAACGCCGTCATCCCGCACCTCAGGCGCGCCGAGCTGAACGCGGAGGGCAAGCCCGGCCCCGGCGACTTCATCCTCGACGAGAAGCAGCACTCGGCCGTGCTGACCGAGGACGGCGTGGACCGGGCCGAGCGCCTGCTCGGCGTCGGCAACCTCTACGACCCGTCGAACATGGAGATGCTGCACTGCGTCGAGAACGCTTTGAAGGCGCACACGCTCTACAAGCTCGACCACCACTACGTCGTGCAGGAGGGCGCCGTCATCATCGTTGACGAGTTCACCGGCCGACTCATGCAGGGCCGCCGCTGGAGTGACGGCCTGCACCAGGCGGTCGAGGCCAAGGAGGGCGTCAAGATCGAGCGCGAGAACCAGACGCTCGCCACCATCACGCTGCAAAACTACTTCCGCCTCTACGACAAGCTCTCCGGCATGACCGGCACGGCCGAGACCGAGGCCGCCGAGTTCGACGCCACCTACAAGCTCGAAGTCGCCGTCATCCCGACCAACCAGCCGATGGTGCGCAAGGACAACTCGGACGTTATCTACCGCACGCTCCCCGAAAAGTGGGAGGCGGTCGTCGAGGAGATAGTCGAGCTGCACAAGAAGGGCCAGCCCGTCCTCGTCGGCACCGTCTCGGTCGAGAACTCCGAGCTGATTTCAAAGCGCCTCTCTAAAGCCGGCATCCGCCACCGCGACGAGGCCGCGGGCGTGATGATCGAGAGCGAAGGCATCCCCGAGTATCACCACGTCCTCAACGCCAAGCACCACGAGCGCGAGGCCGAGATAGTCGCGCAGGCGGGCCGCAAGGGGGCCATCACCATCGCCACCAACATGGCCGGCCGCGGCACCGACATCCTGCTCGGCGGCAACCCCGAGTTCCTCGCCCGCGAGCACCTCAAGCGGCAGGAGGTTGACCCGGACGACCCCGAGCAGGCGACGCCCGAGAAGTGGGAGGAGGCGCTCGGCTACATCAAGCCCCTGGTCGAGAAGGAGCACAAGGAGGTCGTCGCCCTCGGCGGCCTGCACATCCTCGGCACCGAGCGCCACGAATCGCGCCGCATCGACAACCAGCTCCGCGGCCGCGCCGGCCGCCAGGGCGACCCCGGCTCCTCGCGCTTCTTCCTCTCTCTGGAAGACGACCTGATGCGCATCTTCGCGGGCGACAAGGTCAAGGCCCTGATGCAGCGTTTGGGGATGGAGAAGGGCGTCGCCATCGAGTCGAAGATGGTGTCGCGCCGCATCGAGGCCGCGCAGAAGTCGGTCGAGGCGCGCAACTTCGAGACGCGCAAACACCTCTTGCAGTACGACGACGTGATGAACCGGCAGCGCGAGACCATCTACGGCCTGCGCCGCCAGTTGATGGAGGAGCCCGACCAGCGCGACTACGTCCTCGGCGTCGCCGAAGACCTTCTGGGCGACCTCGTCAAGCAGTACCTCCCCGAGACGGCCTCGCCCGACGACTGGGACGTGGAGAACTTCCGCGTCCAGCTCCACGCCACCTACGCCTTCGACGCCGACGCCGAGGGCGTGGACTTCGACAACATGGCCTCGCAGGACATCCAGCGCTACGTCTGGGAGAAGGCCCGCGCCGCCTACGAGGTCAAGGAGTCGCAGGTCGGGGCCGAGGCGATGCGCACCTACGAGCGCATCATCATGCTCAACATCATCGACGCGCAGTGGAAGGACCACCTGCTCGCCATCGACCACCTGAAGCAGGGCATCGGCCTCGTCGGCTACGGCCAGAAGGACCCGCTCGTCGAGTACAAGAAGGAGAGCTTCGACATGTTCCAGTCGATGCTCGACCGCATTGACACGACGACCGTGCGCACGCTCTTCAACCTCCAGGTCGTCGCCGAGCAGTCGCCCGAACAGCTCCAGGCCCGCCGCCAGCGCCGCCCGACCTCGATGACCTTTACGAAGGCCAACCAGGGCGCCACGGCCGCGGGCGAGGAGGCCGCGCGCACCAAGACCGTCACGCGCGACCAGCCCAAGGTCGGCCGCAACGAGGCGTGCCCCTGCGGCTCCGGCAAGAAGTACAAGAAGTGCTGCGGCGCTTCCGCCTAGACCGAACACGCAAACACGCCGCGGGCGCCGACTAACGTTAGTCGGGGCCCGCGGCCCCAAGAGCCTCTCGCCCCCCTCGCCGTAGGGAGGTTGTCATGAAAGCAGTATTTTTCACCCTCGCATTTCTCTGCCTCTTCGCCCTCGCCCCGACACACGCAGCCCGCACGCCCGCCGCGCAGTTCATCGTCCTCGAATACGGCTTTAACACCTACTGACACCGCACCGACGGAAGATGACAGTGAGCAAGAGACTACTTCACAGAGCCCTCCTTCACTCCGCGGCCCTCGCCTGCCTGCTCACATTCGCGGTTGTCGCGCGTGCGCGGCAGCAACCCGCCGCCGAGCGCGACCGCGCCGCCGCCCTCGTCAAAGCCGGCGACTACAAGGGGGCGTCCCGCGCGCTGCGCGCCGCCGTCAAGAAGGACAAGGCGGACGCCGAGGCTTGGCACATGCTGGGCGCCACGCTCGCCCGCGCGGGCGACGGCAAGGGCTCGCGCAAGGCTTTCGAGACGGCGCTCAAGCTCCGCCCCGACCACGCGCCCTCGCGCGCCGGCCTCGCCTACGCGCTCATCCTGCTCAACAAACTCAAAGACGCCGAGCGCGAGGCCGCCCGCGCCGCCGCGGCCGACCCGCGGTCCGCCGAGGCCGTCTACGTCGTCGGCGTGTTGCGCCACAAGAAGGACGACTTTAAGGGCGCGCTCGAAGCGGCCGAGTCCGCGCTGCGCATCGACCCGGACTTCCCGCCCGCCGCGCGGCTCAAGGGCGAGGCGCTGCTTGAGAGCTACGCCGACTTCGCGGAGCGTTACAGGGAAGAGCACCCTGCGACATCCAGCCCCGGCCGGCTC
>DATHBF010000333.1:0-5333 GCA_035296285.1 Pyrinomonadaceae bacterium | reverse complement strand
CCGCGATGTCGCACCTGCACGAGCGGCCGCTGCGCCCGGGCGACGAGGTGATCACCGCCGCCGTCGGGTTCTCGACGACGATCGCGCCCGCCTACCAGCACGGCCTGGTGCCGGTGTACGTCGACGTCGAGCCCGACACCTACAACATCGACCCGGCGAAGGTCGAGGCCGCGATCTCGCCGAGGACCAGGGCGATCGTCCCGGTCCACCTCTACGGCCAGTGCGCCGAGATGGGCGCCGTCGCCGAGATCGCGCGCCGGCACGGCCTCCACGTCATCGAGGACGCCGCGCAGGCCGTCGGCGCCGAAGACGCCGGGCGGCGCGCGGGCGCGCTGGGCGCGGCCGGCTGCTTCAGCTTCTACCCGACGAAGAACCTCGGCGCGGCCGGCGAGGCGGGCCTCCTGACCACGAACGACGAACGGCTGGCCGCGCGCATCCGGCGCCTGCGCGTCCACGGCGGCGCGACCGAATACCACCACGACGAGGTCGGCTTCAACAGCCGGCTCGACACCATCCAGGCCGCCGTCCTGCGCGTCAAGCTCTCGCGCCTCGACGCCTGGTCGGAAGCCCGCCGCGAGCGCGCCGCCCTCTACACGCGCCTCCTCGAAGAAGCCGGCCTCACGGAATTCCTGACGCCGCCCTTCGTCCGCGAAGACGCGCGCCACATCTTCCACCAGTACGTGGTCCGCGTCCGCCCGCCCGCCTCGCGCGACCGGCTGGCCGAGCACCTTAAAAGCAACGGCGTCGGCACGAAGGTCTACTACCCGGTCCCGCTCCACCTCCAACCCTGCTTCGCCGACCTCGGCTACCGTGCCGGCGACTTCCCCGAGTCCGAGCGCGCCGCGCAGGAGACGCTCGCGCTCCCGATGTTCCCCGAGCTGACCCGAGAGCAGCAGCACCACGTCGTCGAGACCATCCGCGACTTCTTCGGCTGACCGAGCGCCGTTTTCCCGCCTCGAAATTGGCCGCATCCGCGCCCTCGTCAAAGAGTACGACCCCGCCGCCTTCGTCCTCATCCACCCCCTCTCCGACGTTCACGGCGGCGTCACGAAGAAGGCCGCGCTCCACTGAAAGGATGAACGCCCCGACGTGGTTCCCGCTCTTGCTTTCGGCCGTCCCAGGCCCGTGCTAATATTCCACCCGTCCGCCGGAGAATTAACCAGCCATGACCAAAAAGAAGTCCGTCACACAAGTGACCACGGAGCGCACCCCTAAAGTGGGGAGTCAAGGGCGCGCCATCACCATCGCTGAAGCGCGCCGCATCGCTTTCGAGGCCAGCGACAAAGTCCGGCGGGCGCAAATCGCCTACGCCGATGAGGAGGCAAAGCGCTCCTACGACTACAGGGTGGAGGAATGATCTACGAGTTCCCCGAACAGTCCTCACCCATCGGCCAAGGCGACATCTTCTTTGGCATCCCCACCCCGGACCTCACCGACGACGAAATACCCGTTATAGACGACGAAGGCGCCGCCCGCGCGATGTCTTGGGAGGCGTTCGCCTCCGCTGGCGAGCAGGTGAGCGCGATAGTCTCCGTCCGCCCGACGATAGCCATCGTCGGCACGCAGGAGTGCGATGCCCTGCGCGCCCCGAACATCACACTCTTCGAGGTCCGTCCGTTCCGCGAGGTCGCGCGCAAGAGCAAAGACACAAACAAGCCCTCCAAGTGGGTTCCCATCATCACCCAGCACGCCCGCATCAACCAAAAATGGTTCTACCTCCCTGCGGACGAGCGGATAGGCTTCACCGAAAAGATGGGCGCCGACTTCCTCACCCCCATCCGCGTCCCCCGACTCCTCCTCGAACGCCTACTCAGTTTCCGCAAAGGCCGCCTCAACGAAGTAGCCAAACAACACTTCCGCGAACGCCTCGCCGAGTTCTTCCGCCGGTACGCCTACGACGAGTGGTATCCGCTGACCCGCGAAGAACTGGCCGAATATCACAAGAACCACCCTGATGCTGAACCCTTCCCCTGGCAACGTGAGAATCCTTCCTCTGATGATGAGAACGTTGCCCCCATAGAGGTTTTAAAACAAGATAATGAGAAAGGCTTCCTAGACTTTTTGGTAGATGGAGAAGTTGCCGGTGAAGAGTTGGCTGATATAATTTCAATCATTGATACAGAAAGACGGAGCTTAGAGACTAAAGTAAGCCAACAAATACCACCGATAATTCAATTGAAGAATAATCCCGCAGAAGCAAAAGCGAGCGACTTTCAAAGAATAGCTTTGCTGATAGCGTCTGACATAGACTTATTCTCGGAGCATATCGAAGGAGTATCACCAAAGCTCGCTAAGATTACCCAGATACTGGAGGAAAGCTACTATGCTTTAGTGTTGGGAGCGGGGACAGAACATTTCGCAGAGATGGTTAATTTACGCAGCTCTCTTTCTCAATTACCGGACGCGATTAGACTAATGCAGAAAAGTTTGATCGAATTTAGAGATGAAACTCTATGGCTGAGGGATCAGAACATAAATAAGGAATTAAAAACGGCGACTGGCAGGCAAGCTCAAGCTCTTGACCACCTAATCACTCAGATGGAACAGGTAGAGTCATTCGCCTTAAGGGTGACATTTCTTATAGACGAAAAAATTGGAGGCTCAGCACCTTCAGAAGATAAGGCTGGATAGAGCACGGGTCATAGCTTTAAACCGATGGAAGCAAAAAGCACTTCGTCAGATACACTCACTGGGACCGTGAAGGGGCCGGGCGAGCGCCCGCACGAGTACGTGTTCATCACGGCCGACCACGTCCGCGCGCGGGCCGGTGAGTTCGTCTACTACACGGCGCGGGACGGGAGGGAGGAGCGGCGCATCATCGGCAACGTGACGGGCCGCAGGCTGGTGCGCAACCTGCCGGACGCGTTTTTGTCGGACCCGGAGATTCCGCCTTCGGTCGTCTCGTCGCTCATCGGCCTCGAAGGCGACGGCTGCGAGTTGTACGCGGTCACGGTCGAGACCATCGGGTATTTCAATTCTTCCCTCGGCAACTTCGTCAACCCGCGCATCCCGCCGCGCGCGGGCGACCCCGTCTTCCTCGCCTCTTCGGAGACGCTCTCGGGCTGTCTGAGTCCGCGGCGCGCGGGCGAGACGGGCTCGGCCCACGTCGGGAGCCTTCTGACCCGGGAGACAGGCGAGGTGCCCGTCGTCCTCTCGATTAAAGATGTCGTCTCGACGCACCTCGCCATCCTCGCCTCGACCGGCGCCGGCAAGTCCTACACGGCGGGCGTGCTGGTCGAAGAGTTGATGATGCCGCACAACCGCGCCGCCGTCCTCATCGTGGACCCGCACGGCGAGTACGACACGCTGCGCTCCATCGAGGAGAGCCCGCGCTTCCGCTCGCCCGAAGGCGACTACGCGCCCGAGGTCCGCGTCTTCACGCACGAGCGCGTCAAGGTCCGCTTCTCCTCTCTGACCGAGGCCGACATCAAGTACCTGCTGCCCGAGGGCACGTCCGACAAGATGCTCCACTTCCTCTCGCAGGCTTACCGGGCCTTGCGCGAGCGGCGCGGGGAGAGAGAGCTGTGGGGCTACCACGACCTGCGCGACGAGGTGAAGGCGCAGAAGTACGAGGGCAGCGAGCGCGACGGCGGCGGCAACGCCAGCTCCATCGAGGGCCTGCTCTGGCGCTTGGATAACCGCTTCGACCACCCCGGCTCCATCTTCTCCGACAGCGAGCACATCCCGCTCGCCGAACTCTTCCGGCCCGGCCGCTGCACGGTGCTCCAGCTCTCCGACATCGAGCAGAACGAGCAGCAGGTCGTCGTCGCCACGCTCCTGCGGCGCGTCAACAAGGCGCGCATGATGAGCGTCCGCGGCGAGGCCGTGCCCGGCTCGGACAACGAACTCGGCTACCCGGTCTTCACCCTCCTGGAAGAGGCGCACCGCTTCGCGCCCGCCGGCCAGACGGTCGTCTCCACCAACATCCTCAAGCAGATTCTCTCCGAGGGGCGCAAGTTCGGCGTCGGCATCGGGCTCATCACGCAGCGCCCCGGCAAGCTCGACCAGGACGTGCTCTCGCAGTGCATGACGCAGGTCATCATGCGCATCGTCAACCCCGTGGACCAGGACACGGTCGCCAAGTCGGTCGAGGGCGCCGGCCGGCAACTCCTTCAGGAGCTGCCCGCGCTCACCAAGGGGCAGGCCGTCATCTCGGGCGTCGGCGTCAACACGCCCGTCATGTGCCGCGTCCGCGAACGCCTCACCAGGCACGGCGGCGAGACCTTCGACGCGCCTTCCGAGTGGGCGCGCTGGCACACGCGCCCCGAGCGCGAACGCCGCGAACAGGACGAAGCCGTCCTCGCCCCCGCCCGCCCGAAGAAGGTCGAGAAGGTCGGCAAGTTCCAAATCTGAAAAAGGGCGCCGGCCCGCTTCGCTATTGACTTGCCCGCCGTGTTGGCATATCGTCCTCGCCACCAAAACGCTTGAGGCCGGGCCGAGAAGTTGTCCGAAGAAGCGGCCTCGTCTCCTTCCAGCCCGGGCCGTGTTTTCCTGTACCCGCTAAAAATCCGAATACCCGTCAGGGAGGTCCAGCCCATGCTTCGCTTCAGAAGAACGCTTCCGCTCTCACTCCTCCTGCTGCTCGCGCTCGCCGCGCTCCCGGCGTCGGCGCAGAAGGCCGACGACGACAAGAAGGCCGAGGAGCAGCCCGCCTTCCGCGAGTACAAGGGCATCAAGCTCGGCATGGCCGCCGCCGAGGTCCGCAAGCTGCTCGGCAACCCCGCCGACAAGGGCGACGCGCAGGACCTCTTCACCTTCGGCGAGTCCGAGACCGCGCAGGTCTTCTACGACAACTCGCACAACGTCTCGGCCATCTCCATCAGCTACATCGGCGACGTGAACAAGGCGCCGACGGCCAAGGTCGTGCTCGGCTCCGAGGCCGAGGCCAAGCCCGACGGCTCGCTCTACAAGATGATCCGCTACCCGAAGGCCGGCTACTGGGTCTCCTACTTCCGCACGTCCGGCGACTCGCCGATGGTGATGGTCGCCGTGCAGAAGATTCAGTAAGCCTTCGGCCGAGTTCGCTTCCGCAAGCCACCCCTGCGGAAGCGGCGCGCGCGCGGCGCACCACCTTTGCCCGTGCGCGCGCCGCCCGCCCTTCCGCGCCGCCGCCGGGACGCGCCCGGGGCTCTCTCTGAGCGCCCGCGGCGCGTTGGTGCTTTCCCGGCCCGCGGTGCTAAGATAGGCCCGGTTTTAAAAGCCCCTTACATCACGCGCGAACGCGCCCCCGAAACGGCGGGGGAGACCGAAGCGACGCCCTGGCACGCCGCCCGCGAGGGCGTCCCTGTGTGCCCGGCGGCGAGGAGTGAAGATGGCTGACCAGGATCCGGCGC
>DATHBF010000332.1:0-2043 GCA_035296285.1 Pyrinomonadaceae bacterium | reverse complement strand
GACGGCACCATCTCGCGCGAGGTGACGGCCGACATCTACACGCTGACGAAGTTCAAGCGGTCGAACCAGAACACCTGCATCAACCAGCGCCCCATCGTCCAGATCGGCGAGCGCGTCTCGAAGGCGCAGGTCATCGCCGACGGCCCCTGCACGGACCGCGGCGAGCTCGCTTTGGGCCGCAACGTCCTGGTCGCCTTCATGCCCTGGCGCGGCTACAACTTCGAGGACGCCATCCTCGTCTCCGAGCGGCTGGTGAAGGACGACTACTACACGTCCATCCACATCGAGGAGCTTGAGATTGAAGCCCGCGACACGAAGCTCGGCCCCGAGGAGATCACGCGCGACATCCCGAACGTCGGCGAGAACATGCTCCGCGACCTCGACGACTCGGGCATCATCCGCATCGGCGCGCAGGTCAAGCCGGGCTCCATCCTCGTCGGCAAGGTCACGCCGAAGGGCGAGACGCAGTTGACGGCCGAGGAGAAGCTGCTGCGCGCCATCTTCGGCGAGAAGGCCGGCGACGTGAAGGACGCGTCGCTCGTCTGCCCGCCGGGCATCGACGGCACGGTCGTCGAGGTGCAGGTCTTCACGCGCAAGGGGCAGGAGCGCGACCAGCGCTCGCTCAACATCGAGCAGGAGGAGGAGAACCGCCTCCGGCGCGACCTCGAGGACGAGATTCGCATCCTGCGCGAGCAGCGCGACGCGCGCATCTACGAGCTGTTCGAGGGGCGCAAGCTCTCGGCCGACCTGACGGTCGAGCGCGAGGTGCGCATCCCCAAGAACGAGACCATCACGCGCGAGATGCTCGCGGGCATTGAGCCCAAGGCGCTCCGGAAGGCGCAGCTCGCGGGCGCCCGCGCCTCCGACATCCTGGCCGAGTCGCGCGACTTCGAGGACCGCACCGAGCGCCAGATTCGCATCCTGACCGACATCTACGAGGAGAAGATCGCCAAGCTGCGCCAGGGCGACGAACTCGCCCCCGGCGTCATCAAGATGGTGAAGGTCTTCATCGCCATGAAGAGGAAGCTCTCGGTCGGCGACAAGATGGCGGGCCGCCACGGCAACAAGGGCGTCATCGCCCGCATCCTCCCCGAAGAGGACATGCCGTACCTGCCCGACGGCACTCCGGTTGACATCGTGCTCAACCCGCTCGGCGTGCCCTCGCGCATGAACGTCGGCCAAATCCTTGAGACGCACCTCGGCTGGGCCGCGCGCGTGCTCGGCGTCCACTTCGCGACGCCGGTCTTCGACGGCGCGACCGAGCCCGAGATCAAGGGCATGATAAAGCGGGCCAGCGAGACGCTGCGCGCGCAAGGTCTGCCCGAAATCGTCAGCGACTCCGGCAAGACCATCCTCTACGACGGCCTCTCCGGCGAGCCCTTCGAGCAGCGGGTGACGGTCGGCTACATCTATATGCTCAAGCTCTCGCACCTGGTGGACGACAAGATTCACGCGCGCTCCATCGGGCCGTACTCGCTGATTACGCAGCAGCCCCTCGGCGGCAAGGCCCAGTTCGGCGGCCAGCGTTTCGGCGAGATGGAGGTCTGGGCGCTCGAAGCCTACGGCGCGGCGCACATCCTTCAGGAGCTACTCACCGCGAAGTCGGACGACGTGGCGGGCCGCTCGAAGATTTACGAGGCCATCGTCAAGGGCGAGGCCGACTTCAACCCGGGCGTGCCCGAGTCCTTCAACGTCCTGGTGCGCGAGCTCCAGTCGCTCTGCCTCGACGTTGAGCTGATAGACAAGAACGCGGCCGCCGCCGAGACGGACGGCGACGGGACGGGCCGCCCCGTCGTCGCCACGGCCGGCCCCGTCGAATAGTAAGCAGGGGCGGCGGGCGGACTTGAAAAAAGTCTGCCCGCCCTCCGCCTCCGCAACATCTTAACGGCTTACTGGTTAGTCTTTATCGGAGATAAATACCGTGTTTCGATTCCAGCAAGAGAAGACGCAGCTCGCGCCCGACTTCGAGGCCATCCGCATCAGCCTGGCGTCGCCCGAGAAGATCAGACATTGGTCGCACGGCGAGGTGACGAAGCCGGAGAC
>DATHBF010000331.1:0-6248 GCA_035296285.1 Pyrinomonadaceae bacterium | reverse complement strand
TTACTGGAACACCTGCTCGACCGGCACGACGCGGACGTTCGCCTTCTCGACGGCGACGGGGTAGGTCTGGATGACCTTGTCCTCTTCGAGCAGGTCGGCCGGCTTCTCCGAGTTGTAGGTGATGGGCGAGGGGGTGCCCTTAAGGATGGCGTCGCGCAACCCCTCGGCGTCCTTCGTGATGAGGACGACGCGCATCGGCCCCTTGAGGTACTGCTTGATGGCGCGGTTCACGTCGGCCAGCGTGAGGCGCGAGAGCGCGTCGCGCATGTAGGTGTTGAAGGCGGGCGTGCCGTAGTAGCGGCTGTCGAGGGCGTAGCCGAGCTGCGCCCCCTGCGTCGAGGTCAGGACGTTCGCGTACTTCGTCAGGAAGTCGCGGATGCCCTCGAAGTCCTCCTTCTGCATCCCGTCGCGCACCAGCTTGTCGAACTCGTAGAGCGTGGCGCGCAGCGTGAAGTGGGCGTTCTGCGGCTCGACGGGCCGAATCCAGATTTGGAAGATCTGCGTCGAGCGGCCGAGGTTCGGGTCGGGCGTGAACTGGAACATGCCGCGCGGGAAGTACTCGACGTAGGCGTAGTCGCCGTAGTTCAGGCCGCGCGCCTCGCGCAGACGTTGGTAGAGGTGGCTGACCGAGGAGCGGTGCTGGCCGAGGTAGGAGGCGACGAGGGCGAGGGCCGGCCAGTCCTTGTGCCCGCGCGTGACCGGGATGGGGAAGCCGAGCGACATGGCGGTGGCGCGCGTCTCGCGCTTGATGATGTCAATCGTCATCGCCGAGCCCGCGCGCGGCTGCGCGAACTTCTTCGGCGCGCCCGAGCCGGCCGGGAGCTTCGCGAAGTCCGTCTCGACGCGCGCGGCGAAGTCGGCCGGGTAGCCGCCCGCGAGGCCGAGCACCATGTTGGCCTGCGTGTAGTTCTTCGCGTAGAAGTCGCGCACGTCGGCGAGCGTCAGCTTTTCGAGCGTCGAGACGCGGCCCATGTTGTGGTGCTCGTAGGGGTGGCCGGCGTAGACGAGGTTGTAGAGGTACTCCTTGCCCAACTCCTCGTCGTTGCCCTCGCGCAGGGAGACTTTGAGGAAGGTGGCGGCGTTGGTCTTGAGCCGCGTGAAGTCTTCCTCGCGGAAGCCCGGGTCGAGCAGCATGTCGCGGATGAGGCCGTAGTACTTCTCAAGGTTGTCCGCGTGCGTGGTGCCCGCGAAGACGGTCATCTCCTTGTCCACCTGCCAGCCGAAGCTGGAGGCCATCGGGTACATCTGCTCGACGATCTGGTTGTAGGTCAGGGCGCGCGAGCCGCCCTCGGCGAGAATCGCCGCCGTCAGAGAGGCCACGCCCTCCTTGCCCTGCGGGTCGGAGGCCGAGCCCGTCATGAACATGATGCGGAAGCTGACGAGCGGCGAGGTGCCCGGCAGGAGCACGCTGGCGATTTTTCTGTTTGCCATTGGCGGGGATTGTGCGGCGCCCGCGGCCGAGGCCGGCGGGGCGATTAAGAAGAGCGCGAGTAGGAGAGAGAGTCCGGTTCTCATCGTCCGCCCTCCTTCCGTCCGCCGCCGACGGAGGCCAGCTTCTGGCCCTTCGTGGCGAGCGTGACGATGGTGCGCGCCTCTTCGCGGAAGTACTTCCTGGCGGCGTCGCGGATGTCCTCGGGCGTGACGCGCTGGTAGGTCTCGAACAGCGTGTTCAGCGTCTCGGGCGTGCGCTTGATGGCGACGTAGGGCGCGATGGCCCCGGCGATGGCGCTGTTGCTGTTCATGCGCATGGCGAAGCCGTAGCGCATGCGCGAGCGCGTCGCGTCGAGCTTGGCCTGCGGGACCAGCTCGGTCCTGTACCGCTCGAAGTTCTTAAGGATTTGGTCGCGGACGTAGCCCACGTCGGCCGGGTCTTTGACGCGTGTCAGGACGGCGAACAGTTCGGGGTCGGCCTGCATGCTGAAGTCGGGCTCGAACACGTCCACCTTCTGCTCCTTGAGGACGAGCCGCTGGTAGATGTCGGAGTTCTCGCCGAAGGCGATCTGCTGGAAGAGGTTGAGGGCGGCGAAGTCGCGCGTGTCGTCCGCGTAGCGGGGGGCGTGGAAGGCGACCACCAGGTGGGGCAGCGTCGGCGACGGCCACTCGATCTGCGCCGTGCGCGACTCCTTCTGCTCCGGCTCCTCGGGGATTTCGACCTTGTAGTCGCCGCGCTTCCAGTCGCCCCAGTACTTCTTCGTCATCTCCAGCGCGCCCTCGCGCGTCACGTCGCCGACGACGACGATGGTCGTGTACTCGGGGCGGTAGAAGCGCTGGAAGAACTGGAGGCTGTAGTCGAACTGGTTGGGCATGTCCTCGATGTCCTTGAGGTAGCCCATCGTGGTGTGCGCGTAGGTGTGGCGCTTGAAGGCCGTCTCGCGCAGCACCTCGTACATCTTCGAGAAGGGGTTGGCGCTGTTCTTGTCGTACTCGCCCTTGACGGCCTTGGCCTCGGTCTTGAACTGCGCGGGCGTGTACTTGAGGCGCAGGAAGCGGTCGGCCTCGGCGCGCATGATCTGGTCGAGGTCTTCCTTGGAGAAGGTGGCGTGGTAGACGGTTCGGTCGTCGCTGGTGTAGGCGTTGGTCTCGGCCCCGGCGCGCTTGAAGATCTCCTCGCGCTGCTCGGGGGTATAGTTCTCGCTGCCGCGGAACATCATGTGCTCGAAGAAGTGGGCGAAGCCGCTCTTGCCGGCCTCGACCTCGTTGCGCGAGCCGGCCGAGACGACGATGTAGAGGGCGACGAGGTTCGGGTAGTCGGTCGGGACGGTGACGAGCCGGAGCCCGTTCGGCAAATCGTCAATCGTGTACTTGTAGGGAAAAATCTTGCGCTGCCCGGTCTGCTGCGCCATCCCTATGAGGGGCGCCGAGAGCAGGAGCGCGGCGAGAAGCAACATTTTCATCGCTTTCACTCCGAAAACTTTAACCTGGGATTTGGGAGTTGACGCGAAAGATTATACATCAACGCCGCCCGGAGGGCAGGCCGCGCGCGGCCCGGCCCCGCGTCACGCCCCGAACGCGTCTTCGAGGGCCGCGGGGACTTTGAGGATTTGACGCCAGCCCGAGTCGTCGCGGCGCATCCGGGCGGTCAATCCGTCGCGGAGCCCGCGCAGCCCGTCGCTGAGCGAGCGCGGGTACTCTTCGAGGGAGGGGAAGCGGCGGACCTGCTCCTCGACGAAAGCCTTCTGCTTGTGGATGGAGGGGATGGCCTCGTGGCGGCCGCGCTCCCAGAAGGGGGCGAGCAGGCGCTCGACGCGCGCGGCGCCCTCGATCTCAATCTCCTCTCCGTCGAGCCCCGTCACGTCCGCGACGTAGCGGCCGTCCTCCGCGACGCCGCGGAAGACCTGGAGGCGGCCGGGCAGCGTGGACTTCTCCGGCGTGTTGGAAGCCTTCAGGGTCGGGCGGCCGTCAATCAGGCACTCCTTGAAGATGACGCCCGCGATGCGCCGCACCTCGCCCGAGAGCTTCGTGCCGACGCCGAAGCCGGCGGCCTCGGGGAACTCGCGGACGATGCGCCTGACGGCCTCCACGTCGAGGTCGCCCGTGAGGACGGGCATCAGGCCCTTGAGGCCGTTGGCCTCGAAGAACTCGTGGCACCAGCGGCCGAGGGCCGCGAGGTCGCCCGAGTCAACACGGTAGCCTTTGAAGGCGGCGCGGCGCGACTCGCTGGAGGTCGCGGCCAGCGCGGCGTGGACGGCGCCCGTGTGAACGTCGATGGTGTCGAGCAGCAGAGTCGTGCCCTGCGGGTTGGCGTCGAGCCAGCGTTCGAAGGCGACCTGCTCGAAGTGCTTGGGCCTCGCGGTGCGAGGGTCCGTCTCGGGCTCGTCCATGAACTCGACGTAGGACTGCTGCCAGTAGTGCGCCTCGGTGCCGACGGCCGGGATGTCGAGGCGGTGGGCGGCCTCCATGTTCGACGTGTCGTTGAAGCCGCCGATGAAGGCGTAGGTGGCGACATCCACGGCGCGCTCGATGTCGCCGTTGCGGCGGAGCGAGAAGTCGGAGAGCCAGCGGGGGCCGGCCGCGAGACGGATTTCGAGCGCGATTGCGGCCGTCGTCATCGGCAGGTCGAAGGCGTGCTCGAACTTTATCTCCTGCGCCTGCGTCAGCCCGAAGGCGCCGGTGATGTCGGCGAAGGGCTGGCCGGCGAACATGATGGTGCCGGGGCGGACGGCGCGCACCGCCCCGGCGAAGTTGATGTCCTCGACGGCGCGCGCAAACAGCGTCAGGCCGCCGCGGTCCTGCTCAAGCGTGCGGATGCGCGGGCGGTCCACGCGCGAGTCGAGCAGCGACCGCAGGAGCCTCTCGTGCCCGAGGCAGGGGGCGAAGGGCAGCTTGCGCTGCGTGACGTAGAAGGTCGCCTCCGCCTCGCTCAGCGCGGTCCGGCGGAGTCGCGTCGCCTCCTTATAAGAGGCGTCGCCCATCGTGGCGTGGTAGCGGTCAATGTTCAGCATTAGACGAGTCGGGCGCCCGCGCCGCGCATCTCTTCGAGGGCGCGCTCGGAGTCGCCGGGCCGGAGGTCGACGGCGCGCATGGCGTCTGAGACGGCGACGACGCGGAAGCCTTCGCGCAGGGCGTCGAGGACGGTCTGCTTGACGCAGTAGTCGGTGGCGAGGCCGCCGACCCAGACTTCGCGGACGCCCGCCCCTCGCAGTTGCGCGGCGAGGTCCGTGCCGTCGAAGGCCGAGTAGTTGTCCTCGTCGCCCGTGCCCTTCGAGACGACGCGGACGCGCGGGTCGTCCGTGAGCGCCGGGTGGAACTCGGCGCCGCGCGTGCCCCGGACGCAGTGGACGGGCCAGGTGCCGCCGTACTGCTCGAAGTGTTTGGTGCTCTCGGGGTGCCAGTCGCGGCTCTTGAAGACGAGGTCGCCGCGCGCGAGGAACTGCTCGGCCAGTCGGTTGAGCGGTTCGACGACTTCGTCGCCGCCCGCGACGCCGAGGGCGCCGCCGGGGCAGAAGTCGTTCTGCACGTCTACCATGATGAGGGCGCGCTTTGCTTCGTGCTCGGCCATGGAAAAACCTCCTCCCGCGATGTGAGGCCATTCTACGCGAGCGGGCGGCCCCGTCAAAAAGCGCCGCCCGCGGCTGCGCCGGAGCGGGCCGCGGGCGACTGGTCTGGCGGGAGGGGGAGAGCGCCCCCGCCAGAGGTTGAAGTGATTCAACCCGCTCGTCAGAAGCCGAGCGAGTAGAGCAGGCGGTTGGGCGAGCCGGTGCCGATGCCCGTGAGACGGTTGGTGGTCGAAGTGTTAACGATGGTGTTCCGCACGGTCGCGGGCGAGGCGCCGGTGTGCCCTTGCAGGTAGAGCGCGGCGACGCCCGCGACGTGGGGCGAAGCCATCGAAGTCCCCGAGATGGTGTTCGTCGCCGTGTCGGACGTGTACCACGCCGACTGGATGGAAGAGCCGGGCGCGAAGATGTCCAGGCAGGTGCCGATGTTGGAGAAGGAGGAGCGGGCGTCGCTGCTGGTGGACGAGCCGACGGTGATGGCGTTGGCGACGCGGGCCGGCGAGTAGTTGCAGGCGTTGGCGCCGTAGTTGTTGCCGGCGGCGACGGCGTAGGTGACGCCCGCGTTGATGGAGTTGTTGACGGCGGTGTCGAGGGAGGAGGAGGCGCCGCCGGTGAGGCTCATGTTGGCGACGGCCGGCTTGACGTGGTTGCGCGTCACCCAGTCGATGCCCGCGATGACGCCCGAGGTCGTGCCGTTGCCGCTGCAATCCAGGACGCGCACGGCGCGCAGAGACGCGCTCTTGGCGACGCCGTAGGTCGAGCCGCCGACGGTGCCGGCGACGTGCGTGCCGTGGCCGTTGCAGTCCTGCCCGTTGCCGCCGAAGGCGTCGAAGGAGACGGAGGCGCGGCCGCCGAACTGCGTGTGCGAGGTGCGGATGCCGGTGTCGAGGACGTAGACGCGGACGCCCGAGCCGGTCCAGTTGTAGACGTAGTTGCCGTTCAGGGGGCGGTCGCGCTGGTCAATGCGGTCGAGGCCCCAGGGCGCGCCCGTCTGCGTGGCGTTGATGCTGACGACCGTGTCCTCTTCGACCAGGGCGACGCGCGGGTCGTTGGCGAGGGCGCGGGCGGCCTGCTCGGGCATCGTCACGGAGAAGCCGTTAATGGCGTGCTGGTAGACGCGCTCAACCTTGCCGCCGAAGGCGGACGTGAGCACGTCGGCCACCTGCCGCGCCATCGAGAAGTCGCCGCGCTGGCCGGCGGCCACGTCGTCGAGGACGACGATGTACTGGCCCTTGACGGCGCGCGCGCCGTGCT
>DATHBF010000330.1:0-14361 GCA_035296285.1 Pyrinomonadaceae bacterium | reverse complement strand
GTCGGCGTGCGCGGGCAGGCCGGGCAGAACTTATCGGTCATCCACAAGACTTACGAGCTGGGCTCGAAGACGCTGCTCGACTACATCGCCGAGCAGCGCCGCTACATCGAGCTGGAGAACGACTACATCGGCTCGATACTGGAGACGTACCTCGCGCGCGTCGAGGTCGGGCGGGCCTCCGGCTCGCCGGAGGCGAAGTGATGAGCGAACGGGAAGAGAAGGCCCGAAGGAAGGGTCCGAACACGACGGCCGTCATCGTCGTCGCGCTCGTCGCCCTGGCGGCCGCGGCGCTCCTCCTGTGGCTGTTCAAAGGTCGGGGCGGCGGGGGCGCGGGGCGCGTCGTGCCCGCGCCGCGCGGCGTCCAGCTCGGCCCGCCCGAGGCGGCGACGGCGACGGCCGCCGCGCCCGCCGAAGAGACTTTGACGGTGCCCGCGGAGGCTTCGGCGCGGGCCGGCGTCCGAGTAGAGCAGGTCGGGGAGCAGTTGGCGCCGGAGGCGTCGGCGCAGGCGGCGACCGGCGTCGTGCAGGCGAACGCGTACCGTTCGAGCGCCGTCGTCTCGCTCGTCGGCGGGCGCGTACAGGCCGTCTCGGCCGAGCTGGGGCAGGACGTGAGGCGCGGGCAGACGCTCGCCGTCGTCCTGAGCGACGAGCTGGCGACGGCGCAGGCGCGCTACCTCTCGGCCGCCGCCGACCTGGAAGAGCACCACAAGCACCACCGCCGCACGGCCGCGCTGGTCGAGATAGGCGCGGCGAGCCGCGAGGAGTTCGAGCAGTCAACCGCGTTGCTGAAGAAGTCCGAATCGGAAGTCGCCTCGGCCCGCCAGCGCCTCCTCGTGCTCGGCCTCTCGCCGCAGCGCGTGGCGGCGCTCAAGTCGTCGTCGCAGGTCAGCTCCGAAGTCGCTTTGACGGCGCCGGTGGCGGGCACGGTCATCACTCGCGCCGCCAACCCCGGCGAGGTCGTCGAGGCCAACAAGGAGCTTCTGAGGGTCGCGGACCTCTCGACCGTGTGGGTCTTGGGCCAGGTCTACGAGCGCGACCTCGCGCGCGTGCGCGTCGGCAGCGGCGCCAGCGTCACCTCGGACGCTTACCCGGGGCGCGTCTACCGCGGGCGCGTGACCTACGTGGACCCGCAGATCGAGCCGGCGACGCGCACGGCGCAGGTCCGCGTCGAGTTGCAGAACCCCGGCAGGCTCTTGAAGGTCGGGATGTACGTGGGCGTCGCCTTCGGGGCCGAGGGGACGGCGGAGCGGACGGCGCCGACCGTGCCGGCCTCGGCCGTGCAACAGCTCGGCGGGCGCACGGTCGTCTTCCTCGCCACCGGCGACCCTTCCGTCTTCGTCCTGCGCGCGGTCCGCGTCGGCGCCGAAGCGGGGGGGCGCGTGCCCGTCCTCGAAGGTCTCTTCGTCGGCGACCGCGTCGTCACCGAAGGCGCCTTCATGCTCCGCGCCGAATGGCTCAAGCTCCACCCGGGCGGCGCGCGCTAGCGCCGCTGACGGCGGGCCTGCGTAATTCCACCCGGCCGGCCGCGCATAATTACTCACCGGACGGCCCGCCCGGCGCGAAACCGCTCAATCTCCCGGCGGCATAGATGTTGCACCGGAAGCCCGTGGGGGGTACGCTCTCGCCCGTCATCTCCAAGGTCGCGGGCCGTTCCCGAAACGACCCCTCCCGATTCATGCCAGCCCTGGAAGGACCAGTCCTATGTCACAGAACCGCGAACACAAGTGGGTCTATCTCTTCGAGGAGGGCGACGGCCAGCAGCGCGCCCTCCTGGGCGGCAAGGGCGCCGGCCTCGCCGACATGACGCGCGCGGGGCTCCCCGTCCCGCCCGGCTTCGTCGTCACGACGGAGGTCTGCAACGCCTACTACCGCAACGGCAAGAACTTCCCCGAAGGGATGTGGGAGCAGGCCATCGCCGGCCTGCGCGCCGTCGAAGAGAAGACGGGGAAGAAGTTCGGCGACCCCGAGAACCCGCTGCTCGTCAGCGTCCGCTCCGGCGCCGCCTTCTCGATGCCCGGCATGATGGACACGGTCCTGAACCTCGGGCTGAACGAGCAGACCGTGCAGGGCCTGGCCGCGCAGACCGGCGACCTCCGCTTCGCCCTCGACGCCTACCGCCGCTTCGCCACCCTCTTCGGCGAGATCGTGATGGGCGTCGCGCACGAGAAGTTCGAGCGCGTCATGGGCCGCTTCAAGGCGCGGACCGAGGGCGGCCGCGACACGGACCTCTCGCCCGAACAGCTCCGCGAGGTCATCGCCGCGCAGAAGCAGATCATCTTCTCCGACCAATCGGGCCTCGCCATCCCCGAAGACCCCTACGAGCAACTCCGCGTCGCCATCGCCGCCGTCTTCAACTCGTGGATGGGCCGCCGCGCCGTCGACTACCGCCGCGTCAACCGCATCCCGGACGACCTCGGCACGGCCGTCAACGTGCAGGCCATGGTCTTCGGCAACATGGGCGCGGAGAGCGGCACCGGCGTCGCCTTCACCCGCAACCCCTCGACCGGCGAGAAGAAGCTCTACGGCGAATACCTCCTCAACGCGCAGGGCGAGGACGTGGTCGCCGGCATCCGCACCCCCCAGCCCATCACCCAGCTCGAAGAGGAGCTGCCCGAAGTCTACGAGCAGTTCCGCTCCATCGCCGAACTCCTTGAGCGCCACTACCGCGACATGCAGGACGTGGAGTTCACCATCGAGCGGGGCAAGCTCTGGATGCTCCAGACGCGGACGGGCAAGCGCACCGGCGCCGCCTCCGTCCGCGTCGCCGTTGACATGGTCCACGAGGGCGTCATTGACAGGGCCACGGCGGTGCGCCGCGTCTCGCCCGAACAGCTCGACCAGCTCCTCCACCCGGCCGTTGACCCGCAGGCCGACGCCAGGGTCATCGCCCAGGGCCTGCCCGCCAGCCCCGGCGCCGCCCAGGGGCGCGTCGTCTTCGACCCCGACGAGGCCGAAGAGATCGCCCGCTCCGGCGAGAAGGTCGTCCTCGTCCGCCAGGAGACCAGCCCCGACGACTTCCACGGCATGGTCGCCGCCCAGGCCATCGTCACCGCCCGCGGGGGGATGACCTCGCACGCCGCGGTCGTAGCGCGCGGCATGGGCAAGTCGTGCGTGTGCGGGGCGTCGGTGCTGAACATCGATTACGGGCAGCAGCAGTTCAACGTGAACGGGACGGTGGTGCCGAAGGGCGAGTGGGTCACGGTGGACGGCTCGACCGGAAGAGTTTTCTTAGGGCAGGTGCCGACCGTGCAGCCGACGCTCGGCGACGACTTCCGCGAGCTGATGAGCTGGGCGGATGAATTTAGAAGGCTGCGCGTGCGTGCCAACGCCGACACGCCGCACGACTCTCAGGTCGCCCGCGACTTCGGGGCCGAGGGCGTGGGCCTGTGCCGCACCGAGCACATGTTCTTCGGCGACGAGCGGCTGGCGGCGATGCGAGAGATGATTCTGTCGGACGGCGTCGGCGCGCGGGAGAAGGCGCTCGAACGGCTGCTGCCGCTCCAGCGGCGCGACTTCGTCGGCATCTTCCGCGCGATGCAGGGCCTGCCCGTCACCATCCGCCTGCTCGACCCGCCGCTCCACGAGTTCCTGCCGAACATGTCGGAGCTACAGGACGAGCTGTCGGAACTCAAGCTCCAGGCGCAGCGCGCCGCGAGCATCAGGGAGATGGACCGCCTGCTCGACCGCATCGCCGACAAGCGCCGCCTGCTCCAACAGGTCGAGCGGCTGCACGAGGCCAACCCGATGCTCGGCCACCGCGGCTGCCGCCTCGGCCTCATCTACCCGGAGGTGACGCGGGTGCAGGTGCGCGCCATCTTCGAGGCCGCCTGCGAGGTGGCGGGCGAGGGCCAGCAGGTGCAGCCCGAGATCATGGTGCCGCTCGTCTCGGAGGCCGCGGAGCTGAAGAACCAGGCCGAGCTGATTCACGAGGTCGCGCGGCAGGTGACGGGCGAGCACGGCATGAGCGTCCCGTACACGGTCGGGACGATGATCGAGCTGCCGCGCGCCGCGCTCACCGCCGGCCGCATCGCCGAGCACGCCGACTTCTTCTCCTTCGGCACGAACGACCTCACCCAGACGACCTTCGGGCTCTCGCGCGACGACTCGGGCCGCTTCCTCTCGAAGTACGTCGAGGTGAAGATTCTGCCGGACGACCCCTTCCAGGTGCTCGACCGCGAGGGCGTCGGGGAGTTGGTGAGGATCGGCACGGAGCGCGGGCGCTCGGTCAAGCCCGGCCTCAAGGTCGGCATCTGCGGCGAGCACGGCGGCGAGCCGCGCTCCATCGCCTTCTGCCACGAGACGGGCCTCGACTACGTCTCCTGCTCGCCCTTCCGCGTCCCCGTGGCGCGCCTCGCCGCCGCGCAGGCCGCGCTCGAAGAGAGGGATGGGAAGACGGTCGCGGACAAGTAGGGAAGATGAGTGATGATGGGTGATGGGTGACGGGTGACGAGTAAAGACAAGTTCTTACTCGTCACCCGTCACCCATTACTCGTCTTTATCTCTTCTGATAGAAGAGCCGGCTGATGGCGTAACCGTCGCCGGCGATGGGCGGGTCGTAGAGGACGCCGAGGCCGAAGCTGGTGGTGCCGGCCGCGGCGGGGCTGTCGCGGTCGGTGCGGTTGATGAAGACGGCCTCGAAGTTTTCGGTCGAGCCGTCGTCGAAGACCTTCGTGCCGGTGAGCAGCGCGGACTCGACGCGCGCGCCGCGCAGCGTGAAGGCGCGCGGCCGGCGGTCGCCGGTGAAGGCGGGGTCGGTGCCCCGGCCCTCGACGCGGCCGTCAGGCGTGACGCCCAGCCGGAGGCGGAAGCCCGCGTCGGCCTCGTAGTCGCCCGCGTACTCGCGCGCGTCCGAACGCGGGGCGGGCTCGCTCCGCACCTCCTTAAACTTCTCGACGCGGACGCCGTGCTTCTCCCTCACCTCGTGCTTCTTCTTCGACATCTGCGCGGCCAGCTCGCGCGCCCTCTCGGCGGCCCCCGTCTGCCTCGCCGCCGCCGGGAGCGTGAAGAGGCCGGCCGCGAGCACGGCCGCCAAAAACATTCGTCGCATATTCAGTCCTCCCCCCGAGTGTTTCAGCCGTCCGAACTGGAAACACCGCGGGCGGGAGTTTCCTGTCATTAATTTGCCGGGGCCTTGAGCATCTCGCGGGCGTGGCGGCGGGCGGCGTCGGTGATGCGGGCGCCGGTGAGCATGCGTGCTACCTCTTCGACGCGGGAGGCGTCGTCGAGGCGCTGGACGCGGACGATTGTCCGGCCGCGCTCGCCGCGCTTGTCCACGCGCAGGTGCGTGTCGGCGAAGCGCGCGATCTGCGCCTGGTGCGTCACGCAGAGCACCTGGTTCGAGTCGGCGAGCGCCTTGAGCTTCAGGCCGACGGCCTCGGAGACGCGCCCGCCTATCCCCGTGTCGATCTCGTCGAAGACGATGGAGCGCGGGAAGCGCGAGGGGTTGGTGATGGTCTTCAGGACGAGCATGAGGCGCGAAGCCTCGCCGCCGGAGGCGACCTTCGCCAGCGGCCGCGGCGGCTCGCCGGGGTTGGCCGAGAAGTTGAACTCGACGCGGTCGATGCCGCCGGCCGTGAAGCGGCGCGCGAACTCTTCGGCGTCCTCCGCTTCGGGGCCGGGCGAGTCGATTACGGGCGCGAAGCGCGCGTTCTCCATCGCCACTTCACGGAGGGCGCGCTCCACGTCGCGCCGCAGCCGGTCGGCCGCCTCGCGCCGCCCGGCGCCGAGCCGGCGGGCGGCTTCGAGGTAGGCCGAGCGGGCCTGCGCGAGACGCCGCGAGACCTCCTCGGCGCGCTCGTCCGAGCCCTCCAACGAGTCGAGCCGTGCGCGCGAGCGCGCGAGGTGTTCGAGCGCGCTCTCGACCGTGCCGCCGTACTTGCGCTTGAGGCGGGCTATCTCTGCCAGCCGGTTCTCGACTTCGGCGAGGCGCTGCGGCGAGAAGTTCAGGTTGTCGGCGAAGCCGCGCAGCGTCGCCGCGAAGTCCTCGACCAGCGCGCGGGCCGAGCGCGCGCCTTCGACGTATTCGCCGAACGAAGACTCGTAGCCTTTGAGCTCTTCGAGCTGCCGCTCCAGCCGGACGAGGCGCGCGGCCGTCGAGTCGCCCTCGTCGTAGTGCTGGTCGTAGGCTTCGGCGCACAGCTCGGACAAGCGTTCCATGTTCGAGAGGCGGCGCCGCTCCTCTTCGAGCCGCGCGTCCTCGCCGGCTTCGAGCCCAGCCGCCGCCAGCTCCTCTATCTGGAAGCGCAGGGCGTCTATGAGTTGCAGCGCCTCGGCCTCGTCGCGGCGCAGGGCGCGAAGCTCGCCGTTGAGCGCGGACCACTCCTTGTAGAGCGCGGCCGTCTCGCGGCGCGCTTCCATGAGGCCGGCATAGGCGTCGAGGAGTTCGAGGTGCGTGTCGGGGTCGAAGAGGGTCTGCTGGTCGCCCTGGCCGTGGATGTCCACGAGGAAGGGGCGCAGCTCGCGCAAGGTGGCGAGGGTGGCGAGGCGGTTGTTGATGAAAATCTTGCCGCGGCCCGTCGGCGTGAACTCGCGGCGGATGACCAGCTCGACGCCGCCGTCGGAGGCGACTTCGAGGCCGGCGCCCGCCAGCGCCCGCTGCAACTGCGGGTGGCTCCCCACCGAGAAGAGCCCCTCGACCGAGGCGTGCGACTCGCCGGCCTTGACCATCTCGGATGAGAAGCGGCCGCCGACGAGCAGGCCGAGCGCGTCCACGATGATGGACTTGCCCGAGCCGGTCTCGCCCGTCAGGAGGTTGAGCCCGCGGTCGAACTCGACGCGCAGCTCCTTGATGAGTGCGAAGTTCGAGATGTTGAGGAGCGCGAGCATCCCTTAAGAAATCCGAAGCGAATACTGACGCAAGGGGCGGGCGCCTTGAGTAGAACGCGCCCGCCCCGCAACCGGCTGCCGAACCTTCCCCCTTTTAACCGCCCGCGGCCTGGCCGGCGGCGGCCGAGCCGTCGCGCTTCTCCATCGGGACGTAGTCGCGCGTGCGGTGGCCGAGGTAAATCTGGCGAGGCCGCGCGATCTTCTGCTCGGGGTCTTCCAGCATCTCGGACCACTGGGCGAGCCAGCCCGAGGTGCGCGGGATGGCGAAGAGGACGGGGAACATGTTCACGGGGAAGCGCATGGCGCGGTAGATGATGTCGGAGTAGAAGTCCACGTTCGGGTAGAGCTTGCGCTTGACGAAGTATTCGTCTTCGAGCGCGATGCGCTCCAGCTCCAGCGCGAGGTCGAGGAGCGGGTCTTTGCCCGTCACCTCGAAGACCTCGTCGGCCACCTGCTTGATGATGCGGGCGCGCGGGTCGTAGTTCTTGTAGACGCGGTGGCCGAAGCCCATCAGGCGGAACTCGCCGGCCTTGACGCGCTTGACGTACTCGGGCACGCGGTCAACCGACCCGATCTCGTTGAGCATCCGGAGCACGGCCTCGTTGGCGCCGCCGTGCAGGGGGCCGTAGAGGGCGGCGGCGGCGCCCGCGAGCGACGAGTAGGGGTCGGTCTCGGCCGAGCCGATGGAGCGCATGGCCGAGGTCGAGCAGTTCTGCTCGTGGTCGGCGTGGAGGATGAAGAGGACGGAGAGCGCCTTCTCAAGCACCGGGTTCGGCCGGTACTTCAGCTCCGTCGTCTTGAACATCATGTTGAGGAAGTTGCCCTCGTAGGAGAGGTCGTTGTCGGGGTAGGCGTAGGCCAGTCCCGTGCGGTGGCGGTAGGCGAAGGCGGCGATGGTCGGCGCCTTGGCGATGAGGCGGTGAATCTGCTTCTGCCGGCACGCCTTGTCCTTGATGTTCTTCGACTCGGGGTAGAAGGTCGAGAGGGCGGCCACCATCGCCTCGAACATGCCCATCGGGTGGGCGTTGTAGTGGAAGCCGTCCAGGACCTTCTTGATGTTCTCGTTGATGAAGGTGTGGTGGGTGATGTCCCACGTCCACTGCTTGAGCTGCTCCTGGTTAGGCAGCTCGCCGTAGAGCAGGAGGTAGGCGACTTCGAGGTAGGTGCTCTGCTCGGCGAGCTGGTCGATGGGGTAGCCGCGGTATTCGAGCTCCCCCTTGTCGCCGTCGATGTAGGTGATGGTGCTCTTGCAGGAGGCGGTGTTCATGAAGGCCGGGTCGTAGGTCATGAGCCCGAAGTCGTCGTCTCCCGTCTTGATCTGGCGGAGGTCCATCGCGCGGATGGTGCCGTCCTGGATGGGGACCTCGTACTGCTTGCCGGTCCGGTTGTCGGTGATCGTCAGCGTCTCTTTACTCGCACTCATGGCTCGTCGTCTCCTCCACAAAGAGCGTCGTTCGGTTCTCTCGGCCGCAGGGGTTCTTTTGCGCACTAGCATAGAGCCTTTCGCCCGTTTGCTCAAAGCCCGGCGCGCGTCGGCGCCGGCCGCCCCCTCAAAGCCTTATATCCGGCGCCGCACAGTTCCGCCCGAAAAATGGCGGGGCGGCAATAAAACTGTTGACAGGGGAAAGCCGGCGAGCATACTCTGGGCACCGTCGCGTCCCCTCGCGTCCTGTTGGCGAAGGCTCCACCGGTTTCGTCAACCTCACCCACCCAAACTCACTGGAGGGACAGGATGAATACTCAGAAGCTACGCCCACCCGCAGTCCGCAACAGTCTACTCACTTTAGGCGCCGTACTGCTCTCGGGGCTGGCCCTCGCCTTCGGCTCCGCGCAGGGCGTCGCCTACTCGCAACATGAAGGCACGCCGGCCGGCGAAAGGAGGTTCGAGAACACGGTGCCGGCGCATGTGCCGATTAAAGTGAAGCTCAAGAGCGAGAAGTCGTTCAAGGACTTGAAGAACAAGGGCTGGGCGCGGGAGTTGGAGATAGAGGTCAAGAACACGGGCAGCAAGCCCATCTACTTCATGTATATGGTAGTCCTGCTGCCGGACTTCATACTCGAAAATGGCTACCCGTATGGCTTCCAGGTGAGGTACGGCAGGAAAGAGTTGGTGCGTTACGAGACACCCCTGGAGCCCGACGATAAGCCAATCCTGCCGGGCGAGAGTATCACGTTCAAGATTCCTGAGAAACAAGTTCGCGGTTACGAGTGGACTAGGGATGAGAAGAAGAAGGAAGACCCGAAGAAAGTCGAGTTCGACTTACAGCTGATTAACTTCGGGGACGGCACGGGGATACAAGGTAAAGACGGGAGGCCGATACCCGTCCCGACCAGAAGATCATCCCTAGCTGCCCCACACCCGAAGGCCGGCTCCGGCGCCTTCCGGCCAGAGCCAGCCCTCAGGCGGCCGGGCGACTTCGGCGCGGCCATCAAAGCAGCATATTTCGTTGAACCCGCAACAGCTTTGCGGGTTGATTTTTCTCCCCCAGTCCCGCCTTCCTTCGATTGCAATTGCCAGAACGCGCCGGGCTGCTGGCAGGGCAGAATAAGCTGTGCGTGGCATTGCCCTTGTGATGACTTCTGTGAATTTGATGCTGTCGTGCCCGCTTTCTGTGATGACCCGTTTTCGTCGTGTATACGGACTCAGACGGTAAACAGGTCATGCCAGACTGAATTTAACGGCACCCAGCCGTGCCAATTCCAGGAGGACGCGGGCTCCTGCTCCATCTGGGACCCGACGCCCACTCCGACGCCCGAGCCGACGCCGACCCCGACGCCGACGCCCACCCCGACGCCCGCGCCCTGCCCCTCGCCCCAACCCGGCGACTGCTGCGTCGAATACAGGCCCGTCGGCTTCGGCGTGCCCAACACCTGCGACTGGGACTGCGTGACCTTCTGCCCGGACGGCACCCCTTTGGGCAACGGCTGTGTCTCGTCCAAGGACGGGAGTTGTCCGGACGGCTTCGAGCCCTCGCCGCGGGGCGCGGGCGTCTGCTGCCCGCGGACGGGCGGCGGCGGCGGGACGCAGCCCTGCTACGTGACGGGCACCTGCCCCGGCGACGATGACGACGACGGCAGCGGCGGCGTCGGCCCATCCTCGCCCGTGCTGGTGGACGTTTCAGGCGACGGCTTCCGCCTGACGGACGCGGCCCGAGGCGTCGCCTTCGACTTGAACGGCGACGGGAAGGCGGAGCGGTTGAGCTGGACTTCGGCAGGCTCCGACGACGCATGGCTGGCGCTGGACCGCGACGGCGACGGCCGCGTCGGCAGCGGGCGGGAGCTGTTCGGCAATTTCACCCCCCAGCCCCCCAGCCCTTCTCCGAACGGGTTCCTGGCCCTGGCCGAGTACGACCGGCCGCAGGACGGAGGCAACGGCGACGGGCTGATAGACTCGCGCGACTCGGTCTTCGCGCATCTGCGGCTGTGGCGTGACGCGAATCACGACGGCCTCTCTCAGCCGGGCGAACTGCACTCGCTCGCCGCGCTCGACGTGACGCGGCTGCACTTGAACTACAAGGAGTCGAAGCGCACCGACGCTCACGGCAACCAGTTCCGCTACCGTGCGAAGGTGGACGACGCGCGGGGTGCGAAGGTGGGGCGGTGGGCGTGGGACGTGTTCCTCGTCGCGCGCTAGCAGACGACGGCCCGGCGGCCGTCGGGTGGGACGGCCGCCGGGCCCCGCGTGGCCCCCGCGCGGGGTGGCGCGCAGTCGGGACCACGAACCGCTACTTGAGGTATGAGTCGAGCCAGTCGAGCACCGTAGTGTACCAGTGTTGCGAGTTGGCCGGTTTCAGAATCCAGTGGCCCTCGTCGGGGAAGAGCAGCAGCCGCGAGGGGACGCCCTGCCGCTGCAAGGCCGTGAAGAGTTGCAGCCCCTCGCCGTAGGGGACGCGGTAGTCCAGCTCGCCGTGCGTGACGAGGGTCGGCGTCCTCATGTTGCGCGCGAAGCGGTGCGGCGACCACCGCTCGTAAAGCACGGGGTTGTCCCACGGCGCGCCCTTGAACTCCCACTCCGGGAACCAAAGCTCCTCGGTGGCGCCGTACATGCTGAAGAGGTTGAAGAGGCCGGCGTGCGAGACGAAGGTCTTGAATCGGACGGCCGGGTGGTTGTTGTGGCCGAGCAGCCAGTTGACCATGTAGCCGCCGTAAGAGGCCCCGGCCGCGCCGACGCGGCTGCGGTCAACGAAGGGCAGCGCCGCCGCCTTCGTCACGCCGTTCATCAGGTCCGTGTAGACCTTGCCCGCCCAGTCGCCCGAAATCTCGTCCGTGAACTTCTGGCCGAAGCCGACCGAGCCGCGCGGGTTCGGCAAAAGCACGACGTAGCCGCGCGAGGCGAAGACCTGCGGGTTCCAGCGGTAGCCCCACGCGTCGTTGAAGGCGCTCTGCGGGCCGCCGTGGATGAGGACGAGCAGCGGGTACTTGCGCGAGGGGTCGAAGTCGGCCGGCTTGACGAGCCAGCCCGAGACCTTCGCGCCCATCGCGCCCGTCCACGTCATCTCCTCCGCCGGCCGCAGTCCGTAAGAGGCCATCAGGTCGTCGTTCGTGCGCGTCAGCGGCGCGGCCTGATTCGGCGCGGAGCCGAGCGGCGCGACGCCGTCGAGCCGCGCCGTGTAAACCTCCGCCGGGCGGTCGGCCGTCGAGCGCGAGAAGACGAGGAATCGGCCGTCGCGCGAAATCTGCACGTCGTCGTTGTAGCCCTCGACTATCTTGCGCACGGAGCCGTCCGCGACGCCCGCGACGTAGATGGGCTGGCGCCCGCGCTCGCCGGAGACGAAGTAGACGGAGGCGCCGTCGGGCGTGAAGGTGAAGCCCTCGACGTAGGCGTCGAAGCGCGGCAGAAGCTCGCGCGTCGTCTGCGCGCGGCGGTCGTAGAGCATCAGCCGCCAGCGCGCGCTCTCGAAGCCGGCCGTGGCCTGCGAGCGGTAGGCGAGGTAGCGGCCGTCGGGCGAGTAGAGCGGCGACTGGTCGGCGCCGCGGTTCGAGCCCGTCAGGCGTCGCGGCTCGCCGCCCGTGACGGGGACGAGGAAGATGTCGCTGTTCGTCGAGGTCGCCTCCGCCTTGTCGGTGTTGCGCGCGAAGGCGAGCTCTCTGGAGTCGGGCGAGAAGGCGTAGTCGGGCGGGCCGCCGAGCGAGAAGGGCGGCGCGTCGTAGTCGCCGGGCGTCAGGTCGCGCGCCGCCCCGCCGTCGGAAGAGATGACGAAGACGTGCGTGCGCTTGCCGTCCTTCCAGCTCGTCCAGTGGCGGTAAAGGAGGCGGTCGGCCGTGTGCGCCTTGACGGGGTTGGCCTCGGCGGCCTGGTCGCGGCGGCGGTTGCATTCGTCGTCGGCGCAGTCGGGGTATACGTCCGAGACGAAGGCGACGAGGCGGCCGTCGGGCGACCAGACGGGGGCGTCGGCGCCGGTCGAGATTTTCGTCAACTGCTTCTTATCGCTGCCGTCCGGGTCCATCGTCCAGATTTGGCCGCCGGTGACGAAGGCCAGCTTGCGGCCGTCGGGCGACCAGCGCGGCGTCGAAGCGTTAGACGCGCCGCTCGTCAGCTGCTTCGGCTCGCCCCCTCCGGTCGGGACGACGTAGACCTGCGTGCGGTTGCGGTTGGCGGCCGGGTCGGGCGTGGTGATCTGGTAGGCCACCCAGCGGCCGTCGGGCGAGAGCTGCGGGTCGGCGACGCGCCGGACCTTGAGCAGCTCCTGAATCGAGAAAGGCGCGCGCGACTGCGCGACGACGGCCGGCGCGCACAGGAGCGCGAGCGCCAGCACGCTCAGGCGTAAACGTAGGCGTCTCATGTTGACCTCCTCAAGAAAAGCTCTCGCGATGAAGCTGTGGTAGGACGGAGGAATGTAGCACAAAACGGCGGCCGGTTGGCAGTGCCTACCGGATTCTGTGCGAGGGGCGGCCGACGTGGATGTGGGGGCCGGTGGCGGAGCCGGCGATGGCGCCGCGGAAGGCGAGGAAGGGGATGCCCTGCGAGCGGAGGTATTCTAGCAGGGCGCGGCCCTCGGCGCTGTCGGGGTGCAGGGCCACGTCCATCGAGTTGCGGTGGTCGAAGTTCATGCGGTTGTGGAGGTCGGTCTGGCCGTAGGCCGAGACGGGAAGCTGCCGGCCGAAGCGCGAAGCGAAGAAGCCCTGGACGCGCCCCGAGTCCGACAGCCGCCAGTCGGTGAAGCCCGCGTAGCGCAGGTAGCCGGAGCGCGTCGCGTGGACTGGCGGCGGCGTCCTCTTCGACGCGGCGACGGCGGGCGCCGGCATCTCGGCAAACTCGGGCTCGGCGAGTGCTTCGGCGAGGAACACGTCGGCGGCCGTCAGGCGCTGCCGGACCTCCTCGGAGCGGGCGCGTGAGGCGGCCACCTCGCCCTCGCTCTTCTCCACGTCGCGCTTCGAGAGCAGCCCCTCGGCGTTAAGCTTCTTGACCTTCTCAAGCTCGGCCAGGCGGTTGCGCTCGTCCACCTCGCGCAGCGCCAGCAGCTCGCGCAAGCTCTTCTTGTAATCCTCAGTCGCCTCGACCAACTGCGCTTGCAGTCTCTTTAAATCCTCCTCGGCCTGCTTCCGCTCCTTCGCCACGCTCTGCTGCTGTCGCCGCGCGGGCGCGCGCTTCCTCCTTTGCGCCTCCGCGGCGTAAGGGGGCACGAGCAGGAGCGCGAGCGACAGGGCTGCTAATCTGAAGGGACGCATCGGCCGTATTCTAAGCCACGTTCTGAAATCCCCGAAGGGGATACAGACGATAGACGGGGGTAAGTGAGGACGCGCAAGCGTCCGAGCGCCACCCCCGGTTCGCAAGGCAAAACGAATCCGACCCTGAAGGGGTCGCACCTCAGCATCGGGGTGCGACCCCTTCAGGGTCGGGATTGTTTTTGCACCTGTCCGGGGGTGGCGCTACGGCCTGACGGCCTTCGCTTACCCCCGGCTATCGTCTGTATCCCCTTCGGGGATAGACCAAGCAGATTCTAGTAAAGCTCGCCGCCGCCCCCGCTCTGCTCGCCGGGGTTCCAGTCGCCGGGGCGCGAGCCGCCGCCGCCTTCGCCGCCCTGGCCGCCGGGTTCGCCGACGACGCCGCGCCCTTCGCCCAGGCCCGCCGGGTCCGCGCCCGTCGCCTCGGCGCCCGCCGCGCCCCGGTCCTCGCCGCCGCCGGCCTGCCCGCCGCCCGCGCCGATGCCGGCGTCCGCGGCCTCGTTGTTGGTCCTATCGCCTTCAGCCATCTCCTGAATCTCCTCTCGAAAATTAGAAACGCCTGGCCCGGAGACTAGCAGAAACGACACCCGCAAGGGGTACGTTACCGAACATTTTCGCCGCACCTTACTTTGGTAGAATGAAGCATCCATAAACGCTCTCTTTGGGTGGCTATCGAACCGGGAAGGTCGGCGGGCGCGGGGTGACGCGGGACGGTCGCCGCGTTATCATGGCCGGCACGATTTAACTTTACGGAAGGAAACGTCCGGGGCCTTCGGGGCGGCGCCATGTGCGCGCTCGCGGGGGCTGCTGGCCGTGCGCCGCCCGCGCGTCGCGCGGAAGATGAGAGGACTCTTGCAGGCACGCATCCCC
>DATHBF010000329.1:0-7199 GCA_035296285.1 Pyrinomonadaceae bacterium | reverse complement strand
GGCGCGCGCCCGACCCGGCCGAGTTCGGCCCGGGCGGGGCGGGGCGCGTCGTCGTCCTCAGCCACCGACTCTGGCGGCGACGCTTCGGCGGCGACCCGCGTGTGCTCGGCAGGCAGTTGCCGCTCGTCGGCGGCGCGAGCGCGACCGTCGTCGGCGTCATGCCGGAGGAGTTCAAGTTCCCCGCCCATGCCGAGGTCTGGTCGCCGCTGCCGCGCGAGTCGGGCGAGCTGCGCCAGCGCATGAGCCGCTACTTCACCGTCGTCGGCCGCTTGAAGGGCGGCACGACGCGCGAGCAGGCGCAGGAGGATTTGAGCGGCGTGGCCGCGCGGCTCTCGGAAGCCCACCCGCGCTCGAACGCGGACTGGGGCGTGCGCCTCATCCCGCTGCGCGAGACGCTGGTGGGCGGCGGCGCTCGCTCGGCGCTGCTCGTGCTGCTCGGCGCCGTCGCCCTCGTGCTCCTCGTCGCGTGCGCCAACGTCGCCAACCTCCTGCTCGCGCGCTCGACGGCGCGGCACAAGGAGATGGCGATTCGCGCGGCGCTCGGCGCGACACGCTGGAGGGTCATCCGGCAGCTACTCGCGGAGGGGGTCTTGCTGGCGGCGGCGGGCGGGGCGTTGGGGGCGGTCCTCGCGCTCTGGGGCGTGGACGCGATGCTGTCGCTCGTGCCCGAAGACCTGCGCTTCGCGCGGCTCGACGAGGCGCGCGTGGACGGCGCGGTGCTCGCCTTCACGGCCGGCGTCTCGCTGCTGACGGGGGTGCTGGTCGGACTCCTCCCCGGCCTGAAGGTGTCGAGGCCGGAGCTGGGTGCCGCGCTCAAGGAGGCGGGGCGTGGCGCTTCGGCCGAGGGACGGGTCAGGCGCGCGCGCGGCCTGCTCGTCGTGGCGGAGATCGCGGTGACGCTGGTGCTCTTGGTCGGCGCGGGCCTCCTCGTCAAGAGCTTCGTCCGGCTGCAACAGACGGACCTCGGCTTCGACCCGCGCAACCTTCTGACGCTCGGCGTCGGCGCGCCGCAGCAGCTCTACGGGCAGACCGAGCAGCGCGCCGCCTACTTCAAGCAGATGCAGGAGCGGCTCTCGGCGCTGCCGGGCGCGCGGGCGGTGGCCGTCGCGTCGAGCCTGCCGCTCGACTGGGTGCTCAACTTCTCCTACGGCGTCGAGGGGCGGCCCGCGCGCCCCGGCGACGAGCCGCAGGCCGACTACATGGCGGTCAGCCCGAACTACTTCGAGACGATGCGCATCCCGCTCCTCAAGGGGCGCGGGTTCACCGAGCGCGACTCGGCCGGCTCTCCCGACGTGGCCGTCATCAACGAGACGATGGCGCGCAGAATCTTCCCCGGCGAAGACCCTCTGGGCCGGCGCATCACGATTGACTACATGGAGCGGCGGGTCGCGCTTGAGGTCGTCGGCGTCGCGGCGGACGTGAAGCAGACGGCCGGGCGGGAGGCGGGCCTACAGATTTACGACTGCTACCTCCAGCGGCCGTGGCTCTCGTCGTCCTTCGTCATCCGAACGGAAGGCGACCCGGCCCTGCTCGCCGCGTCCGCGCAGAAGGCGGTGCGCGAGGTGGACGCCGCGCGCGCCGCCTCCAACGTGAAGACGATGGAGCAGCTGGCCTCGGAGTCGGTGGCGCGGCCGCGCTTCTACACGCAACTGCTGACGCTGTTCGCGGCCGTGGCGCTGCTTTTGGCGGCGGTCGGCGTCTACGGCGTGATGAGCTACACGGTCACACAGCGCACGCACGAGATAGGCATCCGCCTCGCGCTGGGCGCGCGCGGCCGCGACGTGATCAGGCTGGTCGTGGGGCAGGGGATGGCGCTCGCGCTCGCGGGCGTCGCGGCCGGGCTCGCGGGCGCGTTCGCCCTGACGCGGGTCCTGGAGAGCCTGCTCTACGGCGTCTCGGCGACGGACGCGGCCACCTTCGCCGGGGTCGCGCTGCTGCTCGGCGGCGTCGCGCTGCTGGCCTGCTACCTGCCGGCGCGGCGCGCGACGAAGGTGGACCCGATAGTCGCTTTAAGGAATGAATAAGCTATCAATTAACTTCAAGGAGTAATGATGAGGACTCTCGTACAGGACTTGCGCTTCGGGCTGCGCGTGCTTTTAAAGAGCCCCGGGTTTACGGCGGCGGCGGTGGTGGCGGTCGCGCTCGGCGTGGCGGCCAACACGGCCATCTTCTCGGTCGTCAACGCGGTGCTCATCCAGCCGCTCCCCTACAAGGAGCCGAGCCGGCTCGTGATGGTGTGGGAGATGCGCAAGGACCGCGAGCAGCGACAGAACGTCCTCAACCCCGGCAACTTCCTCGACTGGAAGGAGCAGGCGGACGCCTTCGAGGACATCGCCGCCTTCTTCGACCGCCGCATCAACCTGACGGGCGAAGGCGGCGAGCCGCAGGAGGTCTCCATCCAGTACGCGACGCCGAACCTGTTCCGCGTCCTCGGCGTCGAGCCCATCAAGGGGCGCACGCTCGCCGACGAGGACGCGAAGCCGGACTCGCCCGCGGTCGTCGTCATCAGTCACGGCCTCTGGCAGCGCCGCTTCGGCGGCGACCCCGCCATCGTCGGCAAGACGATCAACCTGAACGCGACGCCGGCGACGGTGGCGGGCGTGATGCCGGCCGGCTTCCAGTGGTTCATCCGCAACCGCTCGCTGACGGCGCAGCCGCCCGAGCTGTGGAGCGTCTACGCCTTCGCGTCGACCGCGCAGGCGCAGCGGCGCGGCCGCTTCATGAGCGCGGTCGCCCGACTCAAGCCGGGCGTCACGCTGGAAGCGGCGCAGACGCAGGTCGCGCAGATCGCCGCGCGCTACGAGGCGCAGTACCCGCAGTCCAACACCAACTGGAGCGCCGAGGTCGTGCCGCTGCGCGACCAGTTGGCCGGCGTCTTGAAGCCCGCGCTCTGGGTCCTGATAGGCGCGGTCGGGTTCCTCCTGCTCATCGCGTGCGCCAACGTCGCCAACCTCCTGCTGGCGCGCGGCGCGGCGCGGCAGAAGGAGCTTGCCATCCGCACGGCTTTGGGCGCTGGGCGCTGGCGCGTCGTGCGGCAGTTGTTGACGGAGAGCGTGCTGCTGGCGGGGATGGGCGGCGCGCTGGGGCTTCTGCTCGCGTGGTGGGGCGTTGACGTGCTGGCTGCCTTGAGCCCGCGCGACGTGCTCGACCTCGGCGCCGTCCGCCTCAACGTCCCCGTGCTCCTCTTCACGCTCGGCGTGACGCTGGTGACGGGCGTCGTCTTCGGCGTCGTGCCTTCGCTCGAAGCGTCGAGGGTGGCGCCGGGCGAGAGCCTGAAAGAAGGCGCGCGCGGGACGACGGGCGGGAAGCGCGGGACCCGCCTGCGCGGGGCCTTCGTCGTCGTCGAGATCGCGCTGGCGCTCGTGCTGCTCGTGGGCGCGGGGCTGATGGTGAGGAGCTTCGAGCGGCTGCGCTCGGTCGACCCCGGCTTCCGGCCCGAGGGCGTGCTGACGATGCGCGTGAACCTGCCGGGCGTGCGCTACGGCGAGGACGCGAAGGTCATCGGCTTCTTCCGCGAGGCGGTCGGGCGCGTCTCGTCGCTGCCCGGCGTCGAGTCGGCCGCAGCCGTCAACTTCCTCCCGTTCTCCGGCCCGGCCGCGGCCACCAGCTTCACCATCGTCGGCCAGCCCGCGCCCCCGCCCGGCCAGAAGCCGGGGACCGAGGTCCGCGTCAGCGACGCCGGCTACTTCAGGACGATGGGCATCCCGCTCAGGAGCGGGCGCTCCTACAGCGAGCAGGAGGTGGCCGAGAAGCGCAACGTGGTGGTCGTCAGCGAGTCGTTCGCGCGGAAGCACTTCCCGGGCGGCGAGGCCATCGGCCAGCGCGTCGTCGTCGAGATGAGCCAGACCCCGCAGCCGGCCGAGATCGTCGGCGTCGTCGGCGACGTGAAGCACTACGGGCTCGAAGGCGAGGACAAGCCGACGGTCTATATGCCGCAGGCCGACCTCGTCTACCCCTTCATGAACCTCGTCGTCAGGGCGAAGGGCGACCCGCTCTCTCTGGCGGCGGCGGCGCGGCGCGAGATTCAGGCGATAGACGCCGAGCAGCCGGTGGCCGACGTGCGAACGATGGAGGACTGGCTGGCCGATTCGGTGGGCCGCGCGCGCTTCAGCGCGTGGCTGCTCGGCGGCTTCTCGCTCGTCGCGCTGCTTTTGGCGGCGGTCGGCATCTACGGCGTGATGAGCTACGCCGTCGCGCAGCGCACGCACGAGATAGGCGTCCGCATCGCGCTCGGCGCGCAGGCGAGCGACATCCTGAAGATGGTCTTCAGCCACGGGCTCGCGCTCGCGGGCCTCGGCCTCGCGGCCGGCCTCGTCGGCGCCTTCGCGCTGACGCGTCTGATGTCGAGCCTGCTCTACCAGGTGAGCGCCACCGACCCGCTCACCTACGCCGCCATCTCCGCCTTCCTCCTCTTCATCGCCCTGCTCGCCTGCTACGTCCCCGCCCGGCGCGCGATGAAGGTGGACCCGATGACGGCGCTCCGTTACGAATGAGCCTGATTTCGGAAGGGCCGATTGCGGATTGCGAATTGCGGAATAGCGAGGACGGCACGGGCCATCGAGACGACTATTCAATCGGCGCGGACTCCGCAATCGAGAAGGGGTGAGGTGATGATGAGAAGCCTGCTGCAAGACATACGCTACGGGGTGCGGACGATGCGGGGCAACGTGGGGTTCACGGCCGTGGCGGTCGTGGCGCTGGCTTTGGGCGTGGGCGCGAACACGGCCATCTTCTCGGTCGTCAACGCCGTGCTGCTGCGGCCGTTGCAGTACCCGAACGCCGAGCGTATGGTCGCCATTCAGGAGCTGAACCGGGAGGGGCGGCGCGTGCAGGTGACGCCGGCCAACTTCATCGACTGGCGCGAGCAGAGCACGGCCTTCGAGCACCTCGCGGCCGTCCTGACGCGGCCGTCGAACCTCGCCGTCGGCGACGAGGCCGAGCGCGTCAACCTCGCCGTCGCCTCCGCGAGCTTCTTCGACGTGTTCGGCGTGCGCCCGGCCGCCGGCCGCCTCTTCGAGCCCGGCGACGAGAAGGCCGGCCACGCCCCCGTCGCCGTCATCAGCCACGGCCTTTGGCAGCGCCGCTTCGGCGGCGACCCTTCGGTCGTCGGCCGCGCCGTCACGCTCGACGGGCGCAGCTACGCGGTGGTCGGCGTCGCCCCGCAGGGCTTCCAGTACCCCGACCGCACAGAGGCGTGGCTCCCGCCGCTCAGGCTCGCGCCCGAGTGGACCGAGCAGACGGACGTGACGCGGGCGCGCGGCTTCGGCTACCTGAGCGCCGTGGGCCTGCTCAAGCCGGGCGTCGCCCTGGAGCGCGCGCGCGAGGAGATGGAGGCCATCACGGCGCGGCTGCGTGCGCAGTACCCGGAGACGAACACCAACCGCTTCAACCGCGTCGTCACCTTGCAAGAGCACCTCGTCGGCGAGAGCAGCACGGCGCTGCTCATGCTGCTCGGGGCGGTCGGGCTGGTGCTGCTGATAGCGTGCGCCAACGTCGCCAACCTCCTGCTCGCGCGCGCGGCGGCGAGGCAGAAGGAGATCGCGGTGCGCGTCGCGTTGGGCGCGACGCGGTGGCGGCTGGCGCGGCAGCTTTTAGTCGAGAGTCTGCTGCTGGCGATGTTGGGCGGCGCGGCCGGGTTGCTGCTCGGGTGGTGGGGCGTTGACCTGTTGAAGGGGATGCTGCCCGAGGGCTTCCCGCGCGTCGAGGGCGTCGGGATTGACTTGCCGGTGCTCTCGTTCACGCTGCTCGTGTCGGTCGCCACGGGGCTGCTGTTCGGGCTGGCGCCGGCCGTGCAGTTCACGAAGCCCGACGACGTGCACGCCGCGCTCAAGGAGAGCGCGCGCGGAAGCTCCGGCGGCGCGCGGCGGAGCCGTTTGCGCTCGCTGCTCATCGTCTCGGAGGTGGCGCGCTCGCTCGTGCTGCTCGTCGGCGCGGGGCTCCTGTTCCGAAGCTTCCTCCGCTTACGCGCGGTCGAGCTGGGCTTCCGGCCGCAGCAGGTCTTGACGTTCCGCGTCTCGCCCTCGGGCACGAACTTCAGCGAGGACGCGCAGTACTCGAACTTCTACGCTGCCGTGGCCGAGCGCGTCTCGTCGCTGCCCGGCGTCGAGTCGGTCGGCGCCGTCAACACGCTGCCGCTCGCGAAGGGGCCGACGACGGGCTTCCGCGTCGAGGGCGAGCCGGAGACGACGCCCGACAAGTGGCCGGGGGCCAACTACCGCGGCGTCACCGACGACTACTTCCGCGCGGCGAACATCCCGCTCGTCCAGGGGCGCTTCTTCGACGGGCGCGACCACGCCGCCTCGCGCCGCGTCGTCCTCGTCAACCAGGCCACGGCCCGCCGGCACTTCGGCGGGGACGCGGTCGGCAGGCGCATCAACTTCGGCAGCCGCGACCCCGACGGGCGGCCGAGCTGGTTCGAGATAGTGGGCGTCGTCGCCGACACGCGCGGCGCCGAGCTGGGCGCGGAGCCGACGCCGGAGATTTACACGTCGTTCCGCCAGGACCCTTTCATCGGCATGACCTACGTCGTGCGCTCGGCGGTCGAGCCGACGAGTCTGGCGGGCGCGGTCCGCGAGGCGGTGCGGCAGGTGGACAAGGCGCAGCCGGTGACGGACGTGAGGACGCTTGAGCAGCACGTCGGTCAGGCGGCGGCCGAGCCGCGCTTCAACTCGCTCCTGCTCGGCCTCTTCGCCGGAGTCGCGCTGGCGCTGGCGGCGGCCGGCATCTACGGCGTCATGAGCTACGCCGTCACGCAGCGCCTCCACGAGATAGGCATCCGCATGGCCTTGGGCGCGCAAGGAAGAGACGTGCTGCGGCTCGTCGTCGGGCAGGGCATGGCGCTGGCGCTCGTCGGCGTGGGCGCGGGACTCGTCGCCTCGCTCGCGCTCACAAGGCTGATGTCGGGCCTGCTCTACGGCGTGACGGCGACCGACCCCGCGACTTACGCGGTCGTCTCGCTGCTGCTCGCGGGCGTCGCGCTCGCCGCCTGCCTCGTCCCCGCGCGCCGCGCGATGAAGGTGGACCCGATGGTCGCCTTAAGACACGAGTGAGGAATTGAAGATGAGGACTCTGCTTCAGGACTTGCGCTACGGGGCGCGGGCTTTGCGCAGGAACCCGGGTTTTACGGCGGTGGCGGTCCTGGTGCTGGCGCTGGGGACGGGCGCGAACGCCGCCATCTTCTCGGTCGTCAACGCCGTGCT
>DATHBF010000328.1:0-6688 GCA_035296285.1 Pyrinomonadaceae bacterium | reverse complement strand
GCGACTACACGCCCGAGGTGGCCGAGCGGGCACGCCGGCTGGGCTACTCCTGCGCGCTCACGACCGACGCCGGGGCCAACGACGCACGGGAAGACCTCTACACGCTGCGCCGCGTGCTCATCGGCGACGACGACGACGAGCCGGCCTTCGCCGCCCGCGTCTCCGGCCTCGCCGCCCTCATCGGCCGCGCGCTCCCGACATGAGCGGCCGGGCGAAGGCGAGCAACGTCCTCGCCATCACCTACTGGAGCTTCAAGGACGCGCTCGTGCAGAGCGCCGTCCTGCCCTACCTGCCCATGATCCGCGCGCAGCTCCCCGCGGGCAGCAAGATTTTTCTCGTCACGCTGGAGCAGCCGCACCTCCTCATGGACGAAGGGGAGCTGCGGCGCGTGCGCGCGGAGCTTGAGGCGGAGGGCGTCCGCCTCGTCGCGTTCCCTTACTCGCGCTTCGGCCTCGTCGCCCTGCTCAAGTGGTCGGCCTTCATCCCTCGGCTGTGGGCCCTGTGCGTCAGCCAGAGAATCGGACACATCCACGCCTGGTGCACGCCCGCGGGCGGGGCCGGCTACATCCTCTCAAGGCTGACGGGCGCGCCCCTCGTCGTTGACAGCTACGAGCCGCACGCCGACTCGATGGTCGAGGTCGGCCACTGGACCGAGCAGAGCGCCGGCTTCCGCATACTTTTCAACCTGGAGAAGCTCCAGACGCGTCTGGCCCGCGCTTGTATCGCCACGGCGCGCGGCGTGCGCGAGTACGCGGAGAAGAGATACGGCGTCGCGCCGCGCCGCTTCTACGTCAAGCCGGCCAGCGTTGACATGGAGCTTTTCACGCCCGCCCTTTCAAAAGACCCGGCGCTGCTCGCGGAACTCGGCCTCGAAGGCAAGCTCGTCTGCGTCTACGCCGGCAAGATTGGCGGCATCTACCTGGAGCGCGAGATATTCGACTTCTTCAAGGCCGCCAGCGACCACTGGGGCCCGCGTTTCCGCGCGCTCATGCTGACGAACGCGCCCGACGAGCAGGTGAACAGGCTCGCGGCCGGGAGCGGGCTCGGCCCCGATGTCATCGTCAAAAGGTTCGTCGCCTTCCGTGAAGTGCCGCGCCACATGGGCCTCGGCGACTTCGCCATCAACCCCGTCCGGCCCGTGCCCACCAAGCGCGTCTGCACCTCGGTCAAGGACGGCGAGTACTGGGCGATGGGCCTGCCCGTCGTCATCCCCCGCGACATCTCCGACGACTCCGACATCATCCGCCAACGCCGCATCGGGGCCGTCCTCGACGAGTTCAGCGCGGAAGCTTACGCCCGCGCCGTCCGGGAGATAGACGACCTGCTGACGAAGCACACGCGGGGCGAGCTGGCCGAGCGCGTGCGCGCCGTCGCCGCCGAGCACCGCGACCTCTCGACGCGCTGGAAGATTTACGAGGAGCTTTACGGCGACGCGGGCGCCGGCTGACGAGTGGGCGCGTTCGCCAGCCCCGCGGCGGCTCTGCTATGATTTGCCGCTTGCGCCGAGGGCGCGGGAGAAATCTGAGAGGGAAGAGGATGGAAAAGTTGAACGTACTTGTGACGGGAGGCGCGGGCTTCATCGGCTCGCACCTCGTTGACGCGCTAATCGAACGCGGGCACAAGGTGCGCGTGCTGGACGCCCTGGTCGAGCAGGTCCACGGCCGCGAGGAGCCGCGCTACCTGAACCCTGCGGCCGAGTTCGTGCGCGCCGACGTGTGCGACCGCGAGGCCGTCGAGCGCGCGCTCGAAGGCGTGGAGGTCGTCTACCACAAGGCGGCCGAGGTCGGCGTCGGCCAGTCCATGTACGAGATCGAGCGGTACGTGCGCGCCAACGACATGGGCACGGCCGTGCTGCTCGAAGCCGTCGTCCGCCGCCGCCCGCAAATCCGCAAGCTCGTCGTCGCCTCCTCGATGTCCATCTACGGCGAGGGCGCCTACGCCTGCGGGTCGTGCGTCAGGAAGGCCCACCCGAAGCTGCGGCCCGCGTCGCAGCTGCTTGAGCGCCGCTGGGAGGTCGAGTGCGAGCGCTGCGGCTCGGAGCTTCGGCCCGTGCCGACGCACGAGGACAAGCCGCTCTTCCCGACCTCCGTCTACGCCGTCACGAAGCAGGACCAGGAGCAGTACTGCCTCGTCGTCGGCCGCGCCTACAACATCCCCGCGGTCGCGCTCCGCTACTTCAACGTCTACGGCACGCGGCAGGCGCTCTCGAACCCCTACACGGGCGTCTGCGCCATCTTCTCCTCGCGGCTCCTGAACGACGAGCGGCCCGTCATCTTCGAGGACGGCGAGCAGACGCGCGACTTCGTCCACGTCCGCGACATCGTGCGCGCCAACCTCCTCGCGCTCGAAACCGACCGCGCCGACTACCAGGCCGTCAACATCGGCACCGGCAGGCCCATCTCGATTCGCGAGGTGGCCCTGATGCTCGCGCGGGGCTTAGGCCGTGACCTTGAGCCCGAGATAGTCGCGCGCTACCGCGAAGGCGACATCCGCCACTGCGTCGCCGACATCACGCGCGCCCGCGACCTGCTCGGCTACGAGCCGACCGTCTCACTCGAAGACGGCATCCCCGAGCTGCTCTCGTGGGTCCGCGAGCAGGAGGCGGCCGACCAGGTGACGCGCGCGACGGCCGAGCTTGAGAGCCGCCAGCTCGTGCGCTGACCGCTTCATGAACGTCCTGGCACTCGCCTCGTACCCTTTGGAGGCTGCGGCGACGCGCTACCGCGTCGTGCAGTTCGTCGGCCCTCTGGCCGAGCGCGGCATCAGGGTTGAGGTGAGGCCGTTCATGGACCGGGAGCTGTTCAGGGCCTTCTACCGGCCGGGCGGCGCGCGGGCGTCGGCCGCGGGGTTGGCCCTCTCGACGCTCAGGCGCTTCGGCGACGTGCTGACGGCGCGGCGCGCGGACGTGCTCCTCGTGCAGCGCGAGGCGATGATGTTCGGGCCGCCCCTGTTCGAGTGGCTCTCGACGGCCGCGGGCCGCACGCCGCTCGTCCTCGACCTCGACGACGCCACCTACGTCCCCTACACCAGCCCGACCTACGGGCGCCTCGGCGCGGCCCTCAAGTTCTTCGGCAAGACCGACTGGCTCATCCGCCGCGCCGACGTGGTGACGTGCGGCAACCCCTCCATCGCCGACTACGCCGCGTCCAAGGGCGCGCGCGCCGTCGTCATCCCGACCGTCGTGGACACCGACCTCTTCCGCCCCGCGCCGAAGGCTGAGGGCGGCGTGCCCGTCGTCGGCTGGGTCGGGACGCACTCGACCTACCCGTTCCTCTCGTCCATCTTCCCCGTCCTCGAAGAGCTTGCGCGCGAGCACCGCTTCCGGCTGCGCGTCGTCGGGGCCGGGGTCGAGAGGATTGAGATTCCGGGCGTCGAGGTCGAGAACCTTGAGTGGAGCCTGGAGCGGGAGACGGAAGACTTTCGGACGATGGACGTGGGGCTCTACCCGCTGACGGTGCTCGGCAACGCGCCGGGCGAGTGGCTGGCGGGCAAGTCCGGCTTCAAGGCCGTGCAGTACATGGCGGTGGGCGTGCCCTTCGTCGTCACGCCCGTCGGCGTCTGCGCCGAGATGGGCGAGGCGGGCCGGACGCACTTCTGCGCGCGGACGCCCGAGGAGTGGCGCGACTCGCTCGCCTCGCTGCTCTCGGACCCGGGCTTGCGGCGGCGCATGGGCGAGGCCGGGCGCGAGCACGCGCTGCGGCATTACACCGTGCCGCAGCAGGCCGAGAAGCTGGCGCGGGCGCTGACCGATGCCGCCTCGGCCGGCTGACACCCGTCAGGCTGGCCTCCGACCTCTCGGCGAATGTAAAATTGACCGCCGTAGCCTTCGCCCCGTCTGCGGGCCGCCTCCTTTTACTTTTAGGGTAGGCTCTGGTAGGGTCAAGGCTTTGCGTGAACCCCCGGCCCCGCGCTAGTGGGGGGAAGAAACCTCGCTGGGACGTGTATTAGGTTTTATGTACATTTTAGGTCTGACGACTCTGGGCGACTCGGCCGCCTCGCTGATTAAGGACGGCCGCATCGTCGCCGCCGCCGAGGAGGAGCGGTTCTCGCGCCGCAAGCACCACAGCGGCTTTCCCTACAACGCCGTCCAGTACTGCCTGGACGAAGGCGGCATCAAGATGTCGGACGTGGAGCACGTCGCGCTCTACTGGAAGCCGTGGGTGCTCAGGCACAAGGCTTTGCAGGCCATCAAGTCGGCCTTCATCTCGCGCGACATGTTCAAGGCGCGGGTGGACCGCGGCGTGGCCCAGGTCGGCGACAGCTACCTCGGCATGCTCCGCCACCCGAAGCGCCTGCGCGAGCGGTTCGGCCCGAGCGACTTCAAGTTCCACTTCCTGGAGCACCACCAGACGCACGCCGCCTCGGCCTTCTTCGTCTCGCCCTTCGAGCGCGCCGCCATCCTCACGATGGACGGCACGGGCGAGGACACGACGACGCTCTTCTCGGTCGGCGAGGGCACGCGCATCAAGCCCCTCAAGCGCATCAAGCTGCCGCACTCGCTCGGCCAGTTCTACTCGGCGGTGACGAACTTCCTCGGCTTCGACATGTTCGCCGGGGACGAGTGGAAGGTGATGGGCCTCGCCGCCTACGGCGAGCCGGAGTTCTACGACTTCTTCGCCCGCCGCGTGCTCACCACCAACGGCGACCACGACTTCCACCTGAACGTCCGCGTCCTCGACCACCACCTCGCCAAGCACTACCAGTTCAGCGAAGAGATCGTCCGCGCCCTGGGCGAGCCCCGCAAGTCGGGCGAGGAGATCGCCGAGCGCCACCAGAACATCGCCGCCAGCGCGCAGCGCGTGCTCGAAGACACGGTGCTGCACCTGCTCGGCGGGCTCTACGAGCGGACGAAGCTCGAAGACCTCTGCCTCGCGGGCGGCTGCGCCTTCAACTCCGTGATGAACGGCCGCATCTGGACCGAGACGCCCTTCAAGCGTTTCTTCGTCCAGCCGGCGGCCGGGGACGCCGGCTGCTCGCTCGGCGCCGCGCTCCTCGTCTACCACCAGAAGCTCGGCCGCCCCCGCGACTTCGTGATGGACCACGCCTACTACGGCCCCTCCTTCACGAGCGAGCAGTGCCGCGCCGCGCTCGACGCGGCCGGGCTGAAGTACGAAACGCTGCCCGACGAGGAGATGCTGCCGAGAGTCGCGCGCATCATCGCCGACGGCGGCATCATCGGCTGGTTCCAGGGGCGCATGGAGTTCGGCCCGCGCGCCCTCGGCAACCGCAGCTTCCTCGCCGACCCGCGGCGGGCCGACATGCGCGAGCTTCTGAACAAGAAGGTGAAGCTGCGCGAGTGGTTCCGCCCGCTCGCGCCCTCGATGCACGCCGAGGCCGCCGAGGAGCTCTTCGGCCGCCCCCACTACGACCCCTTCATGATCACGGTCCTCCAGGTCGCCGAGGGGCGGCGCGAGGCCGTCCCGGCCGTCGTCCACGTGGACGGCACCGCCCGGCCCCAGACCGTCACGCGCGAGGCCAACCCGCGCTACTGGCGTCTGATTGACGAGTTCGCGCGCCTGACCGGCGTGCCGATGCTCCTGAACACCTCTTTCAACATCCAGGAGCCGATAGTCTGCCGGCCCGAGGACGCGGTCAAGACTTTCCAGGGCGCCAGCTTCGACGCGCTCGTGCTGGAGAATAACCTCGTCCTCCGCCGCTAGGGCGCGCCCCCGCGCGCGCCGTTCGCCCGCTTGCCCCCGAAGTTATGAAAGCTTTACTCGTCGTCATGGCACTGGCGCTCGGCGCCGCCGTCTGGTGGCTGTCGCCCGGCCAGGGGCCTCCGGCGTTGCTGATGACGGCCCTGCTCGCGGCGGGGCCGCTCTACCTCATCACCCGCTCGCGCTCGGCCGACAAGGAGTTCCTGCTCCAGATTTTCATCGCGGCGCTGCTGGCGCGGCTCGGCGTCGGCACCCTCATCTTCGTCTCGAACGGGCAGAGCTTCTTCGGCGGCGACGCCTACCAGTACGACTACTTCGGCAACGAACTGCTGATGGTCTGGAAGGGCTGGAACCTGCGCACCGTCTCGGCCGTGACGGGCGAGGTCAGCGGCTACGGCATGCTCTACATCGTGGCCGCCATCTACGCCGCGGTCGGGCGCAACATGCTCGCCATCCAGTTCTTCAACTCGGTCCTCGGCGCCTGCACCGTGCCGCTGCTCTACCTCTGCACGCTCCACATCTACGGGAGCGCGCGGGTGGCGCGGGCGGCGGCCTTCGCCGTCGCCTTCTTCCCGTCGCTGGTGCTCTGGTCGTCGCAGGGGTTGAAGGACGGCCCCATCGTCTTCCTGCTCGTCGTGACGATGCTGATGACGCTGAAGCTCGGCGAGAAGATGCGGGCCGGCTACGCGCTGGGGCTGGCGGCGGCGCTCCTGTCCCTGTTGACCTTCAGGTTCTACATCTTCTACATGGTGGCGGCGGCGGCCGGCGGGGCGCTCCTCATCGGGATGCGGAAGGTCTCGACGCGGGCGCTGGCGCAGCAGTTGGCCGTGCTGCTCGGCGTCGGGCTGATGCTCACTTACTTCGGCGTGATGCGGACGGCGCAGGAGCACTTCGACACCTACGGGACGCTGGAGAAGGTGCAGCAGACGCGCGAGTACTTCGCCAAGTCGGCCAAGTCCGGCTTCGGCGAGGACCTCGACGTTTCGACGGCCGAGGGCGCGCTGACGGCCATCCCCTTAGGGATGATGTAC
>DATHBF010000327.1:0-3018 GCA_035296285.1 Pyrinomonadaceae bacterium | reverse complement strand
CGAGGGGTGCTCGGTCATGACGACGAAGGCGAGACGATTTTCGGCGGCGGCGGCGGCGACCTCCTCGGGTCGGCCCGTGCTGTGGCCGCCGAGGGCCGTGTGGACGTGGAAGACCCCTGCGTATTCGTCGAAGTGGTCGTCCGACGAGGCGGGCTCGCGCGTCGAGTTTAAATCCCTGACGGCCGCGCGCAGCCCCGCGAGCCTGAAGCGCGTGTAGACGAAAGGCGCCTGCGAGGCGGCGAGCAGCAGGAGCAGCGCGAGCAGGATTTTCCTCCGCCCGCTCACTCGTCCTCGAAGTCAACCGAGACGACGTGCGCGCTCACGTCGCGCCCCATGGCGGCGACGGCGAGGTGCTCCGGGTGGTTCGTGTAGGCGTCGAGCGCCGCGCGGTCGAAGAAGGTGGCGACGAGCCCCGTGTCGTAAGAGCGCGGCAGGTGCAGCACGTCGGGGCCGACGGCGAAGCTCAGAATCTCGGGGATGAACTCGGTCAGGCGGCGGAGCCGCGCGACGTGCTCGCGCCTCGCTTCTTCGCCAACTTCCTCGCGGTACTTCCAGACGACGATGTGTGTCAGCACTGTTGGGTCAGACCTTCTTTCATAAACTTTCAGGCGAGCCTGCGTAGCTGTTCGTTCAAAAGTTCCCAGGCGCGGCGGACGTGCGCCTCGGCGGTGCGGATGTTTCCGACGGCGAGGCGGAGGGTGAAGACGCCGCCCAGCCTGGTGTGGGAGAGGAACACCCCGCCGGCGGCGTTGACGGCGTTCATGACCTGCTCGTTGAGCGCGTCAAGACGGGCGGCGCGCTGTTCGGGCGTCTCTTCGTTTCGCGCCGCGGGGCGGGCGCGGAAGCAGACGACGCTGAAGGGGACGGGCGCGAGCAGTTCCCAGTCTTCGGACTCCTCGACGAGCGAGGCGAAGAGGCGTGCGAGGCGGCAGTGCTCGCGGATGCGTGAGGCGAGGCCGTCGGCGCCGAAGTAGCGGATGACCATCCAGAGCTTGAGGGCGCGGAAGCGGCGGCCGAGCTGGACGCCGTAGTCGGAGCCGTTGCGCACGGCCTCCTGCTCGGGCGTGCGCAGATATTCGGGCACGAGCGTGAAGGCGCGGCGCAGGATGTCCAGCCGGCGGCAGTAGAGCGCCGAGAGGTCGAAGGGCGTGAAGAGCCACTTGTGCGGGTTGGTGACCAGAGAGTCCGCGCGCTCGCAGCCGGCCAGCGTGTGGCGCAGCTCGGGCACGACGGCGGCCGAGCCGGCGTAGGCCGCGTCAACGTGCAGCCAGAGCCGCCCGCGCTCGCACACGTCGGCGACCTCGGGGACGGGGTCAACGCTGGTCGTCGAAGTCGTGCCGACCGTGGCGACGACGCAGAAGGGGAGATGGCCGGCACGCCTGTCTTCGTCAACGAGCGCGGCCAACGCGCGCGCGTCCATGCGGAACTCGGCGTCGGCCGGCACCTTGACGAGCGAACGCTGCCCGAGCCCGAGGGCGATGAGTGACTTCTCGACCGAAGAGTGCGACTGCTCGGAAGCGTAGAGCCGGAGGAGCGGGAGGTCCGGGCGGCCGCTCATGCCGTCTTCGCGGACGCGTAAGCTCAGAGCCTCGCGCGCGGCCGCGACGGCGTGAAGCGTGGCGACGGAGGCCGTGTCGTAGATGACGCCGCCGAACTCCGCGGGCAGCCCCATCAGTTGACGCAGCCAGTCGAGCGCGACCTCCTCCAGCTCGGTCGAGGCAGGCGAGGTGCGCCAGAGCATCGCCTTGTTGTCGAAGGCCGCGGCCAGCAGCTCGCCGAGGATGCCTGGCGCGGAGGCGGAGGTGGCGAAGTAGGCGAAGAAGGATGGGTGGTTCCAGTGCGTGACGGCGGGCACGACCAGCCGCTCGAAGTCTTCGAGGATGGCCGACATCGGCTCGCCCGTCTCGGGCGGGGAGGAGGGAAGTTGAGAGCGGAGCTGTCCGGGCTCGACCTGCGCGAGCACGGGGAAGCGTTCGGGGCTTGAGAGGTAGTCGGCTATCCAGTCAACGGCCTCGTGCCCGTAGCGGCGGAACTCCTCCGCGCTCATGTCGCCCGACCCCGGGGCGCCGCCCGCCGGGTCCGCCTTCGTCGCTGTCGTCTCGTCTCTCAACGTCTCAAACCTCTTCACACGGTCGCCCCGAGCAGGTCCAGCAGGAGGGCGCGCGAACGGGCGTATCCGTGCGCGTCGCCAATCTTGTAGAGGTATGACATCTCGCCCGCCGCCATCGCCGCGTGCACCGCCGTCTCAAGCTCGCATAGCTCGCCTTCGTCAAGGTTCGTCTCGCCGTAGGCGCGGAAGAAGGAGGCGCGGGCCTCGTCCAAGCCCGCGTCGCCGGGCCGGCCGCCGTCCTTGCGCATGTAAGAATACCAGTAAGTGAGCCCGGCGTAATCCCTGACCCAGAAGCCCGCGACGGCTTCGTCCCAGTCAACGAACACGACGCGCCCGCCGCCCGCCAGCAGAGCGTTCTTCGGATTGCTGTCGCCGTGAAGGAGGACGGGCCTGAAGCGCGACTCGTACGAGCGGAGCACCGGCCCGACCCTTCGCTCTATCAGAGGGAACAGGGTGTCGGCCGGGTCCGTGCCGTCTTCGACCCAACGCAGGCTGTCCCGCACGTCACAATCGAGAAGCCAGCCTGCGAAGTCCTCGTACGTCCCGCGCCCGTCGCCGATGTAGCCGTAGAGCGGGAGGGGGACGCGGTGAATCTTCCTGAGCAGCGCGCCGGCCAGCCCGAAGTAGGCCGCGGGCGTCAGCCGGCCGCCCCGGATGGCCGCCTTGCAGTTCTCGCCCTCGACGAACTCGCTCAGCGAGAAGCCGTGCGGGAAGTGGCCGGCCTCGCGCGTGTAGTGGACGAGGCGCGCGTGCGGGACGCCGAACTCGGCGAGCCTCGACTCAATCCAGGGGAGCTTGCCGGGCTCGGGCCAGCCCCCGTATGTGAAGACTTTGAGGGCGTAGGCGCGCCCGGCGGCCTCGACCCTGTAGACGCTGTTGACGCCCGCGAAGTCGAGCCGGCCCGCGAC
>DATHBF010000326.1:0-4118 GCA_035296285.1 Pyrinomonadaceae bacterium | reverse complement strand
TGCACGGCTCGCTCTCGCCCATCCGCGGCCTCGGCCCCGAAGACCTGCGCCTCTCGAACCTCCTGCCGCGCCTGCGGCCCGAGGCCAACGAGGGCGTCGCCGTCGCCGAAGTCATCCTCGCCACCAACCCCAACACCGAGGGCGAGGCCACCGCCTCCTACATCAGCCGGCTGCTGAAGCCCCTCGGCGTCCGCGTCACGAGAATAGCGATGGGGATGCCCGTCGGCTCAGACCTCGAATACGTGGACGAGGTCACGATGGACAAGGCCCTCGCCAACCGCCACGAGATATAAAGCCGCTCGCCTCAATCGCCGCGCCGAAAAGAAAGGGGGCGAGAAGCCTCGCCCCCGACGCGACGGCGAATCCGTCGCCGCCGCCGAATGCCACGTCTGAAAGATTTTTGTTGCCGCCGCCCGCCGCGGCCCGCGCCCCGCGGGCGACTCGTCACCTCGGCTGCCGCCCCCTGTAGATGGGCTCAAGCGTGCGCGTGGCCTCCTCCGTCACGCTCGGCGCGGGTTCCGGCAGCGCCCGCGCCCGCGCCGCGTCGAGCTCCTGCGTGGCCGGCCCCTTCGACAGCGCGGGCTCTCAGAAGCGGACGTTCTCGGGCGCGACGCCCTGCTTGCACTCGGCGCAGGCTTCGGCCGCGTCGTACCACTTGGCGTCGAACTCGGCGAGGGAGAGGATGGGGATGGGGTCGTCGCCGTCGGGGCTCTCGATGTGGCCGGGCGAGCCCTTGAAGCGGACGATGGCGCCGCAGCCGATGACGCGCGTGCCGAGCTGGCGCACGAGGTCGACCGTCTCTTGCAGCGCCTTGCCCGTGCGCGAGATGTCGTCCACGACCACGGCCGGGTAGACCTCGCCCTTGTTGACGTACTGGCGGAACCTGCGCTTGCCGTCCTCAACCTCGGCCCAGTAAATCTGGTCGGCGGCGAGGGCCTCGCGCACGGCGAAGGCGACGGGGATGCCGCCCGCGCTCGGCGCGATGATGGCGACGCGCGGCAGGGCGCTTGAGATGTCCTTCTCGATGCGCAGCCGGCGCGAGAGCGCGACGGCCAGCACGCGCGCCGTGTCGTAGTAGCGGAAGGCGAGCGGCATCTGGAAGTAGTGCGGCGTGTGCTGGCCCGAGGGGTAGACGAAGTGGCCCTCGCGGTAAGCGCCCGTCTTCCTCAGTATCTCCATCACCTCGTTTGACTCAGGGATCAATCGCGGCATCGTCATCGGCTTTTGCCCTCACGCGTCGAAGATTTTTGCGGCACAGCATAGCACTACTCAGCCCGTTTGGCCCCATCGCCGAGCGCGCGCTCGATGAGGCGGCGCTGGTCGTGGCCCAGGTCGGCGGGCAGCCGCGCGCGCTCGAACCACTCGGCGCGCTCGACCTCGAAGCTCGACTCCTGCCGGCCGATGGAGGCGGCGCGCATCCGCCCGCGGAAGATACATTCGACCTGCTGCGCGTGGCGGAGCGTGCGGACGAAGGCCAGCTCGACCTCTTCGAGCTCAAGGCGCGTCTCCTCCCTCACCTCGCGCCTGACGGCCTCGTCCGGCTGCTCGCCCTTGCCGATGAAGCCCCCGGGGATGCCCCACCCGCTCCCGCCCCGCAGGGTGTGGCGCAGCAGCAGCACGCGCCCGCGCTCGTCCGAGACGACGACGCCGGCCGTCACCGTGAAGCGCGGCTGCGTCAGCCAAACCCCCGCCCGCCTCAGGAACCGCGGCGACCCCTTCCACGCGCCCGCCAGCAATCTCTTTAACATTGAGGGAAGAATACAGTAATATGCGGGCGAGGTCCGAGCCTTCCCGAATCCCTTAAAACCGGAGCCTTATGTCGAGCGAAACCAGAGACGCGGGCGCGGTCGCCAAGCAGGCCCCGACCGAGCAGCAGGAGTCGAGCGCGGGCCAGCCCCGCCGCCTCGTCGCGGCCCAGACCGTCTGCAACGAGAAGAACGAGAAGGGCAAGCTCTGCAACGGCCACATCAAGCAGCTCAACACGCAGCACCCTTCCGAAGTCCACCTGCGCGGCGACGACACGCTCTACCGCTGCCAGGCGTGCGGCGCGCTCTACATGGGGCCGCCGCTGGGCCACGTCCGCGACACGCGCAGGCAGCGCCGCTACGTCGAGCGCGACCTCGCCGCCATCCTCCAGGCCGCGGGCGGCACGCTCCCGGCCTACCAGTACCCGACGCCCGGCTGGCGCGACGCGCCCCCGCCGCGCCCCGCGAAGGCCAAAGCGGCGGCGCCCCCCGCGGCCGCCAGCTCTTCGCCCTCGGCCGACCGCCACCGCCCGGCCGCCGAGGCGCAGGCCGCCACGGGGCAGGCTTCGGCCGCGCCCATGAGCCCGACGGCCGCCACCGCCTCGCCCGCCGCCGGGGCCGAGACTGCGGCCGACCTCGCCCCCTCGGCCTCGACCGAGCTGACGCCCGGCGCGCCCAAGGACGAGCGCCCCGCCGCCGAAGCGAAGCCGGCCGCGCCCGCCGCCGAAGCAAAACCCGCCGCCGCTCCCAAAGCCAAGAAGGGCGCGCACTCAGGCTTCAAGGTCGGCCCCGAGTTCCGCGAGCAGCCCGGCGAGACCAACGAGCAGAAGATTGCCCGCCTCAAGCGCCTCGTCGAAGAGGCCAAGCGCGCCGCCGGGAAGCTCTGAGTAAAAGCAGCTAACTCAACGCGAGAGGGCGCGGAGGAAGATTGATTCTTCTCCGCGCCCTCTCGCGTTGAAACTTCCCGCCCGACCTTAGACCTCGCGCACCGTCAGCCCCTCGCGCGCGAAGCCCCAGTTGAGCACCTCGGCGGCTTCGCCTTCCGAGAGGGCGCGCCCGACGGACTCCTTTGCGCCCTCCTCGCAGAGGAAGGCGATGCAGCCGCCGCCGCCCGCGCCGCAGACCTTCGCCGCCACGGCGCCGTTCGCCAGGGCGCGCTCGACGAGGGCCTCCATGTGCCGCGTCGTCACGTTCGGCGCCAGCCGCTTACGCTTCGGGTAGGCGTCGCGCATGATCTGCCCGACCCGCGCCCAGTCGCCCGCGCCGAGCGCGTCCTTCATGGCCGCGGCCGTGTCGCGGATGCCCTCGAAGATGTCGAACAGCTCCCGGTCGCCGTCTATGTGCTTCTTGAAGATCTCCCAGTTGTTCGTCCCCGAAAGGCGCGGCTCGCCCGTGTAGCAGACGACCACGCGCCGCTCAAGCTCCCCGGGGTCAACGTCCAGCGCCTCGCGCCGGATGCCGTCCGCGCGGAAGTGTATGACGTTGGCGCCGCCGTGGAACGCGCCGTGGTAGTCCTGGAAGCCGGCGGGCACGCGGATGACGGTCGTCTCGACGTTGGCGGCGATCTGTATGAACTTGTGTTCGGGGTAGCGGTCGCCGACGAAGCGGTTCAAGGCTCCGATGCAGGCGATGGCGAGCGCGCTCGACCCGCCGAGGCCGGCGCCCGCGGGCGCCTGCGACTCGGCCACCAGATGGAATCCCCTCTCGGGTTTGAAGAAGTGGACGAGCTTCGAGATCAGCTCCAGCCGCTCCTCGCTGGCGAGGTCGGCGACCGCCGCGAGGCGCGTCTCGAAGGCGACGCCGCGGTCGCGCGATTCGAGGATGATCTGGTCGTCGTCGCGCGGCTCGATGCGGCAGCGCGCGTAGAGGCTGACGGCGAAGTTGACGGTCGTCGCGCCGGGGTGGAAGAGGTAGAGCGGCCAGATGTCTATGGTCCCCCCGGCCAGGTCAACGCGCGTCGGGGCGGTGGCTTCGATAATCATAAATGCAGACGACGGGCGCGGAACAATAGACGATGAACTGAAAGACGAATGCCTTCTGCTTTTGGTTCATCGTTGCGGCGTTCCGCGTTCATCCTTCCCTTCAGTCTCCTTCAATCTTCTGCTTCTGCTTCGCGCTCTCCTTGTGGCGCGCGAGCGGGTGCGGGAGTATGTCGGAAATCTCTTCTTTGATCTCGTGGAGCTTCTCTTCGGCGGCCTGCTCGAACTTCTGGATGGACTCGGCGTCGGCCTCCTCGACCTTCTTCGAGAGCCAGTAGCGCTCGACGAGGTAGAAGCCGAGGATGCCGACGGCCACGACGACGAGCAGGATGATGGGAAACTTCTCAAAGTCGCCGATCAGGTTGTAGATGGCGCTGTGGAAGACGTAGCCGAT
>DATHBF010000325.1:0-2772 GCA_035296285.1 Pyrinomonadaceae bacterium | reverse complement strand
CTCATCCGCGACCTCGGCGCCGTCCTCGTCAAAGGCATCCGACCGCGCGAGATATTCGCGCAGTACATGGCGAAGGCGTGGGGGCCGTCCGAAGGGCGCGACCTCAACATCCACTTCGGCGACATGAGCAAGGGCTTCATCGGCCCCATCTCGCACCTCGGCGACATGATCCCCGTCATGACCGGCATCGTGCTCGGCGCGCGGATGCGCAGGCTCGACACGGTGGCCGTCGCCTACATCGGCGACGGCGGCATGAGCACCGGCGCCTTCCACGAGGGCTTGAACTTCGCCGCCGTCCAGCGCCTCCCGCTCGTCGTCGTCGCCGAGCACAACTGGTACGCCTACTCGACGCCGACGAGCAAGCAGACGGCCGTCGCCAACCTCGCCGACAAGGCCGCCGGCTACGGCATCCCCGGCTACGTCGTGGACGGCAACGATGTCGTGGCCTGCTACGAGGTCATGAAGCGCGCGGCCGACTCGGCCCGCGCGGGCGGCGGCGCGGCCCTCATCGAGGCCAAGACCTACCGCCGCAAGGGCCACGCCGAGCACGACGACCAGAGGTACTTACCCGAAGGCGAGCTTGAGAGGTGGGAGAAGCGCGACCCCCTCGACCGCTTCCACCGCCACCTGATCTTCAAAGGCGTCGCCGACGAGGGCAGGCTCGCCGAAATAGTCGCCGACGTGCGCCGCGAGATCGAAGAGGACGCCGACTGGGCCGAGTCCTCCCCCATGCCCGACCCCGAGAAGGCCGCCTACAACGTCTTCGACAACACACTCGTCCCGCCCGCCTTCCGCCCGAAGGTGTTCGGCGGGAGCTAAGCTTTCGGGGGTCCATGGCTAAGAAAACCATCAAGGTCGAGTTGACCGTGCAGGACGACGACGGGCGCACGCTCGTCAAGACGCTGGAGGGCGCCGACGCCGAACGGTGGAGCCAGTTCATCACCGAGGTTTGCGCCTACGCCGAGGCCGACGGGGTCAGCCCGGACTGGGCACTCCTCGGCTGGAAGACCGAGGAGCGCGACGCGGCAATCAACGAATGAGGTCAGGCCAGAGTGTCAGCCACAGCTAAAAAAGAGCACAAGTCGGAGCGGCCCGCGCGGGGCGGCGTCGTCACCTTCGTCGAGGCCATCCGCCAGGGCCTCTGGGAAGAGATGGAGCGCGACGAGAGCGTGTTCCTCATCGGCGAGGACGTGGGCGCCTACGGCGGCGCGTTCAAGGTGACGGACGGGCTGCTCGACGAGTTCGGCGAGGGCCGCGTCATCGACACGCCCATCTCGGAGGCGGCCATCGTCGGCGCGGCGTGCGGAGCGGCGTTGATGGGGATGCGGCCCGTGGCCGAGTTCCAGTTCATCGACTTCATCTCGCCGGCCTTCGACATGCTGACGAACTACGCCGCGAAGTGCCGCTACCGCTGGGGCGCCGGCCTCCCCACGGTCTTCCGCGGCCCCTGCGGCGCGGGCGTCCACTCCGGCCCCTTCCACTCGGTCAACGCCGAGGCGTTCTTCCTCAACACGGCGGGACTGAAGATGGTCGAGCCCTCGACCGCCTACGACGCGAAGGGTTTGATTAAGGCCGCCATCCGCGACCCCGACCCCGTCCTCTTCTTCGAGCACAAGAAGCTCTACCGCCTGCCCCGGCTGCGCGAAGAGTTGCCTGAGGACGACTACGTCGTAGAGATAGGCAAGGCGCGCACGCGGCGCGAGGGCCGCGACCTTTCCATCATCACCTTCGGCGCGCAAGTCCTGAACGCCCTGGACGCGGCCGAGGAGCTTGAGAAGGAAGGCTTGGACGTTGAAGTCCTGGACCTGCGGACGCTCGCGCCGATGGACCGCGAGGCGATACTTAGGACGGCGAAGAAGACGAGCAAGGTGCTGATACTGCACGAGGCTTCGCGGACGGGGGGCATCGGCGGCGAGATCGCGGCGACCATCTGCGAGGAAGCGTTCGAGTGGTTGGACGCCCCCGTCGTGCGCCTCGCGGCCACCGACACGCCCGTCCCCTACTCGCCGCCGCTCGAACAGTACCACCTGCCGCAGGTCTCGGACATTCTCGACGCGGCCCGCAAGCTCGCCGCTTATTGAAGATTCAGGAAGGAGAGAAACGATGCCGAAATTCTTAATCGAGCGCGAACTCGAAGGCGCGGGCAAGCTCTCGCCGCAGGAGTTGCAGGCCGTCTCGCAGAAGTCGTGCGGCGTGCTGCGCGAGCTGGGGCCGGAGATTCAGTGGGTCGAGAGCTACGTCACGGACGACAAGATTTACTGCGTCTACATCGCGCCCGACGAGGAGTTGGTCAGGCGCCACGCGGAGCAGGGCGGCTTCCCCGCCAACCGCGTCTCCGAAATCCGCCGCATGATAGACCCGACGACGGCGGAAGGGTAGAAGCCTTTTACGATTCACGGTAACGGAGTGTTTATGTCGACAGAAGTGGTGATGCCGCAGATGGGCGAGTCCATCGCGGAGAGTACGATTACGAAGTGGCTGAAGGCGGTCGGCGAGCGCGTAGAGCGCGACGAGGATTTGTTCGAGATTAACACCGACAAGGCGGACGCGGTGATTCCCGCGCCTGTTGCTGGCACCCTCCAAGAGATAAGGGTCAAAGAGGGCGAAACGGTCGAGGTCAACACCGTCGTCGCCGTCATCGGCGACGGCGACGGCGCCGCGGCCCCCGCGCCGCAGGCCGACGCCGCGCCCCAGGCCGAGACGCCCGCCGCGCGCCCCGAGACGCCCCCGCCGCCTCCCACGCCCGCGCCCGCGAGCCAGGCCGCCGCGTCC
>DATHBF010000324.1:0-4162 GCA_035296285.1 Pyrinomonadaceae bacterium | reverse complement strand
GAAACCGAGGCGGCCGCCGTGCTCGCGCTGAAAGTCGAGCGCCTCACGGAGCTGCTGCGGGGTCAGGAGGTTTTCGCGGACAAGGATTTCGCCCAGTTTGGCTGACATCTCGGGGTGTTTCCGTCGGTTGAGAACGCGGGTACAGGCGGGGCGGCCTTCAAAGCCGTCGGGAGTCTGCTGACGAATTGGCGCAAGCGGCTCCTCGTTGGAAGCGGCGCAAACACCGTTTGCCAGAAGTATGTTACTGTTTAACCCTCAAGCTGTCAAGATGGTTCTTGGAAAAGGCCGGCCGAATACAGAAAAGCCGCGCCCCCGTTTCCAGGAAGCGCGGCTAAACGTTGAAAGGAGTTAGCTTAGGTCGAGACTTACGGGCGGCGGCGTCCGCCGGCGGGCCGCGACGGGGCCTTGTCGGGTTTAACGTTCTCGGCCGTGCGGAGGTATTCCAGCGACTCGCGGGCCGACGCCTTCAACGGGTCGGCGTCCGGGGCCTTGTCCACGTAACGCTGGAGGAAGTTGGCCGCCTCCTGAAACTTCGCCTTGTCGCCGGAGGCGAAGAGGGCGAGGCCGAGGATGCGGTTGGCGTCTACGTTGTCCGGGTCTTCGACGAGGACGGCGCGGGCCTGCGTGACGGCCAGGTCAGTGGCGCCGGAGTCGAAAAGGGCCTGGAGCGCGTCGGCCTTGGCCTTGGCCTTCTTGGTCGCGTCGGTCTCGGCGGCGATGTACTCCTGGTAGGCGTCCCAGGCGGCCTGGGCCTGCGAGGTGTCAACCTTGGTGGCGACCAGCCTCATAGCCATGGCGCGGGTTGAGAGCGCGACGAGCTTGTTCGAGTTGTAGACCTGCTGCTGCTGGGCGTCGGCCGAGCCGGAGGACAGGGCCGTCTTGACGACTTCGAGCGCCTTGCCGGACGAGGCGGCAGCGTCGGTCCAGTCCTTCTTGGCGGCGTCCATGCCGGCCGCGTCAGGGGGAGACGCCTTGAGGGCCGCGTTGTAGCGGTCAACGCCGCGGCGGCGCAGGGCCTCCGAGAGGTTCGCCAGCAGCGCCGGCTCCTCGGGGCGGACGGCCAACCCCTCCTTATAATGGGTGATGGCCTCTTCGACGCGGTTGGCGTTCAGCGCGTCGTTGCCGGCCTTGAAGGTGCGCGAGATGACCTCGTTGCTCTCGACGATCTTCTTGTTCTGCTCCTCGACCTCCTTGACCTTGCGCTCAAGCTCCTCGCGCTTGGCCTTGTCCTCCTTGCTCTCCTTGGGAGCGGCGCCCGCGGCCGTCGTGCCGCCGGTGGCCGGGCCGGCCGCCACGGCCTTCTTGATGTCGTCGAGCGTCGGGCGCATGCCGTTGCCGGGCTGGAGGGTGAAGTCGAAGACTTGCTGGGAGGTGAAGCGCATCTTCTCCTGCCAGGTGGGGCTGGCGCCGGCGGCGCTGACGATCATGGTGTAGGTGCCGACGAAGGGGATGCCGGCGTGCTGGTACATGCCCTTCTTGTCGGTCTTGACGTGGAACTCTTGCTTGATGTCGGTGCGGTAGATGTCAACTTGGGCGCCCGGCACGGGGACGACCGTGCCGTCGGCCTGCTTCAGTGTCACCTTGCCCGAGATGTTCGTCACCTGGGCCGAGGCGGCGGCGGCGCAGGCGAAGAGCGCCAGCGCGGCGGCGAAGCTGCGGATGATTCGCTTGAAACGCATGGTCAGTGGTCTCCTGCTGAAAGATGATTGCCGGCGCCTCCGGTCTTGCGGAACAGCGGCCGCGCATAGGATGCGGGGGCGTCCCTGTCAGTTGTCATTTTCGGACAATATAATAGCAGCCGAACCCCTTTTTTGCGAGCGTTTACGCGTAGGGGACGGGGTCGGCGAGCCCCGCCTCGCGGAAGGCCCGCAGGCGCAGCGCGCACGAGTCGCACCGGCCGCAGGCCGCGTCCTCGCGCCGGTAGCAGGACCAGGTCAATTCGAGCGGCGCGCCCAGCCCGGCCCCGCGGCGGATGATTTCAACTTTACGCATGTGGATGACGGGGGTGCGAATCTCGACGCGCGTGTCGGGCCTGGTGCCCACGTCTATGACGCGCTGGAAGGCTTCGTAGAACTCGGGGCGGCAGTCTGGGTAGCCGGAGGAGTCTTCGGCGACGGCGCCGATGTAGACGCGGGAGGCGCCCGTCACCTCGGCCCAGCTGACGGCGATTGAGAGCAGGTGCGCGTTGCGGAAGGGGACGTAGCTGGTCGGGATTTGTCTGGACTCAAGGTCGGCCTCGGGGACGGGCATCGAGGCGTCTGTGAGCGACGAGCCGCCGATGCGCGCGAGGTGTTCGATGGGGACGGCGAGGCGGCGCGCGACGCCGTAGTGCTCGGCCAACTCCTCGAAGGCCCGCCGCTCGCGCGCCTCGGTCCGCTGTCCGTAGGAGACGTGGAGGAAGGCAAGCTCCTCGTTCTCCTCGCGCGCGATGGCCGCCGTCACGCACGAGTCCATCCCGCCCGAGACGAGGCAGACCGCGAGCCCAGAGTCATGCCCCGCAGCCGAGTTCTCATCCTCTTCTTCCGCGTATTGGTACGCCTTCTCGTCGGTCCCGCCCATAAGGTTAAGAGTCAGACTCCGTGAACGTCCGGCCCCCAGATGTACTTGTGGAGCTGGAGCTGCATCCGCACGTCGAGGCCGCCGGAGGCGACCAGCTCGGCCAGCCCCTTCAAGTCCGTCGCGCCCCAGACCGGCGAGACGAGGATGGCGAGGGCGCGTTTTTCAAGGTCATATTCCCTGATGACGCTGACGGCGTACTCCCAGTCGGCGCGGTCGGCGACGACGAACTTGACCTCGTCGCGGTCGGCGCGAAGCCTTTCAAGGTTCGGCCAGTGGTTGCGCGCGGCCTCGCCGGAGGCGGGGCATTTAACGTCGAGAATGACTTTGGCGCGCTCGTCCAGACCCTCGGTCGAGACGTAGCCGCCCGTCTCCACCAGCACCTCGAAGCCCTCGTCGCAGAGCTGTCTGATGAGCCCGAAAGCCTCGCGCTGGGCGAGCGGCTCGCCGCCCGTCACCTCGACGAGCCGGCAACCGTAAGCCCGCACCTGTTGCATCACATCCTCGACGCTCATGCGCTCGCCGCCGGTGAACGTGTACTCGCTGTCGCACCACGTGCAGCGCATCGGGCAGCCGGTCAGCCGCACGAACGAGCAGGGCCGGCCGGCGTGTGTTGACTCGCCCTGAATCGAGCGGAAGATTTCGGTGACGCGGAGCATAGGGGCGTTTTCATCATTCATCATTTCCCGACACGCCGTCAACGCGGCCGGGCCGCTTCGTGATAGCATGGGCGCCGTGCTCGTTGGCTTTTGAAGGGTTCGAGAGGCGGGATGCCGTCAAGCGTCGAACAACTCGTGAAGGAAGGGGCCGCGCGGCTGCTGGCGCGGGCGACGGATGCGCGCCGCCTCAAGCCGGAGGAGGTCGCGCCGCGCGTGCGCGCCTCGCTGGAGAAGTACCTGCTGCGCTCAAGGCCCGACGCGCCGGCCAGGGAGGTCGGCGACTTCATAAACTCTCTGCGCGCCGACGAGCTGCTGCTGGTCCTGGCCTGTGAGCGCGGCGACGAGGCGGCGTGGAACGAGTTGATGGAGCAGTACCGCGCGACCGTCCTCTCGTCGGCCCGCTCGGCGAGCGCAGGTGCGGCCGAGGCGGAGGAGCTGGCCGAGTCGGTCTGGGCCGAGCTGTACGGCCTGCGCGTGCGCGAGGACGGGAGCCGCGCCGGCAAGCTCGCATATTACTCGGGCTGCGGCTCGCTCGGCGGCTGGCTGCGCGCCGTCGTCGGCCAGTTGGCGGTTGACCGCCACCGCCGCACGTCGAAGCTCGTGCAGACCGAGGAGGACGCCGACTTCGACCGCGCCGCGGGCGAGAGTCACGAGGCCGAAGGCTGGCAGGCCGCGGCGCCGCTCGACCCCGAGAGCCAGTTGGCCGAGGCGGAGGCCGGCCGCGCCGTCGAACGCGCTCTGGCCCGCGCGCTCTCGACGCTCGACGCGGAAGACCGCCTGCTCGTCAAGCTCTACTACTTTGACGGCCTGCGGTTGAAGGAGGCCGGCGCCGTCCTCGGCGTGCACGAGGCGACGGCGAGCCGCAGGCTGACGCGGCTGCACGGCGAGATACGCAAGCGCGTCGAGTCTTCGCTCACGGCCGAGCACAACTGGACGCGCGAGGAGGT
>DATHBF010000323.1:0-9425 GCA_035296285.1 Pyrinomonadaceae bacterium | reverse complement strand
GGGCGCTTCGGCGGCGCCCGTGTGCGCGGCCTCGAAGTGGAAGTCCTGGTCGGCCGGGGCGTGCGCGGGGGCCGTGGCGGCGCCGCCGTCGTACTCGGTCGCCGACTCGGGGCGCTCGGCCCGCGCGGCCGGCGCGAGCTTCTTGATGACGCGCGGCTGGAGCGGGCGGACGGCGGGCGCGCCGGGGCCTTCGTGGTGCTCGTGCGAAGGCTCGTGCGCGTGGGCGTGCATGTCCGGGGCGTCGTCGGCGTAGACCTCGGGCGCGGGGGCGTCCGAAGGCGCGGGCGCGTGCGCCTCGCCGTGCTCGCCCTCGGCGGGGCGGGCCTTCTTGACGACGCGGATGGTGCGCGGGGCCGCCGACTCCTTCTTCGGGAAGTGCTTGTTGCGGATCTTCTCGGCCAGCTCCTTCGAGATGGTGTTCGAGGGGACGGAGACATCGACGCCTTCGCGCCGCACCTCCTCTAAGAGGCGCTTCGACTCCATCTTCAGCTCTTTGGCGAGATCGTAGATGCGGACCTTTGACGTGTGCGCTGGACTAGTCATGCACTCCTTCTTCGACGCTTCAAAGTAAAACGGCGTCGCACGCTTTCGAGGTTAAGTATCGGACCGCCTCCTTAACCTCCCCCAGGGGGTTCGGCGCGCGCGTCTGCGGCCGGAGAAGGTTTAAGGGCTGGGCGGGCCGAGGTGGCGCGCGGCGTGCGCGCGCCGGCCGCTATTCGACGTTGCCAGAAGCATCAGCGGCCTCGTCTGTAGCAACGTTTTCAACCGGGGCCGGCTCGCCTTCGCTCGCGGCGGCGGGCTCCGAAGAGGTCTGGACTTCCGGCGCCGACGCTTCCAAAGCCGAGCGCGGCGACAGAGGAGAATCGTCCTCGTCGCCCTCGCCCTCGCGGACGATGGGAGAGGTGCCGCCCGCCGTCTCGTCGGCGAGAGTGCTGGGCCGCTCCTCCTCGACGTAGGCGCCGGTGTTCTGGATGACGGCGGCCTCGGCCGAGGTGATGTCGGGGGCGGGCGTGATGGTGTCGGGGCGCAGGTCGCGGCCGGCGCCCTGCAAGAGCAGCTCGTCGGCCGACATCTGCTCGGCCTCGGTGACGGCGACGGGGTCGGCCGACTCGCGCGCGAGGATGTCCTCTTCGGCGTGGAACGGCGCGCCTTCACGCACGGCCTCGTCGTAGCCTTCGGCGATCATCTCGTCCGAGGGCTCTACCTCGCGGGCGTCGGCCGACGGGTCCGCCTCGATTGACGCGGCGTTTTGCCCTTCGACCTGCTGGAAATCTTCGGTCCCCCCGGCCGCGGCGCCCTCCGCCCCGCCCTCCGCGGGCTGACCCTCTTCGCCCTCTTCGCCCTCTTCGTCCTTGGCGGCGGCGGTCGCAATCACGGACTGCGCCGAGGCGATGATGGACTCGGCCTCGTCGAGCGAGATGTCGAGGAACTCGACGAGGTCGTCCACGGAGGTCGCGGCCAGCGTCTCGATGTCGTCAACGCCGTGTTCGGCGAGCGCGGCGGTCGTCGCGGCGTTCATGCCGGGCAGGCGCTCCAGCGAGACGGGCTCGCCGGCGGCGATCATCGCGCCCATCTGCGCGGCGACCTCCTTCTTCAACTCTTCCTCGCTGCGGATGTCGATGTTCCAGCCGACGAGCTTGGTGGCGAGCCGGACGTTCTGGCCGCGCTTGCCGATGGCGAGAGAGAGCTGGTCCTCGTTGACGATGACCTCCATCTGGCGGCGCTCGATGTCGGTGATGCGGACCTGGTTGACCTTGGCGGGCGACAGGGCGTTGGCGGCGAACACGCTCGGCTCGTCCGACCACTCGATGATGTCGATCTTCTCGCCGCGCAGCTCCCTGATGATGGCCTGCACGCGCGAGCCCTTCATGCCGACGCAGGCGCCGACCGGGTCAACGTCGCGCTCGGTGGAGGCGACGGCTATCTTGGCGCGCTCGCCCGGCTCCCTCACGGCCGACTTGATGACGACCGTGCCGTCGTAGATCTCGGGCACCTCCATCTCGAAGAGGCGCTTTAAGAGCTCGGGGCTGGTGCGCGAGACGATGACCTGCGGGCCTTTCGACTCTTTGGAAACGTCGTCGATGACGACGCGGATGCGCTCGCCCTGATTCCACGTCTCGCCGCGCGACTGCCCGTTGCGCGGCGCGAGGGCCTCGACCGTGCCGAGGTCCACGATGATGTCACCGCGCTCGAAGCGCTTGATGTAGCCGTTGACGAGGTCGCCGACCTTGTCGATGTACTGCTCGTAGATGTTCTGGCGCTCGGCGTCGCGGACCTTCTGGAAGAGAATCTGCTTGGCGGTCTGGGCGGCGATGCGGCCCATGTCCTCCATCGGCAGGGGCAGTTGCAGCTCGTCGCCGATCTCGACCTCGTCGCCCGCAAGCTCGCGCGCCTCGTCAAGGGAAAGCTCGCGGCCGGGGTTGGTGACCTCTTCGACGATGACCTTGGAGGCGAAGATTTCGAGCCCCGTCTCCGGAGCCCACTCGACCTGCACCTCCTCGCCCGACTTGAACTGCTTGCGGGCGGCGGCGCGGACGGCCTCCTTGACCGCCTCGATGACGACCTCGCGGTCTATGCCCTTTTCCTTGCAGACGGCGTCAATGCTCTGGCCGATGGATGCGCTCATAAACGTCTCGTTCTCCGCTCCGGCCGCCCCGGCGCGCTTTAACGATGCGCGTGGCGGCGGGCCGGCTATTCAGTTGTTATTCAGTTGTCACCTGGTCCGCCCGCCGGGCCGCGCGCTCGCGCTCCTCGGCAATGCGGAACTCCTCTTCCACGTCAATCTCCAGGTTCGCCTTCGCGATTCCCGAGAGCGGGATGCGGACCCGGCCGCTGGTGAGGTCGTCGAAGACGACCTCCTCGCCCTCGACGCCGACGATGCGGCCGCGGAAGTTGCGCTGGCCCGCGACGGGCGCGCGCGCCTTCAACTTCGCCGGCCGGCCGGCGAACCGCTCGTAGTCGGCCGCGCGGTAGAGCCCGCGCTCCAGCCCGGGCGAGGAGACTTCGAGCGTGTAAGTGCCGGGGATGAAGTCCTCCACGTCGAGGACGGTGCCGACGTGGCGGCTCACCTCCGAGCAGTCCTCGTGGGTGACGCCGCCCTCCTTGTCAATGAAGAGGCGGACGATGGGGTTGCGCGCCCCGCCCGCGACCTCGGCGTGGACCAGTTCGAGCCCGCGCTCGGCCGCCGCGCGCTCCGCTATTTCACGCACGCGCCCCTCGATGGAAGTCCCTTCCGCCAACGCCCCTCCCTCACCGAAGCCGCCCGTCGCCCAAAAGAAAAAGTGGGCCAAGAACCCACTGGTAACGCCACGGCGCTCCGAGCAAGAGGCGGATTATAAGGGATTGTCGGGCCGCGAGGCAAGCAGGGAGACGGCCGGGCGTAAGCGGTGCGAAAAGGGCACTTGAAAGGCCGCCCGGAGGGCCCGGCGAGCCCCTTCGGGACGGACGCGCCTTTATTGGAGTTTGGACTTGACGACCTCGCTGACGGTGCGGCCGTCGGCGCCGCGGCCGGCGAGGCGGGCCTGGGCGGCCTTCATGACGGCGCCCATCTCCTTCATCGAGGTGGCGCCCGTCTCGGCGATGGCTTCCGAGACGGCCTGCTCAATCTCCTCGCGGCTGGCGGCGCGGGGCAGGTACTCTTCGATGACGGCGATCTCGGCGCGCTCCTTCTCGGCCAGCTCCGGCCGGCCGCCCTTCTCGTACTGCTCGACCGAGTCGCGCCGCTGCTTGACGAGCGACTGGAGCGCCTTCGTCAGCTCCTCGTCCGTCAACTCGCCGCCCTTCTCGATCTCGCGGTTCTGCACCGCGGCCTTGACCATCCGCAGCGTCGAGAGCCGCCCCGCCTCCTTCGCCTTCATCGCCGCCGTCATGTCCTGCGTGATGCGTTCTTTCAGACTCATGGCCGAACTTTAAACCGCCGGGCCGCGGTTTTACAACACCGAGGGGGCTGGGAAGACCCGGGTCTTCTCGGCCCCCTCGGTGTCGGAAGCAGAACTTGCGGGAGACGTGTTAGTTGCTCGAAGTCTGCTGTTGGCGCTTCTTTTCGACGGCGGCGCGGAGGTCGGCGAGGGTGGTGGTGGGGCCGTGGACGGAGGCGATGCGCTCCACGTCGAGTTTGAGGCGGCCGAGCGAGTCGTAGAAGTGGACGGTGGCGTCGATGACGGAGGAGGGCATCCAGCGGCCGGAGTTGGGGAGGTTGACGAGGTCGCCCTGGAAGACGAGCTTCTCTTTGGGCAGGTAGGCGATGAGCATCTCGCGGGCGTGCGGGTTGGGGCCGATGTCGTATAGCTCGACGGTCTGCTTGCCGTCGGTGAAGACGCGCTTGCCGTCACGCACGAACTCGAAGGTGGCCTTCTTCTTCGCCGTCATCTGGTCGTCGAAGGCGACGGTGAAGTGCCCCGCGGCCATCTTCTCGAAGAACTTCTGGTTGGCGGGCGTGGTGACGACCGAGGCGCCCTCGGCGATGTAGGAGCGCAGGCCGCCCGAGTGGTCATCGTGGAAGTGCGTGACGACGACGTACTTGACGGGCTTGCCGGGGAACATCTCGCGGATCTTGTTGATGGTCGGTTTGGGGCCGCGCCCGCCCGCGTAGGGCTCGACGACCATGACGTGGTCGGCGAACTCGACGACGAGCGAGTTGGCGCCGCTCTCGAAGAGGTAGACGCCCTCGGCGAGCTTAGTCTCGCGCGTCGGGGCGGGGGTGAACTGAGGCAGCTCCTCGAAGCCGGCCGGCTTGGCGAAGGCCGAGGCGTCGGGCTTGACGCCTATCTGCACGTCTTCGTAGGTGGCCTCCTCGATGACCTCGCCGGCCTGGCGCGTGACGCGCGCCGACGGCACCTTCACTTTGCCGACGGTCTTGTAGCCGTTGAAGACCCACTCGCGCGTCGTGTCGCCGACGAGGGCGTCGCTGACGACCAGCTCGTACTTCGAGAGGAGGTTCGTGGCCGCGTCGAAGTAGAGGGTCCACTGGTTGCCGTTCGTGGAGGCGGCCGTGATGACGTTGTGTTTGCGGCCGTCGAAGGTGTCTTCGCCGAGGCTGCGGAGGGTGGCGGGGCCGTTGTCGCGCAGGGCGAGCAGCAGGAGGTGGGGCAGGCGGCGGATGAAGCCGATGTTGTTGAAGTTCGCCATGTTGATGGGGGCGAACGTCTTGTCACGCGGGTTGACGAAGAAGCCCTGGTTGCCTTCGATGACGTTGCGGCCGCCGAAGACGAAGCCGCCGGGCGCCTCCGTGCGCTGCTCGAAGATGTAGCGGCGGTTGGCGAGGTCAACGTAGAGCCACTCCTGGAGCGGCGTGCGGTCGTAAGCGGTGGCGATGTCAACGCTCTGGTTGCGCGCGAAGCCGGTGCCCGCGACCTTGAGCGTCACCTCCTGCGAGGCGCGCAGGGCATCAAGGCCGCCCAGCGCCTCGATGCCGGCGTCGAGCACGCGCCGGGCCTGCGCGTAAGACCTCTCGGAAACGGTCGCGGACCGCTGCTGCGCGGTCGCGGGCTGTAGACAAACGAGGAGCGCGAGCAGCGCGAAGGCCGCCCTCTTCAGTGAGCTTTTCATGCGGGTTGTCCTCCTCACAAACGGACGGGATGTCCTTAAAAAGGGAACCGGAACCTCTGGCGTGGTGTTCGCGAAGTTATACGACAGCGCCGACGCGCCCGACGTAAAACTCTTGTAAAAAGGCGCGAAGAAGGTCCCGGGGTCAGGAGGCTCGGTGGCCGTTCGAGCGGGCGAGGTGTGCTTTGAGGAAGCGGCCGGTGTGGGAGGCGGGGGCGGCCATGATCTCTTCGGGGGTCCCGGTGGCGACGACTTCGCCGCCCGCGATGCCGCCTTCGGGGCCGAGGTCGATGACGTGGTCGGCCGTCTTGATAACGTCGAGGTTGTGCTCGATGACGAGGAGCGAGCCGCCGGCTTCGACGAGCGTGCGGAAGGCTGTGAGCAGCTTGTTGATGTCGTCGAAGTGGAGGCCGGTGGTCGGCTCGTCGAAGATGTAGAGGGTGCGGGCGCCGGTGCGCTTCGAGAGGTAGGCGGCGAGTTTGACGCGCTGGGCCTCGCCGCCCGACAGAGTGGTCGCCGACTGGCCGAGGCGGAGGTAGCCGAGGCCCACGTCGTCGAGGACGCGGAGGCGGTTGGCGATCTTGGGCGTGTCGCGGAAGAAGGTCTGCGCCTCGCGCGCCGTCATGTTCAGAACGTCGTTGATGTTCTTGCCGCGGAAGCGCACGTCCAGGACCTGCGGCTTGAAGCGCGTGCCCTTGCACTCCTCACAAACCAACTCCACGTCGGCGAGGAACTGCATCTCGACGGTGACGGTGCCGTCGCCCTCGCACACGTCGCAGCGGCCGCCGGGGACGTTGAAGGAGAAGTGGGAGGGGTCGAAGCCCTTGGCCTGCGCGTCGCGCGTCTGCGAGAAGACTTCGCGGACGGCGTCGTAAGCCTTGATGTAGGTGACGGGGTTCGAGCGCGGGGTGCGGCCGATGGGCGACTGGTCCACGAGGATCACGTCGTCGAGATGCTGCGTGCCCTGCAACTCTCGGAAGGCGCCGACCTGGCCCTGCCACTCGCCGCGCTGCTTCTTCATGCCGGCGTAGATAACGTCGTGGACGAGCGTTGACTTGCCCGAGCCGGAGACGCCCGTGACGACCGCGAGCACTTCGAGCGGGATGTCAACGTCAACGCTCTTGAGGTTGTGCTCGGAGGCGCCGCGCACGGAGAGCTTCTTCTTCTTCGACGTGCGGCGCTGCTTCGGCTCCTTGATCTCGGCCTCGCCGCGCAGGTACTTGCCCGTCAGCGTCGCGCCGCTCTTGAGCAGCCCCGCAAAATCCCCTTCGTACACGACCTTGCCGCCCAACTCGCCGGCCGCCGGGCCGATGTCGAGGATGTGGTCGGCGGCGCGCATCATCTCCTCGTCGTGCTCGACGACGAGGACGGTGTTGCCGATGTCGCGCAGGTCGTGCAGCAGGCGGATGAGGCGTTCGCTGTCGCGCGGGTGGAGGCCGATGGAGGGCTCGTCCAGAACGTAAAGCGCGCCGACGAGCGAGGAGCCGAGGTTGGTGGCGAGCTGGATGCGCTGCGCCTCGCCGCCCGAGAGGGTCGAGGCCAGCCGGTCGAGCGTCAGGTAGTCGAGCCCCACGTCAACGAGGAACCTCAGGCGGCGCCGGACCTCGAATAAGACCTTGTCGGCGATGGCCGACTGCTCGGGCGTCAGCTCAAGACCCGAGAAGAAGGTCTCGGCGTCCTTAATGGAGAGCGCGCAGACTTCCGGCAGCGTCCGGCCGCCGACCTTCACGTCGCGCGCCTCCTGGCGGAGACGGCCGCCGCCGCAGTCGGGGCAGAGCGTGTAGCCGCGGTACTTGGAGAGGAAGACGCGGACGTGCAGCTTGTACTTCTTCGTCTCCAGCCAGTCGAAGAAGCCGCGGATGCCCGACCAGCCGTTCTTCCCGTCGATGATGGCGCGCTGCTGCTGCTTCGTCAGCTCCTGGAAGGGGACGTCCGTCGGAATCCTCTCCTGCCGGCAGAAGCGGCGAAGCTCCGTGCGCGCCCAGTCGTGCTGCGGCTTCGTGAGGGGTTCGACGGCGCCCTCGTTGATGGTGAGCGCCGGGTTGGGGATGACGAGGTCGAGGTCTACGCCGATGGTGTTGCCGAAGCCCTGGCAGGTGGGGCAGGCGCCGTAGGGGTTGTTGAAGCTGAAGAGGCGCGGCTCGGGCTGTGCGTAGAGCGTGCCGTCGTACTTGCACTCGAACCGCTCGTTGAACTTGAGCGTGCGCGCGTCGGGGCCGGCCGCCTCGACGAGGGCCGCGCCGTGGCCTTCGACGAAGCAGGTCTCGAAGGAGTCGACCAGCCGCTCGCGCACGTCGGCGCGGGCGACGAGGCGGTCGACGAGCACGTAGACGCCCGCGAAGTCGGGCCGCGTGTAGTCGTCGGGCGTGCGCAGCTCGACGGTCTCGCCGCCCGCGTAGAGGCGCGTGAAGCCGCGCTGCATGAGGCTCATGATGTGCGCGGTGACGGCGCGGCGGTCGGAGGCCGGCGTGGAAGGCTTCGACTTCGCGGCCTTCTTGCCCTTCGCCTTCGGGTCGCCGTTCGACTCGACGCGCAGGCCGGCCTCGGCGGGGAAGAGGACGTAGAAGCGCGTGCCCTCGGGGAGCGCGTCGAGGACTTCCTGCGCGGACGACTCGGGCGAGTCCTTGCGGACCTCGCGGCCGCAGACGCGGCAGAAGGTGGTGCCGACGCGGGCGTAGAGCAGCCTTAAATAATCGTAGACTTCCGTCTGCGTGCCGACGGTCGAGCGCGGGTTGCGCGTCGAGTTCTTCTGGCGGATGGCGATGGCCGGGGGGATGCCGAGGACTTCGTCCACGTCCGGCTTGTCCATCCGTTCGAGGAACTGGCGGGCGTAAGCCGAGAGGGATTCGACGTAGCGGCGCTGACCCTCGGCGTAGATGGTGTCGAAGGCGAGCGACGACTTGCCCGAGCCGGAGACGCCCGTGACGACCGTCAGCTTCTCGACGGGGATGGAAAAAGAGACGTTCTTAAGGTTGTTGACGCGCGCCCCGCGGACGATGATTGCTTCTTGACTCATGTCGGAAAATGCACGCCGGCCCGCATAGTTAACTCACCGGCCCCTCGGCGAACCGGACATGATAACCCGAAAGGGGCGGCGGCGCGAAATGGCCGGCGGGCGACGCTCTTAAGTTGGAGGAAAGCCTTACCAGCGCAGGTCGTAGCGGGCGAAGCGGGGGCGCCAGGCGCCGAGGGGGCCGAGGACGTGGAAGGGGCCGTCGAGCGTGAGCTCGGAGTCGGCGGGGCGTCGGACGCGGTAGGTATGGCCGGTGGGGGATGCGACGTTGAGGACGACGCGGCCCAGCTCGGGCTCGAAGGCGGCGACCGTGGCGGCTCGCCAGTCGGCGCGGCAGCGCAGGATGAGGCGGGCGCCCGTCGGCAGCGAGCCGAGCGTCGGCCCGGTCGGGCCGGCCTCCTCTTCAAGGCGTGCGAAGGGGCCGCCGTCCGCGGCGCTCAGCGCCAAAGACTCCGGCGACCCCTGTTGCGTCTCTCCCACTTCTTAAAACGATTCAGACTTCGAGCGGCTCGGAGTCCACGAACGGCAGGTCGGGCTGCGTCGGCCTCGCCCGGGCGACGGCGTAGGCCCTCAGCGCCAGCGCCAGGATGACGAGGGCGATTATCAGCCAGAAGAGCGCCCAGAAGAGTTGCGGGATGCCGGTGGCCGCCGCCATGTTGGCCGCGTCGCTGTGCGCGTCCGTGAGGGCCGAGATGAAGAGCAGCGACTTCAGGTCGAAGACGGCGTTCAGCACGCACTGCACGGCGAGGAAGGAGACGAGGAAAGTGGCCGCCTTCGGCTTGAGCATCCGCGCCGCGGCGAAGAGTCCTACGGGGAGCGCGACGCCCGCGACGAGCGTGAACAGACCGGGCAGCGAAAGGTTCCAGAT
>DATHBF010000322.1:0-37131 GCA_035296285.1 Pyrinomonadaceae bacterium | reverse complement strand
CGAAGAGAGACTACCCGCGGGAATCCTGTCTTCACGAGCTGTTCGAGCGACAGGCCGAACGCACGCCCGAACGCGTGGCCGTCGTCTTTCAGGAGCGGCGGCTTACTTTCGCCGAGCTGAACGCGCGCGCCAATCAACTCGCGCGGCATCTGCACGCGCTCGGCGTGGGCGCGGAGAGCTTCGTCGCCGTCTGCATGGAGCGCTCGCCCGAAATGGCCGTCGCCCTGCTCGGCACGTTGAAGGCGGGCGCGGCATACGTCCCCCTCGACCCGGAATACCCGGCCGAGCGGCTGGCCTTCATCCTGAAAGATACGCGGGCCGCCGCCCTGCTGACGGGGCAAGTCCCGCACGCGAATCTCCCAGAGCACGCGACGACGGTCATCCGCCTCGACGCTGACGGGGACATCGTGGGCGGCTACGGCCGGGATAACCCGCTGCACGTCACGACCGCCGACAACCTGGCTTACGTTATCTATACGTCCGGCTCGACGGGCGTGCCGAAGGGCGTGATGATTTCGCACCGCGCCATCTGTAATCACATGCTCTGGATGGTGGAGCATCTCGCCATCGACGAGACGGACACGGTCCTGCAAAAGACCCCTTTCGTTTTCGACGCCTCGGTCAGCGAATTCTTTGCCGCCTTCCTGACGGGCGCGCGCCTCCTGATGGCCGAGCCGGGTGGGCATCGCGACGCCGCTTACATGGTCGAGTTGATGGCGCGCGAGCGTGTGACCACGCTCCAACTCGTCCCCTCGATGCTGCGGGTGCTGCTCGAAGAGCCCCGGCTGCCGGAGGTCACGAGTCTGAAGCGCGTCATCTGCGCGGGCGAGGCGTTGACGTTCGAGCTGCGAAACAAGTTTCAGTCCACGCTCGCCGCGCGACTCTATAACCTGTACGGGCCGACCGAAGCCTCCGTCGACGCGACGAGTTGGGATTGCGGGCGGGAGGTTCGCCGGAAGACAGTCCCGATAGGTCGCCCCATCAGCAACACACAGGTTTACCTGCTCGGCGCGCGCCTTGAGCCCGCCGCGGTCGGCGCGCGCGCCGGACTCTACATCGGCGGCGACGGGCTGGCGCGCGGCTACCTGAACCGGCCCGCGCTGACGGCCGAGCGGTTCGTCCCCGACCCGTTCTCCGCGGAGCCGGGCGCGCGCCTCTACCAGACCGGAGACCTCGCGCGGTTCCTGCCCGAACAGGCCGTCGAGTTTCTCGGCCGTGCCGACGAGCAGGTGAAGATTCGCGGCTTCCGCATCGAGCCCGGGGAGATAGAAGCGGCGCTGAACCAGCACGCGCTCGTGCGACAGGCCGTCGTGACGCCCGTCGAGGACAACCGCGGCGTCAAACGTCTGGCGGCCTACGTCGTCGCGAAGAACTTCTACCGGCTGCCGAACGGCTTGCAGGTCGCCCAGCTCAATCAGAACGAAACGGACGTTATCTACAAGGAGATTTTCGAGGAGCGGACGTATCTCAGGCACGGGGTCACGCTCGCCGACGGCGATTGCGTCTTCGACGTCGGGGCGAACATCGGCCTCTTCACCCTCTTCGTGCACCAACAATGCCGGGACCCGAAGGTCTACGCCTTCGAGCCGGTCCCCGCCACCTTCGAGACGCTCAGCGCTAACGTCGCCCTCTACGACTTGAGCGTTGAGGTGTTCGACTGCGGGCTGTCGCAGCGCAGCGGGACGACCCAGGTAACTTCTTACCCGCGGATGTCTTCGATGTCGGGCTTCTACGCCGACAGCACCGAAGATGAGCAGGTCAGCCGCGCCTTTCTGGCGAACCAGGACGCGCGGCTCAGGGGGCACGCCGACGAGCTTTTGGCCGGGAGGTTCAGGAGTGAAACCTTTCAATGCCGTTTGAGGACGCTCTCGGAGGTCATCGGCGAGCGAGGCGTCGAAGCCATCGATCTGCTGAAAGTGGACGCGGAGAAAAGCGAGCTGGACATCCTCAAGGGCATCAGGGAAGAGGACTGGCAAAGAATCAAGCAGCTCGTCATCGAAGTCCACGACATCGGCGGGCGTCTGGATAAGATTACCGCGATGCTGACGAGGCACGGCTATAGCTTCGCCGTGGAGCAGGATGCCTACCTGGCGAACACGGGCCTGTACAGCGTCTATGCCGTCCACCCGTCGAGGGCGCACAAAGTAACCGCGCGGGAGGGCGCGGAAGATTCGCCGCCTTCACTGTCCGCGCCAAGCGTCACCGGACTGTCGAACGGCGAGCTGCGCGCCTTCCTCGAAGAGAGATTGCCCGCGCACATGATTCCCTCGGCCTTCGTCATGCTGGACGCGCTGCCTTCGCTCCCGAGCGGCAAGGTCGACCGGAAGTCCCTGCCGCATCCCGATTGGACGCGCGCGGAAAAGGACGGGGCTTACGTCGCGCCCCGCACGCCGACGGAGGCGAAGCTGGCGGCCATCTGGGCGCGCACGCTCGGCGTTGAGGGGGCGAGCATCCACGACAACTTTTTTGAACTCGGCGGCGATTCCATCCTCGGTATCCAGCTCATCGCCCGGGCCAATCAGGACGGTTTCCGGCTCACCCTCAGGCAGCTTTTTCAACACAAGACCATCGCCGCGTTAAGCGAGATAGCCGGCACACGCCCCGCGCCGCGCGTCGAGGACGGGCAGGGCGTCGAGACGGGCGACGTGCCCCTGACGCCCGCGCAACACTGGTTCTTCGAGCAGGAGCTTGCCGACCCACATCATTTCAACCAGTCGGCGCTCGTCGAGGTGCGGCCGGCCGAGCCCCGCGTGTTCGAGAAAGTGTTCGAGCATCTGCTGCTGCATCACGACGCGCTGCAACTCCGTTTCGTCCGCGTGGAGAACGGCTGGCGGCAGTCTTACGCGGGCTCCGGGGAGAGCGTGCAGTTCAGCTGGGAGGATTTTTCCGGCGTCCCAGAGGCGGAGCAACGGTCGCGCGTCGAAGTGAGGGTGGCCGAGTTGCAGGCGAGTCTGAGTCTACAGGACGGCCCGCTCGTTCGCGCCGCCGTCTTCGACGTCGGGGGGGGCGGGCCGCACCTACTGCTGCTCGTCGTCCACCACCTAGTCGTGGACGCCGTCTCGTGGCGCATCCTGTTGGAAGGTTTCGAACTGGCCTACGCCCAACTCCTCGCCGGCCTAACGGTTCAACTGCCGCCGAAGACGGCCTCCTTCAAGCGTTGGTCGGAGCGACTGTCGGAATATGCGCGGTCCGACGAGGTGCTGGGCGAGCGCCCGTACTGGCTCGACGGCTCGCGCCTTCAGGCCGCCGCCGCCCTGCCGTCGGATTTTGCGGGGGGAGACAACACCGCCGCAACGGCGTCGAGCGTCTCGGTGTCGCTCGACGCGGAAGAGACCGCCGCGCTGCTGCGCGACGTGCCGAAGGCGTACAACACACAGGTTAACGATGTGCTGCTGACGGCGCTGGCGCAAGCCTTCTCGAAGTGGACGGGAGCCCGGTCGCTGCTGGTCGATACGGAGGGGCACGGCCGCGAAACCATCTCGGACGACCTGGACGTCTCGCGCACGGTCGGCTGGTTCACTTCGGTCTTCCCGGTGCTACTGGAGTTGCCGGAAGCCGCCGGGGCGGGCGAGGCGTTGAAGTCGGTCAAGGAACAACTCCGCCGCGTGCCGAATCACGGCCTCGGTTACGGCCTGCTGCGTTATCTAGGCGCGGACGCGGAAGTGTCGGCACGGCTCTCTTCCATGCCGCAGGCCGAGGTGAGCTTCAACTACCTCGGCAAGTTCGAGAGGGGCGGCGCGGAGACTTCGGCCCTCGGCGCGAACAGGGAGACCGATGCCCCTGTGCGCAGCCCGCGCGGCGCGCGCCGCCACCTGCTGGAGATCAACGGGAGCGTCGTCGAAGGGCGGCTGCGCCTCTCATGGAACTACAGCGCCGCGCGTCACACGGCCGCGACCATCGAGAGACTAGCCAGCCAGTTTATCGAGATGCTGCGCTCGCTCATCAACCACTGTGTGACCCTCGAAGCGAGGGGCTACACGCCTTCCGATTTTCCCGAGGCCGAACTGAGCCAGGGGGAGCTTGACGAGCTGTTGGCCGAACTCGGCGGGTCAAACAGTCTCCAGGAGCAGACGCAGCCATGAGCAACGACCGTATCGAAGCCATCTACCCGCTCTCGCCTTTGCAGGAGGGCATGCTCTTCCATCACCTGCACGCGCCCGAGGGCGGGGCCTACTTCGTGCAGCTAAGCTGCGTCTTCCGCGGCGGCTTCGACGTCGCCGCGTTCAGGCAGGCGTGGAGACGCGTGGTCGAGCGCCACGCCGTGCTGCGCACCTTCTTCACGTGGGAGCGCCGCGAGAAGCCGCTTCAGGTGGTGCTCCCGCAGATGCCTTTGCCGTGGGAGCAGCACGACTGGCGCGGCCTCGCGCGGGCCGCGCAGGAGGAACGCTTCGACGCGTTGCTGCGCGCCGACCGCGAGCGTGGCTTCGCCCTCTCCGAGGCCCCGCTGTTGCGCCTGACGCTCGTCCAGATGGAAGACGACCGTTACCGCTTCATCTGGAGCTTTCACCACATACTGCTGGACGGGTGGTCGACGCCCCTGCTGCTGAAGGAAATCTTCCTCTTCTACCACGCCCACCTTGAGGGGCGCGAGTTGAATCTGGAGAGCCCGCGACCCTTCCGCGACTACATCTCGTGGCTGCGCCGCCAGGACGTTTCACAGACCGAGTCGTTCTGGCGCGAGACGCTCAAGGGGTTCACGGCGCCGACGCCGCTCGGCGTAGACCGCCCCCCGGCCGACATAGCCGATGCGGGCCGGGACGGCTACAGCGAAATCGGCGTGAGGCTCTCCGACACCGCGACGGCGGAACTCAACGCTTTGAGCAGGCGGGAGGGGTTGACTCTCAACGTGCTGGTTCAGGGCGCGTGGGCTCTGCTTCTGAGCCGCTACTGCGGCGAGGACGACGTGGTCTTCGGCGCGACCTCCGCGGGCCGGCCCGTTGACCTGACCGGCGTCGAGTCGATGGTCGGGCTCTTTATCAACACCCTGCCCGTCAGGGTGCGGGTCGAGCCCGGCGAACTGCTGCTGCCGTGGCTCAGGAAGATTCAGGAGCGACAACTCGACGCGCGCCAGCACGAGTACACGCCGCTCGTGCAGGTGCAGGGTTGGAGCGAGACGCCGCACGGCCGGCCGTTGTTCGAGAGCCTCTTCATCTTTGAGAACTTCCCGGTCGGCGACGTCGTCCGCGAGCGCGCCGGCGGCCTGCTGGTCGAAGGCGTGAACGTCTCGGAGAGGACTAACTACCCGCTCATCGCCGTCTCCGCACCCGGCCCGGAGTTGCTGCTCAAGATCGGTTACGAGCGCAGCCGCTTCGACGAAGTGACCGTCACGCGGATGCTCGGCCATTTTCAAAACCTCCTTGAGAGCATGGCCGCGCGGCCCGGACAGCGCGTGTCGGAGGTGCAGCTTCTGACGGACGCGGAACGCGCGCGGGCGCTCCAGGATGGGAACGGCACGAGCACTCCCTACGCGCGTGACGCCTGCGTCCACGAGCTGTTCGAGCGACAGGCGGAGCGCACGCCCGACGCCGTCGCCCTGAGCTTCGAGGGCGGGCAACTCAGTTACCGGGAGTTGAACGGCCGCGCCAACCAACTCGCGCGACACCTGCGGCGGCTCGGGGTGCGGCCCGAAACGCTGGTCGCCGTCTGCGCGGAGCGCTCGGCGGAGATGGTCGTCGCCGTGTTGGGCACGCTGAAAGCGGGCGGGGCATACGTGCCGCTCGACGACGCCTACCCGAAAGAGCGTCTGGCCTTCATGCTGGAGGATTCACGGCCGCTCGTCCTTTTAACCAAACAATCTTTGCTCGCCGTGCTGCCCGAGCACAGAGCGCGGATGCTCTGCCTCGACACGGACTGGGACACGTTCAAGGGCGAGAGCGCGGAAAACCTGCCGGGCACGACGACCGCGCGGAACCTCGCCTACGTCATCTACACGTCGGGCTCCACGGGCAGGCCCAAGGGCGTGCTGATCGAGCACCGGGGCATCAACAACCTCGCGGCGGCGCAGATACGCGCGTTCGACGTCCGGCCTTCGAGCCGCGTCCTGCAATTCGCCTCCTTCAGCTTCGACGCCTCGGTCTCCGAAATGTTCATGGCGCTCCTGTCGGGCGCGACGCTCTGTCTGGAGACGCAGAACGCGCTCCTGCCCGGCCCGGAGTTCATCGAACTGCTACGCGCGCGCGGCGTCACGACCGTGACGCTCCCGCCGTCGGTGCTGGCGGCGCTGCCGACCGAACCGCTTCCCGCCCTCCTCACCCTCGTGGCTGCCGGCGAGGCTTGCCCGGCGGAACTCGTCTCGCGCTGGCACGAGGGGCGCAGGTTCATCAACGCCTACGGGCCGACGGAGGCGACCGTCTGCGCCACGATGGGCGAATGCGCCGACGCGACTCAAAAGCCCCCCATCGGCCGCCCCGTGGAGAACGTGCAGGTCTATCTGTTGGACAAGCGGATGCAGCCCGTGCCCGTCGGGGTGGCTGGAGAGATGTACATCGGCTCCGACGGCCTCGCGCGCGGCTACGTCAACCGGCCGGGACTGTCGGCCGAGAAATTCGTCCCGAACCCCTTCGGCGACGAGCCCGGCGCGCGGCTCTACCGCACCGGCGACCGCGGGCGCCGCCTGCCCGACGGCCGAATCGACTACCTGGGTCGCTTCGACCACCAAGTCAAGGTGCGCGGATACCGCATCGAGCCGGGGGAGATAGAGGCGGTCTTCGGCCAGCACCCTTCGGTGAAGGACGCCGTCGTCATCGCCCGCGAAGACACGCCCGGGGAGAAGCGCCTGGTGGCTTACGTCACCGCGCGCGAGGGGCGGACGTTGGAGGCGGGCGACCTGCGAACCTTCGGCAAGGAGAAGCTCCCGCAGTACATGATGCCGTCGGCGTTCGTCGTGTTGGAGTCTCTGCCGCTCACGCCGGCCGGCAAGGTCAACCGCCGCGCGCTGCCCGCGCCCGAGGCGGATGACGCCGGGGCGCTTGCGGAATACGTCCCGCCCCAGACCGAAATCGAGCGCACCATCACCGCCGTCTGGCAGCAGGTGCTGGGAGTCGGGCAGGTGGGACTCAACGACAATTTCTTCGACCTTGGCGGCCACTCCCTGTTCATGATTCAGGTGCAGAGCAAACTCCGCACGGCGTTGAAAAGGAACATCTCCATCACGGACCTTTTCAAGTATCCGAACGTCAGCGCGCTGGCACGTTACCTCTCCGGGGAGACGCAACAGTCGCCCCCCGCGCTCAAAGACCAACGACTTGAGAAGCTCAGGGAAGGCCGCAGCCGTCTCAAGGACAGGGCGCAACAGAGAACCAAACGCCCGGCCGCCTGACCTCTTCCCTGGAGCAGCCGCCCCCATCAACGCGCGGCGGAGCGGTTACGACCGGCGGCGGGCTCGCCGCAAGAAGAATCAAATGAGTAATTCCAAGACACCTGATAGCGACGGCGAGTCGGGCATAGCCGTCATCGGCATGGCGGGCCGTTTCCCCGGCGCGAACAGCGTCGACGAGTTCTGGCGGAACCTGCGCGACGGGGTGGAATCCATCTCCTTCTTTACCGAGCGGGAGATGGTCGAGGCCGGCGCCAGCCTCGACCGGGTGCGACAGAGCGAGTACGTGAACGCGCGGGGCGTGCTTGAGGGCGTCGAGTTGTTCGACGCCTCCTTCTTCCGCATCACCCCGCGGGACGCCGAGATAACCGACCCGCAGCACCGCCTCTTTCTCGAATGCGCGTGGGAGGCCCTGGAAAACGCCGGGTACAATTCCGAGAAGTTCGAAGGGTTGGTCGGCCTCTACGCCGGCGTCTCCCAGAACACGTACCTGATAATCAACATCTTCTCCAACCGCGCCGTCGTCGAGGCGGCCGGGGGCTTCCAGATAGACATCAAGAATGATAAAGACCACCTCGCCACGCACGTCTCTTACAAGTTAAATCTCAGGGGGCCGAGCGTCACCGTCCAGACGGCCTGCTCCACTTCGCTCGTCGCCGTCCATCAGGCGTGCGCCAGCCTCTTCAGCGGCGAATGCGACATGGCGCTCGCGGGCGGGGTCGGCATCACGGTCCCGCAGCGCGTCGGCTATCTCTACAGAGAGGGCGGCATCCTTTCACCCGACGGACATTGCAAAGCCTTCAGCGCGCAGGCGGCGGGCACGGTCGGCGGTAACGGCTTGGGTATCGTCGTCCTGAAGAGGTTGGAAGACGCGCTCGCCGCGGGGGATTACATTCACGCCGTCATTAAAGGCTCGGCCATCAATAACGATGGCTCGCAGAAGGTCGGCTACACGGCCCCGAGCGTGGAGGGGCAGGCGCAGGTCATCGCCATGGCGCAGGGCATCGCGGGAGTCGACCCGGAGACCATCACCTACGTCGAGACGCACGGGACGGGCACGTCGCTCGGCGACCCCATCGAGGTCGCCGCCCTGACGCAATCCTTCCGCGCGGGCACGGACAAGAAGGGCTTCTGCGCCATCGGGTCTGTGAAGTCGAACATCGGCCACCTCGACGCCGCCGCCGGCGTCGCGGGGCTCATCAAGGCCGTGCTCTCGCTCAGGCACAAAGAGATTCCGCCGAGCCTGTTCTTCGACGAGCCGAACCCCGAGATAGATTTTGCGAACAGTCCTTTTTACGTCAACGCCGAGTTGTCCGAATGGAAGGCCGGTGAGACGCCGCGCCGCGCCGGGGTCAGCTCCTTCGGCATCGGCGGCACCAACGCCCACGTCATCCTCGAAGAAGCGCCCCCGCGCGCAGGCTCGGGGCCTTCGAGACCGCTGCACCTGCTGGCCCTCTCGGCCAAAACGCCCGACGCGCTCGATAAGGCGACGGCCAACCTGCTCTCTCATCTGGAGCAGCACTCCGACCTCAACCTCGCCGACGTGGCCTACACGCTCCAGACGGGCCGGGGCGAGTTTACGGAACGCCGGAAGGTCATGTGTCTCGACGTGGAAGACGCGGTGCGCGCTCTGCGGCCGCCGCAGGGCGAACGCGTTAGGACGACTTCACAGGAGCGCCGGGACAGCCCCGTGGTCTTCATGTTCCCCGGTCAGGGCGCGCAGCGCGTAAACATGGGGAGAGACCTGTACGAGCGCGAACAGACGTTCCGCGAGTGGGTCGACCGTTGTTGCGAGCTGCTTGAACCGCACCTGGGGTTTGATCTGCGCGGCGTGCTCTACCCGAGCGCCGAGGAGGCCGAAGGCGCGGCCCTGAAACTCGACCAGACCTCGGTCACGCAGCCCGCGCTGTTCGTCACCGGGTACGCGCTGGCGCAGCTTTGGATGGAGTGGGGCGTCCGCCCGCAGGCCATGATAGGGCACAGCATAGGCGAATACGTGGCCGCCTGCCTGTCGGGAGTTATCAGCCTGGAAGAGGGCTTGGCACTGGTGGCCGAGCGCGGACGTTTGATGCAGGGTTTACCCGGAGGCGCGATGCTGTCCGTCCCTCTCTCGGAGCGGGACGTGCGTCAATGGCTCGGTCCGCGTATATCTCTGGCTGCCGTCAACGCGCCCGCCTCGTGCGTGCTGTCGGGCGCGGGCGAAGCCATCACCGAAGTAGAGGGGAGGCTGGCGGAGCGGGGCGTCAAGTGTCAGCGGCTGCAAACCTCTCACGCCTTCCACTCGGCGATGATGGAGCCGATTCTGCAACCGCTCGCGGAGGCGTTCAAAAAGCTGGCGCTCAAGCAGCCCCAAATCCCTTACATCTCGAACGTGACCGGCACGTGGCTCGGGGTGGCGGAGGCGCAAACTTCAGAATATTGGGCCAGGCACCTGCGCCAGCCCGTGAGGTTCGCCGACGGCGTGAGCGAACTCTGCAAAGAGCCGGGGCAAATCTTTCTGGAGGTCGGCTTCGGACGCACCTTGTGCGGCCTCGTCAGACAACTGCTGCCCGCCGACTCGACGGAGACGTTGGTGTTCGCGTCCCTCCACGCGTCGCGCGCAGCGGGCGCGGACGTCTCGCACATGCTTGAGACGCTTGGCGAGCTTTGGATGGCGGGCGCGCGAGTTGATTGGGACGGAGTGTACAGACACGAACTGCGGCGGCGGCTGCCCCTGCCGACGTACCCGTTCGAGCGAAAGCGCCACTGGCTCGAACCATCTCAGGATCACGTGCTGCTTATAGGCGCGCCGCCGCGGCAGGGCGAAGAAGGCCCTCCGGGCGCGGACGACTCTCAGAGGTCTGCGACCGCGGCGCCGGCCGAAGCGCCACTCTTGCCCGCCGCGGCGCGGCAGGCGACTTTCCCCGGGCCCGACTCGCACGCGCCTGAGACGCCGGCGGAGGCCGCCGGGGATGAAGAGGAAGATACCTCCTCGATGGAGAGAGTCATGGCGCAGCAACTCCAACTGATGGCGCACCAGATAGAACTATTACGGAACAATTATTCGAGCGCGGAAGATGTCTCCGCCTGAGAGCTTCTCGACGGGGCGGCCCGCCTCTCAGACGCTCGGTTCCGGCCCTCCAACACACCGACCCGCCCGACTCGTGTCGGAAAGAATCGAAGGTAACTCTCATATGTCTATGTCAAGTCCGGTCACGTCGCCCGACTCCGCGCAACAGGCCAGAGTCGCGTCCATGCTCAAGACCCTTCTCGGGCAGATGGTCGGAATCAACCCCGACGAGGTCGGCCTCGACGCGACCTTCACCGAGATGGGCGCCGATTCGCTGTTCCTGCTCGAAGCCAGCCAGGCGATTCGCAAACAGTTCGGCGTCAAAGTCCCTTTCCGCGCCATGCTTCACGAGTACGCGACCATTAATACTCTGGCGTCCTTCATCTCGCAGAACCTGACCGCCGAAGAGGCGGCCGCGACCGTCGCCGCTCAAGCCCCGCCGCCGTCCGCGACGCCGCCGCCCATACGGGAGCAGCCCGCCGCCGACGCTCGGCCGCAACCAGCTTCGACGCCGGTGGCCGCCGACCAGCCCTTGATACTCCAGCCGTCCGCGGACGCGCCCCCGCACGCGGGCAGGCGGGAAGCCGCCCCGCAAAAATCCCCCGTCGAGTCGCCGCCGGGACTCACGCCGGAGAACGGGCTGGAACGGTTCCTCTCACAGCAGATGCAACTCATGTCGCAGCAGCTGGACCTGTTGCGACATCGACGCTCGGCGAAAGGCGCGCACGCCCCCGTTAACGCGGCGCAGCCCGCGCCCGTCGTACACGCGGCGGAGATCGCCGCGCCCGCGCCGGCCGACCCGGGCGGCGCGAAAGGTCAGGACGGCGCTGAGGCGCCAAACATCGTCGCGGAGGTCGCCGGCGCGCCGCCGTCGGCGGGCACCGTCGAGAAGGGATTTGACCCGAAGCCCTACGTCGCCTATCAACCGATAAAGAGGGAGTCCGGCGATGTGCTGACGCCGCGCCAGCGCCAGCACATCGCCAAACTCATCGCCGCGGTTAACGAGCGCACGCAGGGCTCAAAGCGACTCGCGCAAGACAACCGCCCGGTGCTGGCGAACAACAGGGCGAGCGCCGGATTCGGCGCGGCGTGGAAGGAGATGCTCTATCCGCTGTCGACGGTGAGCGCGTCGGGAGGGCGCGTGAAGGACGTGGACGGCAACGAGTATGTCGATCTGGTGATGGGGTTCGGCGCGCTCCTCTTCGGCCATTCGCCGCCGTTCCTCGTGGGGGCGGTGCAGGAGCAGATAGCGCGCGGGATACAGCTCGGCGTCGAATCGCACCTGACGGGCCAAGTGGCCGCGCTGCTTTCCGAGATGACGGGCATGGAGCGCATCGCCTTTTGCAACTCAGGGACGGAGGCGGTGATGTCCGCACTGCGCCTGGCGCGCATGAAGACGGGCCGGTCGAAGATAGCGCTGTTCGAGGGCTGCTATCACGGCACGTTCGACGGCGTCCTGGTCAGGGCCGAGAAGGTGACGGACGGAAAAATCAGGGCCGTCCCCCTGACGCCGGGGACGACGCAAAACATGATCGAGGACGTCCTGATGCTGAGATTCGGCGAGTCGGAATCCCTCAAAGCCATCGAGGAGCACGCGCACGAACTGGCGGCCGTGCTGGTCGAGCCCCTGCCGAGCCGCCGCCCCGACCTCCAACCCGGGGCCTTCCTGCAAGAGCTGAGAAGGATAACGAGCGAGTACGGCATCGCCCTCATCTTCGACGAAGTCGTCACGGGTTTTCGCCTCCACCCCGGGGGCGCGCAGGCCCTCTACGGCGTGCGCGCCGACCTCGTCGCCTACGGCAAGGCCGTCGGCGGCGGGCTCCCCATCTCCGTCGTCGCGGGCAAGGCCGAGTACATCGACGCCATCGACGGCGGCCAGTGGGACTACGGGGACGAGTCTTACCCGCGTTCGGAGATGACGTTCGTCACCGGCACCTTTTTCAGGCACCCGCTGATGATGTCGGTCGTCTGGAGCGTGCTCCAACACATTAAGAGCGGCGGCCCGCAGCTCTACGAGCAGTTGAGGCTGCGCGCTTCGGGACTGGCCGGGACGCTGAACACGTATTTCGAGCGCGAGGACGTGCCGATACGCATGTTACAGGTGGAGTCGATGCTGCGTTTCGTCCCCCACAGGGATGTGAAATTCATGAGCTTTTTCTACTACCACCTGCTCGAACAGGGCGTCTACGTCAGCGAAACGCGCAGTTGTTTTCTCTCCACGGCGCACACTGATGAAGACATCGAGCACGTCATCAACGCGGTCAAGCGGACGGTCGTCGCCATGCGCGAGGGCGAGCTGTTGCCCTTCGTCTTGCCAGGCGCTGACGGCGACAAAGACGCAAAAGCTCTTCGGCCCGTCTCTCCGAATCAGCCGGGCGTGGCCGCGCAGGACTCGCGCACGCTGCCTTTAACGGAGGCGCAGAAAGCTATCTGGGCGTTGACCCAGATGGGCGAAGACGCCTCGCGCGCCTATCACGAATCTTCGACGATGGACATCCCCGGCGCATTCGACGTGGCGGCCATCCGGCGGGCGCTCCAGCAACTCGTCGACCGCCACGAGGCGCTGCGCACGACCTTCAGCCCGGAGGGCGACTTTCAGCGAGTCCACCCCGCGCTGAAGGTCGAGGTCCCGCTCGTCGACTTTTCCAACCTGAGCGAGTCCGAGCGCGAGGCGCAGACGAAGGACTGCCTGACGAAAGAGGTGCAGCAAAGCTTCGACCTCGTGCGCGGGCCCCTCATCCGCGCGCGCATCGTCAAACTCGAAGACGCGCGTCACCTGCTCGTGCTGACCATTCATCACATCGTCAGCGACGGCTGGTCAAACGGCATCGTGCAGAACGAGCTGGCCGCGCTCTATGCCGCCGCGTCGCAGGGCGTTGCGCACGACTTGCCCGAGCCGGTTCAATTCAGTGAGTACGTCATGGCGCAGGCCGACGAGCAGAGCGCGGAATATAAACAGGCCGAGTCCTACTGGGTCGAAAAATACCGCGACTCGGTGCCCACGCTCGAACTACCCGCCGACGCGCCCCGGCCGGCGGAGCAGACCTACGCCGGCCACCGCCAGACGATGACGTTCCACGCCGGCACGTATCTCGACCTCAAAAAGCTGAGCGCGCAGCAGGATGCGACGCTCTTCACGACCCTGCTGGCCGCGTTCAACGTGATGCTGCATCACGTGACGAAGCAGGACGATTTGGTCGTCGGGATTCACTCGGCGGGCCAGTTGGCGATGGGCGGTCAGAGTCTCGTCGGCCACTGTGTGAACCTGCTGCCCCTGCGCAGCCGCGTCTCCGGCGACCCGACTTTCGCGGGCTACCTGGCCGACGTGAAGCGGATGACGACGGAGGCTTACGAGCATCAGACCTACCCGATGCTGCGGCTCATCAAGAAACTGAATCTGCGTCGCGACCCGAGCCGGATGCCCCTGGTCGCGGTCGTCTTTAATCTCGACAAGATAAGGTCGGAAGGGAACTCCGGCGCGGCGTCGCACGAGGGGCGGGTCAACGTCGTGGCGAATCCGCCCGCCTTTTTACAGTGGGAGCTTTCCCTCAACATCATCGAGGTGGAGAACAAGCTCCTCGTCGGCTGCGACCACAAGACAGACCTCTTCGACGCGCGGACCGTCCGGCGTTGGATGAGCTACTTTGAAGCCGTCCTGCGCGCCGCCGTCGAGCGGCCGGAAGTCAGCCTGAGCGGCATCGGTGAAGCCCTCGACGCACTCGACCGGGAGCAGGAGAGCGCGGAGGAGAAGGGGCTCGAAGTAGCCCGCCTGCAAAAATTCAAGAGCGTCAAGCGCAAGGCCCTCAAGTCCGTCGCCTGACCGAGTCTCCGTGCATTAAAAGTCAGCGCGTTACGAGTCGCCAAAGGAGACGCCGAAGAGACATGCAGAACAAAACGATTGAAGGATACCGGCTTTCGCCGCAGCAAAAACAGGTCTGGGAAATGCAGCAGGCCGACGGGGGCCGGGTGCACCACGCGCGCTGCGCCGTGCTCGCCGAAGGGCAGCTCAACCTCGCGCTGTTGAAGGCGGCCGTGGAGAACGTGGTCGAGCGGCACGAGATTTTGCGCACCACTTTTCAATGCCTGCCCGGCATGGACGCGCCGCTCCAGGTCGTCCACGAGGGCGGCGGGCTGGCGTTCCGCGAATACGATTTGAGCAGCGTTGACTCGTCGGAGCGCGAAGACCGGCTCGAAGGTCTCTTCCGGCAACTCGGCCAAGTGACCTTCGACCCCGAAGAGCCCCCGGCGCTGCACGCGTCCATCGTCACCCTCTCGCCTTACCGCCACACGTTGCTGCTGGCACTGCCCGCCCTCTGCGCGGATAAACGGACGCTCGATAATCTGGCGGGCGAGATCAGCCGCTCGTACGCGGCCGCCCTGCGCGGCGAGGCCGTGGAAGAAGAGACGGCGCAGTACCCGGACGTCTCGGAAATCCTCAACGTCCTGCTTGAGTCGGGAGACACGAGGGCGGGGAGGGACTACTGGCGCAAGCAGGACGTGCGCCAACTGCTCGCCCTGCACCTTCCTTTCGTCGGCGAGGCGGAAGGGCTCAAAGGGTTCGACCCGCAATCCATCTCCTTCGCGGTCGAGCCGGAGACGTGCGCGAGACTCTCGACGGTCGCGCGGGATCACGAGGCGTCGGACTCCGCCTTCACGCTGGCCTGCTGGCAGACCCTGCTGTGGCGTCTGACGGGGCAGTCCGATCTGGTTGTCGGCGTGGGCTTCGACGGGCGCACCGACGAAGAGATGGCGGGCGCGCTCGGGCTGTTCGCCAGGCGTTTGCCCGTGCGCTGCCAACTGGCGGAAGACTCGCCGTTCTCCGAAGTCCTCGGGCAGACCCGCCGCGCGACGAGCGAGGTCGTTAAATGGCAGGAGTATTTTACGTGGGAGGATGTCGCGGGCGACGCGGTGGGGGGTGAAGCCGGGCCGTCGTTCTTTCCCGCGTGTTTCGATTTCACGGGGCAGGCGGCGCGGCACGCCGACTCCAACGTCACCTTCACCGCCGAAAATCAGTACGTCTGCGCGGAGCGCTTCGACATCAAGCTCTGTTGCACACGCGAGGGCGACGGCCTGCGTGTCGAACTGCATTACGACGCCAGCCTGTTCGAGGCGGACGCCGTCAAGCGGCTGGGCAGGCAGTTTCAGACGTTGCTCGAAAGCGCCGCCGCCGACCCGCAAGTGACCGTCAGCGAGTTGGCGATAGTCGGCGCGTCGGAGCGCGAGCAGTTGCTCGTCGAGTTCAATCGGACGGACGTGAATCACGGCGCGAACAACCGCCTTCACGTCCTCTTCGAGGAGCAGGCCGCGCGCACGCCCGAACACGTTGCCGTCGTCTTCGACGGGCAGTCGCTGACGTACGCCCAACTCAACGCGCGCGCCAACCGCCTCGCTCGTCGCCTGCGCGAAATGGGCGTCGGGCGCGAGGTGCTGGTCGGCGTCTCCGTCGAGCGCTCGCCGGAGATGGTCGTCGGCCTGCTCGGCATCCTCAAGGCGGGCGGGGCGTATGTGCCGCTCGACCCGAAGTACCCGCGGGAGCGTCTGGCCTACATGCTGGAGGACGCGCGGGCTCCGGTCCTGCTGACCCAATCACACCTGAAAGAGGGGCTGCCCGCGCACGCCGCGCAGGTCGTCTGTCTAGGCGAAGGCGGCGAGGCGGACGACGCCGGCGCGGACGCGGAGAATCCCGAGAGCGGGGTGACGAGCGACAACGCGGCCTACGTGGTCTACACCTCGGGCTCGACCGGAAAACCGAAGGGCGTCGTTATCACTCACCGCGCCATCTGCAACCACATGCTCTGGATGCAGTCGGCCTACCCGACGACCGGGGCGGACAGAATCCTGCAACGCGCGCCGTTCAGTTTCGACGCCTCTGTGTGGGAGCTTTTCGCCCCGCTGATGGCGGGCGCGCAGTTGATTCTGGCGCGGCCCGAAGACCACCAGGACATTTCCCGGCTCGTGCAGACGATGGTCACGCACGAGGTGACGACGCTGCAACTCGTCCCCTCGATGCTCCGCGTGCTGCTCGACGAGCCGAAGCTCGACGCCTGTTCGTCGCTCCGCCGCGTCTTCTGCGGCGGCGAGCGCCTGCCAGTCGAGTTGCAGGGGCACTTCCACACGCGGCTGAAGGCCGACTTATACAATCTCTACGGCCCGACCGAGGCGGCCATCAACGCCACCTCGTGGGCGTGCCGCCGCGACGGGAGCGAAAGTGCCGTCCCCATCGGCCACCCGGTCGATAACACGCAGATTTATCTTCTGGACTCTCACCTCGTGCCCGTCCCCGTCGGCGTGCCGGGCGCGCTTCACATCGGCGGGGCCGGACTCGCGCGCGGTTATCTGAACCGGGCCGATTTGACGGCCGACCGATTCATCCCCGACCCGTTCTCGGCGCGGGCGGGCGCGCGCATCTACCGCACGGGCGACCTCGCGCGCTTTCGCCCCGACGGCCGCGTGGAGTTTCTCGGGCGCGGCGACGAGCAGGTGAAGATACGCGGCTTCCGCATCGAACTGGGGGAGATCGAGGCGCTGTTGGCGACGTACCCGGCGGTGCAGGCCAGCGTCGTCGTCGCGCGGGAGGACGCGCCGGGCGACAGACGCCTCGTCGCCTATCTGGTGTTGAATCAGGGGTGGACCGCGACCACGAGCGAGCTGCGCCGCTTCCTCAACGAGAACCTGCCGGAGTACATGATCCCCTCGGCCTTCGTGTTGTTGGACGGGTTGCCGTCGATGCCGAACGGGAAGGTCGACCGCCGCGCGCTCCCCGCGCCGGAACAGCACAGGCCAGAGCTGGAGAAGACTTTCGTCGCCCCGCTGACCCCGGTGGAGCGGCAGTTGGCGCAAATCTGGTCGCAGGTGCTGGGCATCGAACAGGTTGGCGTACACGACAACTTCTTCGACCTCAGCGGCGACTCTATCCTCGCCATCCGCGTCGCGGCGAAGGTCAACCAGTCGGGGTTGCTGCTGACGCCGAGACAGCTTTTCCAGAACCAGACGATTGCTGAATTGTCCGCGGTGGTCGGCCTCGCCGGGACTCGCGAAGAGCCGGAGGCGCTGACCGGCCCCGTGCCCCTCACGCCCATCCAGAGTCGTTTCTTCAAGCTGAACCAGCCCGACGAGCACCACTTCAACCAGTCGGTGTTGCTCGAAGTCCGGCAGGCGCTCGACGCGGACCTGTTGCGGCGCGCCGTCGGCGAGTTGATGCGACGCCACCACGCCCTGAGCCTGCGTTTCAGAGAGGATGACGCCGGCTGGCGGCAGACGAGCGTCGAGCCGGACGGCGAAGCGCCGTTCGTGCGGGTCGATCTGACGGCCTCGCTCGGAGGGCAGGAGGCGGAGCAGTTGGCCGCGCTCGACTCCATAGCCAACGAGTTGCAGGCCAGCCTCAACCTGTCCGACGGGCCCCTCGTGCGCGTCGCGTTCTTCGACTTCGGCGCGAACACAACGGGCCGCCTGCTCATCGTCGTACACCACCTCGCGGTGGACATCGTCTCCTGGGGCATCCTGCTCGAAGACTTGCAGACCGCGTACCGACAACTCAGCCGCCGGGAGGCTGTGCGTCTTGCGCCGAGAACGACTTCGTTCAGGCAGTGGGCGGAGAGGTTGAAGACCTACTCGCAGTCCGCCGAGTTGCGGCAGGAACTCGACTACTGGCTGGCCGAGCCGCGGCGCAAGGTGGCGAGCCTGCCGGTCGATTATCACGAGGGAGCGAACACGGTCGACGCGGCGAGCACCGTCTCGGTGTCGCTCGACGTGGAGGACACGGTCGCCCTGCTGCGCGAAGTCCCGAAGGCTTATCACACGCAGATTCACGAAGTCCTGCTGACCGCCCTCGTCCTCGCCTGCGCGCGCTGGACGGGCGAGTCCTCGATGCTCGTCGACCTCGAAGGGCACGGGCGCGAGGAGATTTTCGACGACGTAGACCTGTCGCGCACGGTCGGCTGGTTCACCGCCGTCTTCCCGCTCCTACTCGACCTCGAAGGGATTGACGGGCCGGAGGAAGCCCTGAAGGCCGTCAAGGAACAGGTACGGCAGACCCCCCATGGCGGGCTCGGTTACGGAGTCCTGCGTTACATGAGCGGGGACGGCGAGGCCGCGGACAGCCTCGGCGCGCTGCCGCAGGCCGGGGTCATCTTCAACCACATGGGGCAGTTCGACCACGTGATAGACGAGTCCGCGCCCTTCGTCCCGGCTCGGGAGTCAAGCGGCCGGACCCACAGCAGGCGCCGGACGCGCGACCACCTGCTCGAAATCAACGGCGGCGTCTCCGACGGGCGGCTGCAAATATTCTGGACCTTCTGCGAGAACGTGCACCAGCGCACGACCGTCGAAAACGTGGCACTTCAGTTTATCGAGGAACTGAAGGCGCTCATCGTCCACTGCCTCTCCCCGTCGGCGGGGGCCTACACGCCCTCCGACTTTCCAGAGGCCGGGCTCGACGACGAAAAACTCAACCGCATCCTCGAAACGGTCAGATTCGGCGAGTGACATAAAACATGAGCGCGAAAAACATCGAAGCCATCTACCCGCTCTCGCCTTTGCAGCAGGGGATGCTCTTCCACACCCTCTACGCCCCGAAGTCGGGGGTCTACTTCGGGCAGTTCCACTGCACGCTGCAAGGCGACATCAACGTCAACGCCATCAAGTGGGCGTGGCAGCGCGTCGTCGACCGGCACCCGATACTGCGCACGGCCTTCGTCTGGGAGAGCCTGGGCGAGCCGCTGCAAGTCGTCGGGCGGCGCGTGAAGCTGCCCTTCGAGGAACAGGACTGGCGCGGGGCAGCACCGCCCGACCAGCAGGAACGCCTCGAAGCGTACCTTCAGGCGGACCGCGCCCGGGGGTTCGACTTGGCGCAGGCCCCGCTCATGCGCCTCGTCCTGATTCGCCTCGCCGAAGACGCCTACCACTTCATCTGGAGCAGGCCGCTGATGCTCCTCGACGGCTGGTCGGTCGCGCTCCTTCTGAATGAGATCGCCGCCTTCTACGACGCGTTCTGCGAGGGCCGGCAGGTCCAGCTGGAGCGCCCCCGCCCGTACGGCGACTACATCTCCTGGCTCCGGCAGCAGGACCTGTCCGAGGCCGAGGCTTTCTGGCGCAGGACGCTCAAAGATTTCCGCGCGCCGACCCCGCTCGGCGTCGACCACCCCGCGGGAGCCGGCCGCGGGCAGGAGGAGGAAGTTTTCGGCGAGGAGTTGACGCACTTCTCGCGGGCGACGACGGAGGCTTTGCAGGCGCTGGCGCGCGGGCACCGCCTGACCTTGAATGTGCTGGTGCAGGGCGCGTGGGCGCTCCTGTTGAGCCGCTACAGCGGCGCGGAAGACGTGGTCTTCGGCGCGACCGTTTCGGGCCGCCCGCCGCAGTTGGAAGGCATCGACTCCATGGTCGGCCTCTTCATCAACAGCGTCCCGGTGCGCGTTAGGGTCTCGCCAGAGATGTCCTTGCTGCCGTGGCTGAAAAATCTACAGGAGCAGCAGGCGGAGCTGCTGACGTACGAGTACAGCCCGCTCGTCGAGGTGCAGAAGTGGAGCGACATGCCGCGCGGCTCGTCCCTCTTCGAGAGCGTCGTCATCTTCGAGAACTTCCCCGTGGAGCCCGGCGCGCAGGAACGGAGCGACAACCTCACGACCCACCGGACGACGCTCTTCGAGAGGACCAACTACCCGCTCACGGTCGTCGTCGAGCCGGGCGCGGAGCTAATGCTCCAAATCCTCTACGACTGCCGGCGTTTCGAGCCGGACACTATCACGCGGATGCTCGGCCACTTCCGCGCGCTGCTCGAAGACATCCTCGCCGGCCCGGAGAAGAACCTCGCGGCCTTCTCCGCCGCCACCGAGGAAGAGTGCGGGCAACTCATCGACGGCTTCAACGCCGACCTCGAAACCTATTGAGCCGCGGGGCTCTCCAAGCCGGGTTGGCTGAAACGGAGCTTTAACTTATGTGCGGTTTCGCCGGGTCCGTCGACATGCGCAGGGAGCGCAGGGCGGACGAAGACGTGCTGGTAAAGATGACCGACAAGCTCGTCCACCGTGGGCCTGACTCGGCGGGCTATTTCATCGAGGGCGGCCTCGGCCTCGGCTTCCGCCGCCTGAGCATCATCGACCTTGAGACGGGCGACCAGCCGCTCTTTAACGAAGACCGCTCGGTCGTCGTCATGTGCAACGGCGAAATATATAACTACCGCGAGCTGAGGGCCGCTCTCGTGCTGAAAGGCCACACGTTTCGCACCGAGGGCGACGTGGAGGTTCTGGTCCACCTCTACGAGGAAGAGGGCGTCGCCTTCATCAACAAGCTCAACGGCCAGTTCTCGTTCGTCCTCTACGACAGGAAGGAGCAGCGGCTCCTGTTGGCGAGAGACCATTTCGGCATCAACCCGCTCTACTACACCGTGGTCGACGACGTGCTCATCTTCGCCTCGGAGATAAAGGCCATCCTTGAGCATCCTGCGGTCGAGAGGCGCGTGGATTTGACCGGGCTCGACCAGATATTTTCTTTCCCCGGCATCGTCAGCCCGCGGACCATGTTCCAGGGCATCAACAGCCTCAAGGGCGGCCACTACCTGCTGGCGGGTCCGCGCGCGGAAGTCCGCGAGTACTGGGACCTCGACTACCCCAGAATCGGCGAAATCGAATACAGGCAGACGGAAGACTACTACGTCGATAAGCTGAGGAATCACTTCGCGCGCGCGGTCGGCTACCGGCTCCAGGCCGACGTCCCTGTCGGGTTCTACCTGAGCGGCGGGCAGGACTCTTCGATGATCGCGGCGATGATTCGCAAGCTGTCGCCCGACGTGCAAAGACACTCGTTCTCCATCGGCTTCACCGACAGGGAGATCAACGAGCGGGAGTTCCAGCGGATGATGGCGAAGATCGCCGACTCCGTGCATCACGAAATCATCTTCGACTGGTCGGAGATTGCGAGCCGCCTGACGGACATGATTTACCATTGCGAATGCCCCGTCAAAGAGAGCTACAATACCTGCTCGCTGGCGCTTTCGGAGGCGGCGAGGAACGCCGGCGTCAAAGTGATCCTGACGGGCGAGGGCGCGGACGAGCTGTTCGCCGGTTACGTCGGCTACAGGTACGACCAGGCCGGCAACCGGAGGCCCAGAAAGCACGACCTCGAAACGATTCTCGAAGAAGAGATGAGGACCAAACTCTGGGGCGACCGGGACCTCTTTTACGAGGCGGACTATTACCCGCTCCGCGAGATAAAGACGGCCGTCTATTCCGAGCGCGCAAACGAGCTGTACCCGGAATTCGACTGCGTCAATTTCGAGCTGGTCAACAAGGAGCGGCTGCGGGGCAGGCACCTCATACACCAGCGCTCTTACCTCGACACCAAGCTCAGGCTGGCCGACCACCTGCTCTCCGACCACGGCGACCGGATGGCTCTGGCGAACTCGGTCGAGGCGCGCTACCCGTTTCTGGACATCGAGCTGGCCGAGTTCGCCAAGGAGATTCCGCCGGACTTGAAGCTGCACAACTTCACTGAAAAGTACATCCTCAAGAAGGTCGCCGCAGACCTCATCCCGAAGCAGATTATCCGGCGCGAGAAGTTCGGTTTCCGCGCGCCGGGGAGTCCCTACCTCCTGCAGCAGAAGGTGGAGTGGATTAACGACCTGCTCTCGTACGAACGCATCAAGCGGCAGGGCTATTTCAACCCCGACACGATAGAGCACCTCAAATCCCAGTACTCGCAGGAAGGCTTCAAACTCCACCCGCACCTGGAAACCGACCTGCTGATGATGGTCCTGACCTTCGGCATCCTCACCGACCTGTTCGGCCTGCCGAGCCTGAGCTGAGCACGCCAGGCGGCCAGGGCCGCGAGCGCCCACCGCACGTTTCGGAAATATCGTCCGACAGGAGAGTAGCTATCATGTTTACAGGAAAGCCGATGACCGCCGAGCAGCCGATGCCTTTCGTCGTCGAGCCCGAATCGGCGCAGGAAAAGGCTGCGGCCAATGATCTACTGGCTTACTATCAGGCGAACGCGGATCATCTGGAGACGAAGCTTTTGCGGCACGGGGCGCTCTTGCTGCGCGGCTTCGGCGTCAACACGCCGTCGAACTTCGCGCGGTGCGTGAGGGCCCTGAACGGCAGTCTGCTCGATTACGTCGACGGCAACTCCCCGCGCACGAAGCTCACCGCCGGGGTCTACACTTCGACCGAGTACCCCTCCGAGTACCCCATCTCGCTGCACAACGAGCTGTCCTACTCTCACAGGTGGCCGCGGAAACTCTTCTTCTGTTGCATCGTCGCGCCGCGCGAGAACGGCGAAACCCCAATCGCAGACAGCCGCGTCATCCTGAAGAACCTCGACGCCGCCGTGCGGGAGGAGTTCACGCGCAAAGGGGTGAAGTACATCCGGACCCTGCACGGCGGGCAGGGCGTCGGGCCGTCATGGCAGGACACCTTCGAGACGGCGGACAAAACTGCGGTCGAGCGGTACTGCGCCGGAGAGAACGGCGACGTGCAGTGGCAGGCCGACGGCGGGCTGAAACTCACACAGGTGCGCCCGGCCGTGGCAACGCACCCGCGCACGAACGAGCGCGTCTGGTTCAACCAGGCGGACCAGTTCCACCCGAGCACACACCCCAGGCGCGTCTACGAAACCATGATGTCGCTCTACCGCGGGAAGGAGGGCGAGCTACCGCAGAACGCCCTCTTCGGCGACGACACGCCTATCGCCGACGGGCTGCTCGAACACGTCCGGGACACCGCTCGAAAGAGCGCGGTGCTGTTCCCCTGGCGGGAGGGCGACGTGCTGGTGATCGACAACATGCTCACCTGCCACGGGCGCATGCCTTATACGGGGCCGCGCAAGATTCTGGTAGCCATGTCCTGAGACCGCTCCCTACTTACCACCTCTTTATCCACGTAACGAATCAGCCATCCTCGGTTAGCGGAGGGGGGGCGAAAGCGCAGGCAGGCAAGCCGCGTCTTTCGTCGTGCTTGAGTTTCAGGGGTTGCCTCTGCGGAAACCTTAACTGCATTGAAAGGATGAACCGCGATGTCTCAATTACGAAGCAGCAATCTCATGCGGAGAGTCATGCTGATGATGATTCTTCTCCTGTGCCTGGCCGGCTCGGCTTATAGCCCCGCCAACCGGGCCTGCGCGTCCAACCCGAACAGCCTGGCGCTGCCGTGCTGCGTACATAGTTCCGGCGACGGGAACCCATGGCCTTGCTATGAGTGCAACCCCCCGGTAGAGGGAGCGCAAGGCCGATAGGTTAACGCGGGCGGCGGGGCTCGTGACGCGCGCGTAAGTTCGCCGCGAGCCCCGCGCCGCCCGTCGCGGTTGAGAGTCGAGCATGACTGAAAGTCGAGAAGGAAGTGCGATGAGAGCCACACCCGACAGAAAGATTCTGGGCGTGCTGGGCGGCATGGGGCCGCTGGCCTCTGCGGAATTCATGAAGACCATCTACGAGTGCAGCCTGGCCGGCCGCGAGCAGGAAGCGCCGTCCGTCATCCTCTTCTCCGACCCGACGTTCCCCGACCGGACGGCGGAGTTTCTCAAGCAGTCGTATGACGTTCTGCTCGGGCGTCTGATCGAGTCGCTGTACCGCCTGCGCGAGCTGGGTGTCTCCCGCATCGTCATCTGTTGTATCACCAGCCACTACCTTCTGCCGCGACTGCCCCGCGAACTGAGGGAGCAGGTCGTCTCCCTGCTCGACGTGATCTTCGAGCGGGTCATCCGCAGCGGCAAGAGGCACCTTCTGATTTGCACCACGGGGACGCGAAGGGTGCAACTGTTTCAGAGCCATAACCGGTGGAAGGCCGCCGAAGAACTTTTCGTGCTGCCGGGTGAAGATGACCAGCAGGCCATCCACGAGCTCATCTACCGGCATATCAAGAGTAATAAAGACGTGCGCAGCCTGCTGCCAGCCTTCGAGGCGCTGATGACGAAGTACGAAGTCGATTCGTTCATCGCAGGCTGCACTGAAATACACCTGCCCGCCAAGCATTTCGAGCTGTCCGAGGGAAGTCACAAGGGCTATAGCTGCGTAGACCCCCTCACCATCATCGCCAGAGAAATCGCGAAAGGGAGACTATGAGCTATCAAAGTGTTCAGGAGATGTTTCACGAAGCCGCAGAGCGGTTCAAGGACGCCGCCGCGATAGATTATGCGAACAAGAGCATAACCTACGCCGAGCTGGAGGCCAGGGCCAACAAGCTCGCGAGTTACCTTCTCGCCTCGGGGGCGCGGAAGGGGAGCGTCGTCGCCGTCCTCGTTGAAAATCCCGTCGAGGTCATCGCGTCGATCATCGGAATCCTCAAGGCCGGGTGCGTTTTCGTCCCGCTCGACACGAGCATCCCAGAGAAGAGACTGGAAGTGATGCTGGCGGAAGTCTCCCCCGAATGGTTCCTGTTCGAGTCGAAGTTCTACGACATTCTGGGGCGCGTCGCCGCGGGCGCGGCCCCGACGGCCAGGGCGATTTGCGTGGACGAGGCCGCCTTCCCCCCGGGGGCGCAAACGAGCCTCGTCCACATGAAGGACTACGCGTCGTTCGGCAACACGGAGACCCCCGCCGTCGAGTACGGGGCGGACGACCTGTGCTACGTCTTCTTCACCTCGGGTTCGACCGGCAGGCCGAAGGGAATCGCGGGGCGTCTGAAAGGCATCGACCACTTCGTCAGGTGGGAGATAAAGACACTCGGCGTGGGCGAGGGGACGCGCGTCAGCCAGTTGACGACGCCCGCCTTCGACGCTGTCCTGAGGGACATCTTCGTGCCCCTCTGCGCGGGCGGCACCATCTGCGTCCCGCCGGGGCGCGAGACCATCATCGACACCAAGAAGCTCATCGACTGGATAGACATTCAAGGCGTCAACATCGTCCACTGCGTGCCCTCCCTTTTCCGCTCGATCATCAACGAGGATTTGAACGCGGGTTATTTCGCGGACCTCACGCACGTCCTGATGGCGGGCGAGCCCCTGCTGCCGACGGACGTGGGCAAGTGGGCAGAGAAGTTCGCCGACCGGGTGCAGTTGGTCAACCTCTACGGGCCGTCGGAGACGACGATGACCAAGTTCGCCTACTTCGTGAAGCCCTCCGACAAGGAGCTGGAATCCGTCCCGATAGGCAAACCGATTGAGGGCGCGGCGGCCGTCGTCGTCGACGCGGAGAACAGGCTGTGCGCGCCCGGCACGGTCGGGGAGATTTACATCCGCACGCCCTTCCGCACGCACGGCTACTACAACCAGCCCGAGCTGACGCGGCAGGTCTTCGTCCCCAACCCGTTCGGGCAGGACGCCGACGACATCGTCTACAAAACGGGTGACCTGGGGCGCGTGATGCCGGACGGGAACTTCGAGTTCCTGGGGCGCAGGGACATGCAGGTGAAGATTCGCGGGACGAGGATCGAGTTGGGCGAAATCGACAAACTGTTGCGCGCCCACGCGGCCGTCAAAGACCTCATGGTGATAGACCGCGAAGATGCGAACGGCAACAAGTATCTTTGCGCCTACGTTGTGCTGGCGCAGCCGGTCGAGACCGGGGAGTTCAGGGACTACCTCTCGGGCAGGCTGCCCGCCGAGATGGTCCCGTCGGCTTTCGTCCTGCTCGACAAGTTGCCGCGCACCATCAGCGGCAAGGTGGACCGCAAGGCGCTGCCCGCGCCCGGGCAGATGCGCGCCGACCTCGAAAAGCCTTTCGCCCCGCCCCGCACCCCCATCGAGGAGACGCTGGTCGGCGTCTGGATGGAAGTGCTGGGCGTTGACCGCGTCGGCATCGGCGACAACTTCTTCGAGATGGGCGGCCACTCGCTGCTCGTCTTTCAGGTCATCTCGCGCGTGCGTGAAGCCTTCGGCGTGGACTTGCCGCTGCGCAGCCTCTTCGAGGCGCCGACCGTGGAGAAACAGGCCCTCGCCATCATCGAGGCCCAAATCGAGGAGGAGAACGACGCCGAGATGGCTCAGCTCATTGAAGAGATCAAACTGCTTGAGGGCAGCGAGCTGGAAAGCATGACGGAAGAAACACTTCAACTGGTCGAAGAGAAGGAAGGGGTCTAAATGAGCAGTCTGGCAAACGATATCGCGAACCTTTCGCCGCAGCAGCGCGCCGTCCTCGAACTCAGGCTCAAGGCGAAGCGCCAGAGCGCGGCGCACACACTGGCCGCGACACAAGGCGACGCCGCCGCCGCCGGCAACAAGAGTGACGAAGAGAACCGCCTCCTCACGCAGTCGTCGGACTCCGTGGACGGCCTGCTGGCGAACTTCTATAAAAAATTCCCCTGGCCGTGGCAGCCGATGAAGTTCGATTACCTCGCCGACCGCGACTTCGGCCACAACATGCTGAACCAGGACCTCGGCGACTTTACGCACCGCGCCGTGCCGCGCGGCGCCAAAATCTGGGTCGCCGGCTGCGGGACGAATCAGGCCCTCCACACGGCTTTAAAGTACCCGCACGCCACCGTCATCGGCTCCGACCTCTCGACGAAGTCGCTGGAACTCTGCGCGAAGAACGCCATGGAGCTGGGCGTCACGAACCTTGAGGTGAAGGAGGAGAGCCTTAACCACGTCCCCTACAGGGAGCAGTTCGACTACATCATGTCGACGGGCGTCATCCACCACAACGCCGACCCGCGGGCGACGCTGGAGAAACTGGTTGGCGCGCTCAAGCCCGACGGCATCATGGAGTTGATGGTTTACAACCGCTACCAGCGGATTACGACCAGCGCCTTCCAGAAGGCCATCAGGGTCTTCGGCGAGCAGCGGGGCGGCGGCGTCGATTTCGACGCGGACTTCCGCACCGCCAAGAAGATAGCGGGCGGCCTGCGGAAGGGCGGCATGTTGGAGCAGGCTTTCGTCCACACGCAATACATGGAGTGGTCGGATTCCGACTTCGCGGACCTGTTCATCCACCCGGTCGAGCATAGCTACACGGTCGAGTCGCTCGAAGACCTGGCCGAAAGCTGCGGCATGGAGTACGTCGCGCCATGCGTCAGCCTGTACGCGAAATCCGTCTCGACGGCCTTCTCTTGGAACATGGATTTCGGCGACCCGGAGTTGCAGAGGGCTTACGACGCGCTGCCGGATTCGCGCCGCTGGCAGGTGACGAACCTCCTGATGTTCGACAAGTCGCCGCTGCTCTGGTTCTACCTGCGGCGCAAGGGCGGCGCGGCCCCGAGAAAGACCGAGCGGGAGATCAACGAAGGGTTTTTGAACGCCGTCTTCGCAAAAAACAGTACGACGCAACACAGCTTCATCCGCGACGGCGACGAGCACTACCAGCCCTCGTCCAACTCCGTCCCTTACCCTCTGGCCCCGCCGAGCGCTTCGGTCAGACCCATTTTTGAACAGGCGGACGGCGAGACCCCGATGCGCGACATCTTCGCGCGCCTCGGCATCGACACGACGTTCCAAGCCGTCAGTCACGCCCGCGTTCAACTGACCACCTCGGCCTTCCCCTATCTCGTGGCTACCGAGGCGAAACAGCATGAGCAGGCTAACTGAGGCGGTCGCCAACTTGACGCTGGAACAGCGCGCGCTCCTTGAGAAGAGGCTCAAGAGGAGGCGCGCGGGGGCGGCCCGTCCGGGGATACCGCGTCAGGGGAGGGAGCAGAACGCCTTCCCCCTGTCGTTCGCCCAACAGCGCCTGTGGTTTCTGCACCGGCTCGCGCCCGAGAGCGACGCTTACAACATCCCGAACGCGGTGCGCGCCAGCGGGCCGTTCAACCTGCCCGCGCTGGAGCAGACTGTCAACGAAATCCGCCGCCGCCACGAGGTCTTGCGGACGACCTTCCCGGCTCGGGAAGGAAACCCCGTGCAGGTCATCGCGCCAGCGGAGATGACGAGCCTGCCGTTGACAGACCTGAGCGGGCTGCCCGCGCCGGAGCGTGAGACGCTGGCGCGCGCGCTCGTCGAGGCGGAGTCGTGCCGCCCCTTCGGCCTCACCGTCGAACCGGCGCTGAGGGTCAACCTGCTGCGGCTCGACGCGCACGCCCACATCATTCTCTTCACGATGCACCACATCGTCAGCGATAGCTGGTCGGTGAGCGTGCTGGTGAGGGAGATGGCCGCGCTCTACGACGCGTTCTCGGACGGGCGGCCGTCGCCGCTCGCCGAGCTGCCCATCCAGTACGCGGACTTCGCCGTCTGGCAGCGCCAGTGGTTGCAGGGCGAAGAGTTGGAGAAGCAGCAGTCCTACTGGAAGCGACAACTGTCGGGGGCGCCGCCCCGCCTGAAGCTGCTCACGGACCGCCCGCGCCCGGCGAGGCAGACCTTCCGGGGGGCGCTGCATTCGCTGGCGCTGTCGAAGGAATTATCCGCCGACCTTCAAACCCTGAGCCGGAAGCAGGGCGTGACCCTGTTCATGACGCTGCTGGCCGGGTTCAACCTCCTGCTGCACTACCTGACGAAGCAGGACGACATCGTCGTCGGGACGGACGTGGCTAACCGCAGCCCGGTAGAGACGGAGGGCCTGATAGGGTTCTTCGTCAACCAGCTGGTGCTGCGCACGGATGTCTCCGGCAACCCGACCTTCCAGGAGGTGCTGGCGCGCGTGCGCGAGGTGACGCTCGGGGCTTACGCGAATCAGGTCCTCCCGTTCGAGAGGCTGGTCGAGATACTTAACCCGGACCGCAGCCTCGGGCACTCGCCCCTCTTCCAGGTCAAGCTGATACTCAACAGTGCCCCCACGGGGGTGCTCGATTTCCCGCACCTCAAACTCGGCTCGCTCAACGGCGAGCGGACGACCGCGCAGCTAGACATCACCCTGCCGCTCTGGGAGACGCCCGAAGGCATCGGCGGCTGGGTCAACTACAACACCGACCTGTTCGACGCCACTGCCATCGCACGCCTCTCGGCCCTCTTCGCAAAACTGCTGGGCGCGATGGTCGAGCTGCCCCGCGCGCGCGTCAGCGAGTTGAAGGAGATACTGGCCGCGGAGGACAGGAGGCGGCAGGCGGAAAACGAGGAAGGGTTCGCACGGTCGAGCCAGCAAAAACTCAGCCGGGCGCGGCGTAAGGCCGTCAGCGCCACAACCACGAAGGGAGCCGCGTGATGAGCAGTGTGGAATTCTCGAAGCCCGGTCTGAAGCGGGCCGGAAGCCCCGGGCGCAAGGCCGTGAAAGTGTCCCAGGAGGACCTGGTCAAAGCGGAACCGCTTGAGGCCGGGCGGCTCCTGCCACTCCTCGTTCAGCCCGCCGTGAACGGCGTGAGCCTCCTCTCCTGGGCGGCGAACAACCGCGCCTTCGTCGAGGAAAATTTATTGAAGCACGGCGGCATCCTCTTCCGAAACTTTACCCTGAAACACCCCGACGAGTTCGAGCAGTTCATCGCGACCGTCTCCGACGAGGTGCTCGAATATCGCGAACGTTCGTCGCCGCGCCTGCACGTGAGCGGCAAGATCTACACTTCGACCGAGTACCCTTCAGACCAGAGTATTTTTCTGCACAACGAGAACTCTTACCAGGCGACCTTCCCGCTGAAAATCTTCTTCCGCTGCGAGACGCCCGCGCCGGAAGGCGGCGAGACGCCTATCGCCGACTGCCGGAGAATCTTCCGGCGCATCGAGCCGGCCGTGCGCGAGCGCTTCATCGAGAAGAAGTGGATGTACGTCCGCAACTTTGGCCACGGGTTTGGCCTGCCGTGGCAGGCGGTCTTCCAAACCGAGGACAGGGGCGAGGTGGAGGCGTACTGCCGAAGCAAGGGCATCGAGGTCGAGTGGAGGGGCGGAGGCCGCCTGCGCACCCGCGCCGTCCGCCCGGCCGTCACCGACCACCCGCGCACGGGCGAGCCGGTCTGGTTCAACCACGCGACGTTCTTCCACGTCACGACGCTCGAAGCCTCGTTGCGCGACGCACTGCTCGCGGAATTCAAGGAAGAGGACTTGCCGACCAACACCTACTACGGCGACGGCTCGCCCATCGGGGCGGACGTGCTGGAGCAACTGCGGCGGCTTTACCGCGAGGAGACGGTCTGCTTCGCGTGGCGGCAGAACGACATCCTGATGCTGGACAACCTGTTCTCGGCGCACGGGCGGAACCCGTATGCCGGTCCACGCAAGGTGCTCGTCGGGATGGCCGAACCGATTCACCGTCAGACGGGCGTGACAGTCGGAGAGGGGAGCGTCGATGCAGAAGGAAGTAGTTGAAGGGTTTCAGCTTTCACCCCAACAGAAGCACCTGTGGTCGTTGTGCGGCGACGACCGCGCGACGGTCTACCGCTCGCAGTGCGGCGTGCGGCTCGGCGGCCGTCTGGATAAGCGCGCGTTGCGTGAGGCCGTCGAGAACGTCGTGCGGCGTCACGAGATTTTACGCACCTCCTTTCACCGCCTGCCCGGCATGGACGTGCCGCTTCAGATAATCAACGAGCCGGCCGCCGTGACCATCGTCGAAACCGACCTGGGCGGGATGGATGCGCCCGGGCAGGAGGCGGAGCTTGAGGCGCTGTTCGAGCAGGCGGGCAGGCGGGCCGCGGACTTCGATCAGGAGCCGCTCTTACACCTCTCTCTCATCCGGCTGTCGCCCGACAGCCACGTCCTGCTGATGAGCATACCTGCCCTGTGCGCCGACGCCGTCGGACTCAGGGAGTTAGCGCGCGCCGTGGGGCGGGCTTACGCGGCGTGCCTGGACGGCGAAGAGCTTTTAGCGGAGCCGGTGCAGTACGCCGACCTCTCCGAGTGGCAGAATGAACTGCTCATCTCGGACGACACGCAGTCAGCCAGAGAGTTCTGGAGACGACAGGACCTCTCCGCGCTTCACCTTCTGGCGCTGCCGGGCGAAAAACAGTTGACCGGGGCGGCCGCGTTCGACCCGAGATACATCAGCTTCTCGCCCGGCCATGAGACGGCCGGGAAAGTCGCGGCCGTCTCTGGGGCGCACGGCGTGGACGCGCCTGTCCTGCTTCTCGCCTGCTGGCAGACGCTCCTCTGGCGGCTCCACGGCGAATCGGACGCGGTCGTCTGCGCGGCCTTCGATGGCCGCATGTTCGGCGAGTTAGAAGAGGCCCTCGGGCTGTTCGTAAAGTATCTGCCGGTCGCGTCGCGGCTGGAAACAGACCTCCCGTTCGCCGAAGCCCTGCGGCGGGCCGACGAGTCGATGCGGGACGTCTCGAAGTGGCAGGAGTGCTTCAGCTGGGAGCTGGCCGGGCCCTCGCTTGAGGACGCGCCGGAGTCGCTATTCTGTCCCTTCAGCTTCGACATCAATGTGCGCCCGGCGAAGTTCACCTCCGCAGGCATCGTCTTCTCCGTCGAAAGGTCGCGTGCGTGCGTCGAGAGGTTCAAGGCGAAACTCTCCTGCGTGCAGGGCGACGAAGGCCTGTCCTTCGAGCTGCATTATGACGCGAGCCTGTACGAGGAGGGCGACGTCCGGCGCCTCGCCAGTCAGTACCAGAAGCTGCTGGAAAGCGTCGTCGATAATCCGCAAGCCCGCCTCACCTCGCTGGACGTGCTCGGCGACGCCGAGCGCCGGCAGTTGTTGATTGATTTCAACGACACGAAGGCCGCGTACCCTCTCGACAGGTGCCTGCATCAACTCTTCGAGGAGCAGGCGGCGCGAACGCCGGACGCCGTGGCCGTCGTCTTCGAGCAGGGCCGCATGACCTACGCCGAGCTGAACGGGCGGGCGAATCAACTCGCACACCACCTGCGACGCCTCGGCGTTGGGCCGGAGGCGCCGGTCGGCATCTGCGTCGAGCGCTCGCTTGAGATGGTCTTCGGGCTGCTCGGGATTCTCAAAGCCGGCGCCGCTTACGTGCCGCTCGACCCTTCCTACCCCGGGGAGCGTCTCTCCTTCATGCTGGACGACTCGCACGTGCCGGTCCTGCTGACCCAGCGGCGGCTGCTCGACCTGTTGCCCGAGCATCAGGCGCGCGTGCTCTGCCTCGACGACGGCGGCGAGACGTTCGGCGAGGAGAGCAGGGAGAATCCGCGGAGCGAGGTCGAGCCCGCGAATCTCGCCTACGTCATCTACACCTCGGGCTCGACGGGCACGCCCAAAGGCGTAATGGTCCCTCACGAGGCCATCGCCAACCGCCTGCTGTGGATGCAGGACGCGTTCCCTCTGACCGTCGAAGACACGGTCTTACAAAAAACGCCTTTCAGCTTCGACGCCTCGGTGTGGGAGTTCTTCGCGCCGCTGATCGCCGGGGCGCGTCTGCTCGTCGCCAGGCCGGGCGGACATCAGGACAACGTCTACCTCACGCGGACGGTCGCGGAGCAGCAGGTGACGACCCTCCAACTCGTGCCGTCCATGTACCGCGTGCTGCTAGAGACGGAAGGAGTCTGGGCGTGTAACGTCAGCCTGCGGCGCGTCTTCTGCGGCGGCGAGACGCTGCCGGCCGCGCTGCAAGAGCGCAGCTTCGCGCTCCTCGACGCCGAACTGCACAACCTCTACGGCCCGACCGAAACCGCCATCGACGCGGCCTCGTGGAAGTGTCGTCCGGGCCCCCTCGGCGTCAACGTCCCCATCGGGCGGCCCATCGGCAACACACAGATTTATCTTCTGAGCGAGGACATGAGGCCCGTCCCGACGGGGGTGGCGGGCGAGGTCTACATCGGCGGCGTGGGCGTGGCGCGCGGCTACCTGCGTAGGGCGGATTTGACCGCCGAGCGTTTCGTCCCCAACCCGTTCGGCGCGGAGCCGGGCGCGCGGTTCTACAAGACCGGAGACCTGGCGCGCCACCGCCCGTCAGGCGGCATCGAGTTTTTGGGTCGCATCGACGACCAAGTCAAGTTGCGCGGTTTCCGCATCGAACTCGGCGAAATCGAAGCCGTGTTGAGACTCCACCCGGCGCTGCGCGAGGCGGTCGTCATGGCGAGCGAGGAGACCCCGGGCGAGTCGCGCCTGGTGGCCTACGTCGTACCCGAGCCCGCGTCCGCCCCGACCGTGAACGAACTGCGCGACTTCCTGCATGAGAAGTTGCCGGATTACATGGTCCCGACCTCCTTCGTCGTGCTGGAAGCCCTGCCGATGATGCCGAACGGCAAGGTGAATCGTCGCGGCCTCCCTTCTGCCGTCGAAGCGCAGGGCAAACTCGATAAGATTATCGCGCTGCCCCGCGACAACCTGGAGGGGCAGTTGGTGCGCATCTGGAAAGAGGTGCTCGGCACGAAAGAGCACCTCGGCGTCACCGACAACTTCTTCGACCTCGGCGGGCACTCGCTCCTGGCCGTCCGCCTGATGGCGCAGATTCACAAGTGGTTCGGGCAGGAGCTGCCGTTATCGATTCTCTTCGAAGGCGCGACCATCGAGCACCTCGCCGACGTGCTGCGCGGACAAGCGGCCGCCATAGCGCCGACGCCAATCGTGCCCATCCAGCCGAAGGGCTCGAAGCCGCCCTTCTTCTGCGTCCACACGGGCAGCGGCGAGGTGCTCTGCTACGAGCCGTGGGCGCGCTACATGGGCGAGGACCAGCCCTTCTACGGCGTGCAGGACCACTTCGCCTACAAGGCGGGCGACCCGGAGATATCTATCGAAGAGATGGCGGCGAGCTACGTCGGGGCCGTGCGCGCCGCGCAACCCGAGGGGCCGTACCTCCTGGGGGGGTGGTCTTTCGGCGGCCTCGTCGCTTTCGAGATGGCGCGACAACTGAGGGAGCAGGGGCAGGACGTGCCCCTGCTCGTCGTGGTGGACGCGGGCGCGCCGTCCTTCCTCAGGAAGGCCATCCAGGCCGACGACGCCGTGCTGCTGACCATCCTCGCCAACGAGTTCGTCCGCTACTCGCTCAAGGACGAGGAGCTGAAGGGGATGCTGGCCGAGTTGCGGCAGCTCGATTCCGAAGGGCAGCTCAGGTACGTCATGAAATACTTCATGCAGAGCGACGCGGCCGCCGCCCACGTCGAGCCGCATTACGCGTTCCAGTTCCTCCAGCGCCACCTGCGGGTCTTCCGCACAAGGGTCGTCGTCTCCGGCAACTACGTCCCGCAGGTTTATCCCGGCCGCGTCACGCTGTTCCGCAGCAACGAGGAGCCCCCCGAAATGGTCGGGCTCGACCCAGCGAAGGGGTGGGGAGAACTCTCGACCGAGCCCGTCGAGATTCACGTCGTCCCCGGCAACCACGCGACGATGGGGCTCGAACCCCACGTCCGCGTGCTGGCCGAACGCCTTCGGTCATGCATCGACGAAGCCCTGTCTGCCTCGCGCAGCCACTAGACGGCGCCCGAAGGCGCGCGGCTTTCGTCCCACAGCGTAGGGGCCCGGTCGGCGGCGTGTTATAATGGTGACCACTCGACCCCCCCTTCGCACGCGATTCGTTGTTACCTCATTATCAAATACACAGCGCGTCAGCTGCCCTCGCGCGTTCCAGAGAAAGAGGAAGTAAGAACATGGAAGCAGTCATGCAGGACCTCCGCTACGGGTTCCGGATGCTCGTCAAGAATCCCACCTTCACGTTCATCGCCGTACTGGCACTGGCGCTGGGCATCGGGGCCAACACGGCAATCTTCAGCGTGGTCAACGTGATGCTGCTGCGTCCGTTGCCCTTCGCCGACTCGGATCAACTCGTCGCGGTCTGGACGCGCAACGTGGCGCGCAGCACGACGCGCGGCTCGACCGCGCCGCCGGACTTCCGAGCGTGGCAGGAGCAGAATGCGGCCTTTCAAGGGCTGGGGGCTTATTACCTCGGCGACTTCAACATCAGCGCGAGGAGCGAGCCGGAGCGGGTTCGCGGCGCGTTCGTCACGTCAAACCTCTTTCCACTGTTGGGAACGAAGCCCGCGCTGGGGCGACTCTTCTCGCCAGAGGAGGAGAAGTTCGGCCAGCACCGCGTCGCCATCCTCGGGCACGGCCTGTGGCAGCGCAGGTTCGGCTCCGACCCGAACCTGATCGGCCAGCAGGTGACGCTCAATTCCGAGAGCTACACGGTGGTCGGGGTGATGCCGCCTGACACTTGGCTGCGCCAGGCGAAGCAGAAGGCCGAACTCTGGATTCCGATGGCTTTCGAGCCGGGCAGCAACCAAAATACGCGTAACAATTACTTCCTCAACGTCATCGGGCGTCTGAAGCCGGGCGTCGAAGTCGCGCAGGCGCAGGCGAAGATGGACGTCATCGCGGGGCAGCTTGCGCAGGATTATAAAGAGAATGCCGGGCTCGGCGCGCGGGTCGTGTCCCTGAGCGAGGATACGAGCGGCGACAACCGCCCGATTCTACTGATACTGCTCGGCGCGGTCGGCTGCGTGCTGCTCATCGCCTGCGCGAACGTGGCGAACCTGTTGCTTTCGCGCGCGGCGTCGCGCGAAAGAGAGACGGCGCTGCGCATCGCGCTCGGCGCGAGTCGCGGGCGCCTGATTCGGCAGTGGCTCACCGAGAATATCATGATGAGCGTGCTCGGCGGCGCGCTCGGGCTGGCGCTCGCCGCCTGGGGGCTCCAGGCGATAGTGGCCCTGGCCCCCGAAAATCTCTCTCGCACCGCCATCATCACGCAGGACGCGGGCATTGCCATCGACCACCGCGTCCTCATCTTCACCATGCTGCTGTCGGTGCTCACCGGCGTCATCTTCGGGCTGCTGCCGGTCCTCCAGGCGTCGAACCCCGACCTGAACAAGGCTCTCAAAGATTCGGGGCGTAGCACGACGGGCAGCGCGCGCAGCCGACGCATGCGCGGCGTCCTCGTCGTCTCCGAAATTGCGCTGGCGCTCGTTCTTTTAGTCGGGGCGGGACTGATGTTGAAAAGCTTCATGCGCATGCAGTCGACCGACCCCGGCTTCAACTCCGAGAAGCTGCTGACGATGCAGATAGCCCTGCCCGAGCTGAAGTACAAAGAGGCGCGGCAAAGAACGGCCTTCTTCCAACAGGCGATAGAGCGCATCAAGGGGCTGCCGGGCGTGCAGTCCGTCGGCGCGACGACCGGCCTCCCGATGTCGAACGAAAGCTGGGGCAAGCAGTTCAGCATCGAGGGGCACACGCCCCCCACCACGCTCGACCAGGTCGAGGCCGTGGAGTTCCACCAAGCCACGCCCGACTACTTCCGCGCGGCTGGCATCTCACTCCTCAAGGGTCGCTTCTTCACCGAGCAGGATACGCAGGACAGCCCCGGCGTGGTCATCATCAACGAGGCCGCGGCGAAGAAGTTCTTCCCCGGCGAAGACCCCATCGGCAAGCGCGTCTGGATGGGGCCGCCCGAGAGCATGCTCTCTCCGACCCTGCTGCCGCCGGGGGGGCAGTTCCCGCGCGCGACGGTCGTCGGTATGATTCGCGACGTGATGTCTTACGGCGTGGACAAGCCCGTCGAGTGGGAGGTCTTCGCCCCGTACCAGCACGGCGGCGGCAACATCCCGCTCTCCAAGATGTACGTGGCCGTGCGCACCACCGGCGACCCGCTCGCGCTGTCCGGGGCGGTGCGGGGCGAGGTGCGCGCGCTGGACCCGGACCAGCCGGTGGCCGATCTCAAGACCATGGAGCAGCGCTTGAGCGACTCGCTCTGGCAGCCCCGCTTCAACATGATTCTGCTCCTTGTCTTAGCGGGCGTGGCCGCCTTCCTGGCCTCCATCGGAATCTACGGCGTGGTCTCCTACTCGGTCGCGCAGCGCACTCCGGAAATAGGCGTGCGCGTCGCGTTGGGTGCGCAGCCCCGCGACGTGATGAAGCTCATTATGAGGCAGGGGTTCGTGCTCGCCTTCGTCGGCTTGGGCATCGGGCTGGCCGCGGCGTTCGGACTGAGCCGCGTGCTGTCGAGCCTGCTCTACGGGGTGAGCTCGACGGACGTGTCCATCTTCGCGCTCGTCACGCTCCTGCTTTTGACGGTCACCCTGCTCGGCAGCTTCATCCCCGCGCGGCGCGCGATGAAGGTCGACCCGCTGACCGCCCTGAGGAACGAATAGAACCCCCGGCGGT